>CALUYN010000014.1 GCA_944325025.1 Candidatus Gastranaerophilales bacterium | reverse complement strand
AATACCCCCAAGCGAATTCGAATCGCTGTCTACACCGTGAAAGGGTGTTGTCCTAGGCCTCTAGACGATGGGGGCTTATTTCTTTCGACAAGTTCAATTCTACATGAAGCAAAATTAAATGTCAACTATTTTTTTATGAAATTTATATCATAGTTTACACTAAACAATATCTAAAATGTCACTCTGAACTCGTTTCAGAGTCTAGTTACTATGAGATGCAGCACTTCGTAAGAACAGGCTCACTCAAAATTTTTCAGATCCTGAAATAAATTCAGGATGACAAAAATTTTGGTTCGCTTTGTCAAACAAGTTCTGCATGACGTTTTTACCCATAATTTCTGTAAACTGCGATATAAGTCCCTGTATTTACCCCTTGAAAGTTTTTTATTTTTTATGTAAAATATATATATTATAAGAGAGAGATAGGAGTAAATATATAAATGTTCGAACGTTTTACGGAGAAAGCTATAAAAGTTATAATGTTAGCTCAGGAAGAAGCGCGCAGACTCGGTCATAATTTCGTCGGTACAGAGCAGGTATTGCTCGGGCTTATCGGCGAAGGAACAGGGGTTGCCGCAAAAACTTTAAAATCAATGGGCGTGACATTAAAAGATGCCAGAGCAGAAGTTGAAAAAATTATCGGCAGAGGCTCGGGATTTGTTGCCGTTGAAATTCCATTTACACCGAGGGCAAAAAGAGTTCTTGAATTGTCATGGGATGAAGCAAGGCAATTGGGACATAATTACATAGGAACAGAACATTTGCTGCTCGGACTTATCAGAGAAGGAGAAGGCGTTGCTGCACGTGTTCTTGAAAATCTCGGCGTTGATTTAAATAAAATCAGAAGCAACGTTGTTAAAATGCTTGGAGAATCTAAGCCGCAAACGGTTTCATCAGGAAGTTCAAGTTCATCTTCTTCAACTGGCGGAAAGACAAAAACTCCGAGTTTGGATGAATTTGGTCGTGATTTAACTCTTGCCGCACAGGAATTACGTTTAGATCCGGTTGTCGGCAGAGAAAAAGAGATTGAAAGAGTTATTCAAATCCTTGCAAGACGTACAAAAAACAACCCTGTACTTATCGGGGAGCCAGGTGTTGGTAAAACAGCCGTTGCTGAAGGCCTTGCAACAAGAATTGTTAATGCAGAAGTTCCTGATATTTTGGACGGCAAGAAAGTTATTCAGCTTGATATGGGGCTTTTGGTCGCAGGTACAAAATACCGCGGCGAATTTGAAGAGCGTCTGAAAAAAATTATGGATGAAATCCGTCAGGCAGGAAATATTATTCTTGTTATTGATGAAATGCATACACTTATCGGTGCCGGCGCCGCAGAAGGTGCAATTGATGCGGCTAATATTTTGAAACCTGCACTTTCTAGAGGCGAAATTCAGGTTATCGGTGCGACAACTCTGGATGAATATAGAAAATATGTTGAAAAAGATTCAGCTTTAGAACGTCGTTTTCAACCTGTAATTATTGACGAGCCTACTGAAGAAGAATCTATTGAGATTATCAAAGGTTTAAAACCTAAGTATGAAGAACACCACAAATTGATAATTTCTGACGAAGCTATTGTTGCGGCTGTAAAATTGTCTAATAAATATATTACAGACAGATTTTTGCCGGATAAAGCTATTGACGTAATCGATGAAGCATCTTCTAAAGTTCGTCTTAAAGTTTCAAATCTTTCACCGGAAGGCAAGGAACTTGAAAAAGAACTGCGCGGATTAATCAAGGAGAAAGAAGAAGCTATCAGAAATCAGGAATTTGAAAAAGCTTCACAATTAAGAGATGACGAGGCAGACCTGAAAGAACGAATTCGCGAGATGACTCAGAAATATAAAGAAGAGCATGAAGCTAACAAGCCTACTGTTACTGCTGAAAACGTTGCTGAAGTTATTTCAACAATGACAGGTGTTCCTGTTACCAAATTGACTGAAGGGGAAAGTGAAAGACTTCTTAAACTTGAAGATACTCTTCATGAAAGAGTTATCGGTCAGCATGACGCTGTCGTTGCAATTTCTAAGGCAATAAGACGTGCCCGTGTAGGATTGAAAAGTCCGAACAGACCTATCGGAAGCTTTATTTTCTGCGGTCCTACCGGTGTTGGTAAAACTGAACTTGCAAAGGCTCTTGCAGAAGCCGTATTTGGCTCGGAAGATAATATGATAAGAGTTGATATGTCAGAATTTATGGAAAAACATTCAACCGCAAAACTTATCGGTTCTCCTCCGGGATACGTCGGTTATGATGACGGCGGGCATTTGACAGAGCTTGTACGTAAGAAACCTTACAGCGTAATTCTTTTTGATGAAATTGAAAAGGCTCACCCTGATGTATTTAATATTATGCTTCAAATACTTGATGATGGGCGTTTAACTGATGCAAAAGGCCGTCATGTAAACTTTAAAAATACAATCATTATTATGACATCTAACGTTGGTGCAAGCATGATTACAACAACATCAAAACTCGGCTTCTCAACAAGTGATGATGAATCAAAAGACAAATACGAAAAACTCAAAGAAACAGTTACTGAGGAAATGAAAAAAGCCTTCAGACCTGAGTTCTTGAACCGTATTGATGAAACAATCGTATTTTCTCACCTGTCACAGGAGGAAATCAGACAGATTGTTGACTTGATGCTTAAAGACTTGTTCAAACGTCTTGCAGAAAGAGAATTGTCTGTTGAGGTAACAGATGAAGTTAAAGATCATCTGGCTAAGAACGGATACTCGGAAGCTTATGGCGCAAGACCTCTGAGAAGGTTAATTCAACGCAAGATAGAAGATATGCTTGCTGAAGAAATTCTTTCAGGCAAGTACGCTCCGGGTGATACGATTGTTATAAAACTTGTTGATGACAAGATTGCTTTTGAAAAGAAATCTAAGAGATCTAAAAAAGAGCAGTCAGAGCCCTCAGAAGTAGTTCAATAATTATAAAAAGTTCCGCCCTTTAGGGCGGAATTTTTGTTGCTATTTTTGATGAAATCGTTTAAAGTATTTATTGGTTATGGCTAAATTTCAATATAATGCGTTAAAGAATAATAAAGAGATAATTAAAGGTGTGGTAGAGGCCGCATCTCCAAGAGAAGCGCGTGAAAAAATCCGTGAGCTTGGCTTTATTCCAACCAAAGTTTATATGGAAGAATTGCAACAGCCATCAATTGAAACTAATTTGCCTTATTCAGGACAATATACTGATAAAAAAATTACGTTTCTTTCACTTAAAGATAAAATAAGTTTTACAAGTGAATTAGAGGTAATGCTTTCTGCAGGTATTTCAATATTAGAGGCTTTGCAGACAATTGAGATAAATGCTCCGTCTAAAAAAATTAAAACTGTTTGTGCAAATTTGCAGCAAAAAATTCTTAGCGGCATGACTTTTGCTCAGGCTTTAACTTCTCTTTATGGCTCTGTTTTTGGTCCTGTATATATTTCTCTTGTTAAAGCAGGGGAGGATGCCGGAGAATTAGAAGAAACTTTAAGGCGAATGCTTGTGTTGCTGCGAAATCAAGATAGTATTAAAGGGAAAATAATTAGAGCATCTATTTATCCTGCTGTTTTGATATTGATAATGTTTGGAGTTTTGCTTCTGTTTTCAAAGTTTGTTTTTCCTGCGTTTTACAGTGTAATTCAATTCAATGGCGGTACAATCCCGTTATTATCGCAAATATTAATTGATATCTGCTTATTTTTCGGGAATTTTTGGTGGCTGGTTATTATAGTATTTTGTGCATTATGTTATTGTATCTCCAGTTTATTTAAAAATCCGGTTTATAAAAACAAATGGGATGAATTTATCCTTACAGTTCCGACAGTATCTGAGTTTATAAAGTACATTAATCTTTCTAACTTTATTCAGGTTTTACAAATTTCATATGATGCAGGGCTGCCTATTTTATCAGGTTTAGAGCTTTCAGGAAAAACTCTTGGAAATTTAGTAATGAAAAAACAGGCAATGAATGCTGCAAGTCTTGCAAAAAATGGCAAGACTCTGTCTGAAGCGTTTCAGATTACAGGATTAATGCCTGGAGAATTGATGACAATGGTTGCAACAGGAGAAAAGTCCGGAACGCTAGGAAAAATGCTAAAAGATGCTGCCAATGTTATTAATAAAAAAGTTGATATGGCGCTAGATGCAATGCTAAAATTATTTGAACCGACTCTTATTGTAATTATGGGCGGTTTTGTTCTGTTTATTGCAATGGCTTTCTATCAGCTTTATGCCGGAATGCTAGGAACACTTTTTTAATCCGTCATCCCTAATTTGTTTCGGAAGCTTCTTTTGAAGCATTGGCGATTTGGTATTTAAAAATTAATCCCTGCCAAACCATTTCATTATCTTGTCAATAAATCCTTCTTCTTCCTGCATTTCGGTGTTATTAAGTTTTTCCAGTTTATGCTGAATTTTAGAGTAATCAGGATTACCTTTGCCGATTTCAAGGTATTTTTCATAGCATTCAACTGCTGCAGGTTTGTTGCGAAGTTTTTCATAAGCTTCACCTAATTTTCTGACAGTGGTTGAATTTCTTTTATCGAGATGATAAAGTTTCAAAAGATAATCCGCCTGAGCTTTGTAGTCGCCTATGCTTTCTCTGAATTCAGCAAGTTTTTGCAGAGATTTTTTGTCGTTTTCATCAAGTTTTGAAATTCTTTCGTAAAATTCCATTGCATGGTTTCTGTCGCCGGATTCTTCTAAAAGCATCGCAAGAGTGTTTAATAAGTCAATGTTATCATTTTTTATTTGATATGCGTTTAAGTATTCGTTTATCGCAATGTCTTTGTTTCCGCGGACAAGGTTATATTTGCCCCAGTTTAGGTGGGCATTAAAATCATCATTCTTTTCTTCAAAAATAAGGGCGCGCATTTGATATGTAAGCGGTGAATTCTTTTCAAATTCGTCAAATTTATTTACGCATTCAAGAGCTTTATCAAAATCTTTAGTCATATAGTAATACTGAGCTTTTAGGGAATGGAATTGCGCAATATGATTGTATTCTCCTTCCATTTCCTGAAGTTTTGTATAAGCTTCTTTTTCATGCCCCATATCAAGCAGACATTTTACTTTTGTTAATTCATCTGATGTAACTTCAATAGCTTTTTCAGGATTTCCGTTTTTAAGATAAAGGTCTGCAAGCTGTTCTTTTATATCTGTTAAATCAAGTCCTTTATTACGTCCTCTTTCAAGAATTTCAATAGCGCTCGGTGTTGCATTTTCTTTTACATAAAGATTAGAAAGTCTTATATAAGCTTCCTGAGGCGCGTCTTCGTAATCAAGAACTTTCAAATATTCATCAATAGCTTTTAAGTGATTTCCTTCCTGTTCATAAAGAGTTGCAAGAACAAATCTAGCGGAAAGCATTTCTTTGTCTTCCTGAGCAGCGTTAATCGCTTTTTTGTAATCATTTATTGCATGTTCCAATTTGTGTTCAACAGAGTGCATATTGCCTCTATAGATGTAGTATTTATATTTGTCTGTTGTAACATAAATATCCATGAGCTGTTCATAGGCAAGAACGTTTGTTGCATCAAATTCAAGAATTTTTGAATAATACTCGGCAGCCTGCTCTTTGTTATCAAGAAGCATTGATATATGCCCCAGTCTTTCTAGTAAACTTAAATCTTTCGGGTTTCTGTTATAAAGTTTTTGATATTCTTCAAACGCCTGTGTATACTGTTCGTTTTCTTCAAACTGTTCTGCTGTCTGTAAACTCATTTTTACTCCTTAATTTTATTTAACTTTAGTTTAATTATATATGAAAAACAGATAAATTACTAATCAATCAGGCTAATTATACTGATTTTGTGCCTTTTGAATTCCGTTGTCAAGATAAAATTCTACGGCTTCAATTGCTGTTTTGAGAACATTTTTAAGTTCAGGCAGCTGATTTTGTGCAAAATTTTGTAAAACATAATTTTCTGACGGAATATTCGGCTGAGGGCCGATACCTATTTTTAATCTGTCAAATTCTTTTGTGCCTGTATGCTTTATTATTGATTTAATCCCGTTATGCCCGCCGTCAGAACCGTTTGCTCTAAATCTTATCCTGCCTAAATCAAGCGCTATATCATCATAAATTATAAGTAAATTTTTAACATCTATTTTATAATAATCCATGACAGCGCGGACTGCTTCGCCTGACAGGTTCATAAAAGTCGTGGGCTTTATCAGAAGATTATCTCCCATTTTTGCAATAAAACATTTGAGCTTTTTTTCTTCTCTGAACGAAATATTGTTATCCATAGCCCATTTGTCGAGAACCATAAATCCTGCATTATGCCTTGTAAAACAATATTTTTCGCCAATGTTGCCGAGTCCTGTGATTAACTTCATTTTTTTATCCTTTTTATCGATTGTTTAGGGTGTTTAAAAAGCTTTTGTCAGTCACTATGTTTATGGATTTATTTTATCAGTAGCTAAAATTAAATTCAAACGCTTGTGCCCGCTTTTACCTTTATATTTCTTATTTTAACTTAAATAAATATTACCTCACTTGTTTACCATACTTTCGCTTAACAAAAAGATAAATAACTTTTATGTTGATAATGCTAAAAGATGAGGATAAAACCATGAAAAATAAACCAATCATTCAAGAAAAAAGTTCAGAGAAAGTCGCAAAGTTTTTGGAAAAAAATTCTTTGCACAAAAAAGATTTTGCTGAAATGATAGGTGTTACACTTTCTTATGTATATAACCTTATAGATAACACTATACCGTTTTCAACGCGCGGAACAACATTAGAACGTATTGCAACGGTTATGGAAATTCAGCCTGAAGAATTTGAAGAATATAAAATTCCTCAGGAGCCGATATTGATAGATGATTCTGTTGAGTTTTTTAAAAGCGTTATGAAAGAAAAAGGGATGTCTGTAGTAACCTTTTTAAAAGCTTTTCCGCGTAAAAAACGTTTGGATATTGTGGATATGCTTAGAGGGACGCTTCCTATTCCGATAGATTTTAAGGAGCTTGCGATGATTGCACAAGTTCTTGACCTTTCGAAAGACGATATTTATTCAATGTGGGAAAAACGTATGAAGCAAGTCCTAGAAAGCAACGGGATGAATATATATTCCAATGCTGCACTGGTGAATTCCATGTTTGACTGCGCAAAGAAGTTTATTCACTTAAAATAGCCATAGTAATATTAAGAAAAGATATTTGTTAATATTTAAAAAGCGGAAAATTATTTATTATCCGCTTTTTTGTTGCCAAATTTAATATAATTTGTTATGCTTATAAAAAAGAAAGAGGGTTAAAATTATGATTAAACAACAGTTCAAAACTTCGGGGGGGGGGCTCAGCTAACCGGAGGCCAAGAAACCCGGAGGTCAAGAGGGCAGGCTATTTACGTCATTCTGAACTTGTTTCAGAATCTCTTAATTATAAAAAATAAGCTATTTACAGTAAATAACCTACAATCTGTTTCCGTCATTGCGAACAGCGTAGCTGCTCTGCAATCACAAGATAGCTGCAATAAGAATGAGATTACTACGTCAAATGCTCCGCATTCTCCTCGTAATGATAAACTCTCTTCACGTTTCACGCTTCACTCTTCACTTAAAAAGAAAGCTGCATTTACTTTAGCGGAAGTTCTAATCACCCTCGGCATTATAGGTGTTGTTGCTGCTATTACAATTCCATCGTTAATTAATGATTATCGTGAAAAACAGACTGTAACACGGTTCAAGTGGATTTATTCAATTTTAGGTAATGCATTTACAATGGCGGTGTCTGAGAATGATACTCCTGAATACTGGAATTTAAATGCTCCTGAAGATATGGCAAATATTTTGTCAAAATACATGACAGTATCAGAAAAATGCCACTATAAGAAAGGGTGTATGTCGCAAGATATTAAGGAAGTTGCTCTGTCGGGAGAACTTCGATATGACAGTCCTGCAGATTATACAAATATGGTTAAAGAACGTTTCAATAACGGTATAGTGCTGCGTTATAACAATCCTCATAACGGCTGCAGTTATAAATATATTCACACTGATGGGAAAGAACATACTCAAGAAAATAATTGCGGGATGATTACGGCGTATGTATCAGCTAATAAGATTAACCGTAGGGGTTTGGATAATTTTGTTTTTGTAGTAACTCCTAAAGGAATTTTTCCTGTTGGTTATGATTATCCTGATAGTTCTGTAAAAAGAATTTGCAGCAAAGAAAATAAGCTAGGTGATACTGGTAATATTGTTTCAAATGGTGAAACCTGCGGTGAATGGATAAGGCGTTGGGATAATGCTGACTATTGGTATAATTAATATTTATATAAATAGAATATTGGATATACTTGTCAAAACTTCTGTTCTTCGTTAAAAATTTATTTATCTTTGCGCTTGGCGCGATTGTCTTGCTCGGCGGCGTTAAACGGGACTTCGGTTGACTACTTCAATGCCTTCGGCATTTTGTAGTCAAGCCTGCGCCCTCTGCCGCCTCGCGCTCGAACTACAGATGATGCTTTCGCATCAAGCATTCTCATCTTAGCTAAATAGCAAAATAAAAGAGGTCTATTTAGACCTCTTTTATTTTGCGCTTGGCGCGATTCGAACGCGCGACCTATCCCTTAAAAGGGGAGTGCTCTACCTGCTGAGCTACAAGCGCGAAAATCTATGCTATTCATTTTCGCCAGTAAGATTATTCTATCAAGAACAATTTTTATTGTCAACAGTTTTTCTTTATTTTGTGTTAAAATATCCTGTAATGAGTGAAAAAGATTTTAAATGCCAATATTATGACTATTTAAATGAAAATTTAGAAGTCCTTAAGCAGTTTGAAAAATACAGGAAGAAATTACTTTTTAAGACAATTTTCTTTTCCTTTTTGTTCTTTTTGTTCGCTCTGGTAATTGTGTGGGTAATTTCTTTTTTGATTTTAAAAAATATTTATAATCCTGTATTGTTTCCTCTTTTGCTTTTCTTTTTGTATGTCTTTTTATTGAAATCTATGAGCACAATAATTTTAACTGATAGACAGTATCAGCAAAAGTTTAATGAAGAAATTTTACCGTTAATTTCTGCTCCGATAGCAAATTTTAAAAATTGGCCTAAAAATCAAAATACCGCCGCAATTATAGATTCTAAACTATTTCCTAATTTTGATACGCAGGAAGATTTGTCATGTCTTTTCGGCTATTATAAAGGAAATAGTATTACAATTTCTGATACCCGTCTTACTCTGCCTGTAAGGGCTTCTGAAAAACCGGATATTTTTAAAGGGATAATTATTCAGGCTGATGTTGAAAAGAATATTAAAAACCATGTGATTTTGATTTCTAAAAATGAAAGCAAAAATAATAAGTATAAGTCTTTTAAAACCGGTATTTCAGATTTGGATGAAAATCTATATACTTTTGTGAAAAATGACTCAAATATGGAATTTATTTGTAGCAGGTTTTGGGAAATTTTAAAAAGGTTTGCATCTGCATATTGTGCAAAAAGTTTGAGCTTTTCATATCATAACAATACTGTTATTGCCGCGATGAAGCAAAGAAAGGCTATGCCTTTCGGTTACCTTTTTAAATCTCTTATAAATATGAAAAATTACGATGAATTCATTGAAAAATTCATCGTAATATATGAGTTGGTTGATTTTTTAAGTTGTTATTAAGCCGCTTTGTCGATTGTTTTTTTAGGTTCATTAGTTTGTGCCGGCTTGGTTTCCGGTTGATTATTTTGTGTATTATTTTCTCTGTGTTTTTTCATATAAACGTAAACAGCACTACCGATAGCTGCAAGTCCGAGTCCAATTCCGACGGCAATTTTTCCCCAACGATTTTTAACATTTTTAACAATTTCTTTACTTTTTTCAGATATTTGCTGATTAGTTTGTTGGACATTTGCTGCGGTATTTTCTATTGCTGTACCGAATTGGCCTACAAGACGTTTCAGTTGAGATGTGTTTCTGGAATTTATACCCTTATCCGTTTCAAACACTTCTGTCATGTAACGTTCGTTTGCGGATTTCCCGCCGTTATAAGCCCTGTTTTCATGCCAGTCTATTTTTTGTATAAGTGAATCTCTTACCATTTCAGCATATTTTGATAACTTACTGTCATCTGCTTTTTGCCCGAAATCAGATGTGGCATTCTTTATACATTCTTTGACCTCTGCAGCGTTTGCAAACATTCTTTCTGTATCAATTATGTTACCAAGTTCTGAGGGAGATTTCCCTTCAAGTTTTGCAGGATCAATTTTTAAACTTTCAATATTTCGCAGGTACGGATTGTTTGTTAAATAGCCTCTGGTTGCTTCGATGAAATCCGGAGCACCGCCGGTCTTGTTTGAAATAACAGGAGTTCCTGCTGCAAATGATTCTAACGGAGTGATTCCGCATGGTTCAAATCTTGAAGTGAAAATAGAGTATGTCGCACACCCTACGAGTCTGTTTGGGAAGAACCCGTTAACATAACAAGCATTTCCTTTATAAATTCCTCCGTCCAATTCTTCAATTTGTTTGATTATATCTTTTACCCATGTGTAATCTCTTGCTTGTTGATCCCAGACACCTGCCCCAACAATCAATTTTGTATGTTTTTTTACTTCTTTATCAACAGTTGGATCTTTTAGAAAATCAAGAAATGCCTGAAAAGTTGACGGGTAGCCTTTTTGCGGGTCAGGGCGCCCCCAGCCCATTAGAAGCATATCCCCTTCATTATATTTTGACAGATGTCCTACAACGCTTGCACTTGTATCAGCTATTTGTTTATCGGTAAAAAACATTTTGGTAATACCTTGAACACCGCCTTTATCAAAAGCATTCCCAAGAGAATCTAATAACCATTTTGTATTTGATGTTTTCGCTTTTAAAACTTCTTCAATATTATCAGATATCAGTTTTCCGGTTTCATCATAAACGGGTTTGTATTTATATGGAGTAAAACCGCTTTTCAATTCAGTTAATCCGTTAATGTTAGTCCCCTGACAGAAATTTGCAGATGCATCGTCCAATTTCAAATTTGCAGGAGTACTTCCGTTTGTGATATCAATAGTTTTTATTCCTGCAAGCTTTTTAGTCATAAATTGCGCAATATCAGGCGTTTCAGAGGATTTCATTTCTTTTCCGTAGTTTACTGATACTGTACCGCAGCTCATATTTTGCGGATTAACTCTTGTGGCAGCGACCGGAGCCATTGATATATTAAATGTTCTGACGTCGTTTGCAGTATCAATGTAATCATCAATAAAGCCATCCAAAAAAGGACGCATTATTTGGTTAACAAAGCTTTTTTCTTCTTTTGTCGCTTTATCCCAATTTGCTTCTATCTGTCGTAATTTCTCTGCCTGCGGGTGTTTATTAAGTTCTTCCACATCTTCTTTTCTTGCTACCATTCTGAAAAATTCAAACGGGTTGCTTTCCGCTCCCTGATAATCTCTTCCAGGATTATGGAAAGAAGCATGGATTTTATAGCCGTTATAGTATTCATTTCCGAAGTGAGATTTGTCTGCAATAGCATTCATAATCATAAACGCAGGTCTGTCATGCAGCCATAGATTTGCGGGATTATAGTTCCCGTGGGCTTCTGTATTTAGCTGCGGTAAAATTTCAACAAAAGCTCTGTTATTATCGGCAAAAGCTACATTTGTGCTGACATATTCAATCCCTCCTGCTTGAGAAACTCCACCGGTAGAATATGCACCCTTTGTGCCGTAAGCGCCATAAGCACCGTAAGCTCCATAGCCTCCTCTATTGCCGCCTCCGCCGGCACCGTAAGCTGTGTCAAATTTTGCAAGTTCTTCCGTATGTATAAAATATACGGCATTTCTTTCTTTTACTTTTGGAGCTGCATTTATTTTTGATTTTATTGCTTTGATTTGATTTTGGACTTCTTCGGTATTTAATCTTTCTTCATACGCAGTGTCAATACGTTTTATTACCTCATCAGTATTTAATTTATCTTTGATTTCTTTTTGGATAATGCCTTCAATATGATTTCTGTTTGTATTTATTTCTGATATTGCTACTGGTTCGTCAGGATGAGTTTTTTTGTATTCTTCAAGCTGTTGTATATGTTTTTCTGTTAACTGTTTATCTTCTTCTGCGGCCTTTTGCAATTCTTCTTTGTATTTATCTCGAATTTGGACTGTAATTTCATTTTTAATTGCTTCAGTTACTTCATTGCGAATATTTTTTTTGTATTTATTAATTGGAACTTCTGCAGTATCGGCAATATCAACGGCTCTAAACAGACGGTATGTAATATTTTTAGTTTTTGTAATAGTGTCGTTTGCCGGACGTGTAAATGCTCCCTGTATTCCGGAATCTTCCAGTCTTATAATAGGTGATCTGCCTTTATCATCAGGATGAAGTCTTATTGCATAAGATAATTCTTCTCCATCTTTTAAATTGATTCTTTTAGCGACATCTTCAAGCGATTCATTTTGTTTTGCAGTAATAAAGCTGTCCTGCGGATATCTTTCATTATATGTTCCTGATTGATTTTTAGTTAATTTAACTACAGTAACACCGCCTGTGCCATTATCATAACTGTGATATGGCGAAAAGTCTCTAATATCTGCACCTTCTTTTATTCTCCAACTTTCCGGTGCTTCTTGGGCTACAACTCCTAAGCCGCCGAGGTTATAAGCTTTTACTCCGTATCTTTTATTCTCCGGAGCATAAGATGCAAACTGGTGAATATTTTTATCATTGCCTGTAAAAGTTAATGTGACACCGCGTTTAATTTGCGGCGGATTAAAATATACAGAATCGGGCATGCCCGCTCTGTCTGATTTGTAATTCTTTTGTACACTGCTAGCCCTCATCTGTGGCATGATTGAATAAACTCGCATATTAACACCTTTATCCTATTATAACTGTATAACTTTATGGCAGAAATAAACAATATTTTCCCACCTTAATAGTAAAATGCTGACATAAAATTTTTCAACAGAATTTTGCTATTATTTTAAGAAATATTAAGTAAATTTTTTTTTATAATTAAAGTTTTTTGGTATGGTTTTAAGTAAAATTAGATTAACAAAGTAAAAAAGGAAGAAAATGGACAGATTTTTTGGATTATTGGGAATTGTTTTGATATTTGGGATAGCTTTTTTGATGTCCAATAACAGAAAAGCGATTAATTATAAGACAGTAGGTACGGGATTTGCTTTACAAATTTTGCTTGCCGTATTTATATTTAAGGTTCCTTTGGGCAGAGCTATATTTTTTAATATAGGATTGTTTATCCAAAAAATTCTGGAATTTGCAAAAGAAGGCGGCTCATTTGTGTTCGGCCCTTTGATGACAGAACATAAAATAACAGCTGTATTCGGCGAAGGTGCTCAGGTATTTGCCTTGCAGCTTGTAGCATCGCTTATTTTTATGATGATTTTGGTCAATATGCTTTATTACTACGGGATAATGCAGAGAGTTGTTCCGCTGCTTGGTAAAGCTATGAACAAATTGATGGGTGTGAGCGGTGCTGAAGCATTGTCAAATGTTGCAAGTGCATTTGTAGGACAGATTGCTGCGCAGATAATGATAAGACCATATCTTGCAAAATTAACTAGGTCAGAACTTCTTGCTTCTATGGCAGGGAGTATGGCATGCATATCTGGAGCTACTATGCCTATTTATATAGGTATGGGAATTCCTGCGCAATATCTTCTTGCCTCGTGTATAATGGCTGCTCCAGGTGCTCTTGTTATTTCTAAAATAGTTTATCCTGAAACGTCGACTCCTGAAACAAGTGAGGATATTAAAATAACATACAGCAAAAGAAAACGTCCTTATATAAATGTTTTTGATGCAATTTCAGCAGGTGCTTCAGAAGGCATGAAAGTAGCTATAAATGTTATTGCTATGATTTTGGCACTTGTGGCTCTGGTTGCGATGATTGATTGGATTTTAGGATGTGCGGGAAATTTAATAGTTAAATACCTTCATATAAATTTTGTATCTTTTGATTTAACTCATCTTTCTTTAAAACTTATTTTAGGTAAAATTTTTGCTGTGTTTGCTTACTTTATGGGAGTTCCGTTGCATGAAGCAACTACCGTCGGCTCTCTTATGGGAACAAAGCTTGTTTTAAATGAAATGGTTGCTTATTTTGATTTAACCACTTTACCTCAAGCACTGTCTGATAAAAGCTTTTTAATTGCAAGTTTTGCTCTGTGCAGTTTTGGAAATTTTGGCTCAATTGCTATTCAATTAGGCGGTATCGGAGAACTTGCTCCGAACCAGCGTAAAAATCTTGCAAGGCTTGGGGTTAGAGCATTAATATGCGGAACATTAACATGCTATTTGTCAGCAGCAATTGTTGGGGTTTTATTCAATTAGTATTGATAATAATTAAAAAATTTGTTAAAATAAAAATGTCAAATATCAATCTGGAGTGAAAAGTATGAGAGAGAATATGCCTAAAACAATGATACAGGGTCTGTTGCAGAGCTTCGGGGGGGGGGGGCACTGTAGGCTCCGCCGGAGGTAAAGAGGCTAGTCAATTAGATAGAAGCCCAGAGGTCAGGAAGGCAGGAGGTCAGGCCGACGTTCAGGATGACGTGTTTAGTTTTGTGAAACGGACTTATCGTCTTATCGTCTTATCACTAAAAAATAAACTCTCTTCACGTTTCCCCCTTCACTCTTCACTTAAAAAACGAGTTGCATTTACTTTGGCAGAAGGTGCTACGCACGTAGCCCTGCCGACGAGTCAACGTAAGAGCGCGTTTACTTTAGCAGAAGTTCTCATTACCCTTGGTATAATAGGTGTTGTTGCGGCAATAACAATACCTGCATTAATGGCAAATTATCAAAAAATGGTGCAGCGTCAGCAGTTTAAAAAAGCATACAATACGGTTTATAATGCATTTCGTCTAGCAGAAACAAATCTTGGGTATCACCCTATGTGTTATTACGGTGATGATAACAAAGGCGGAGAATGTCTTGAATATGATGACAAAGGCGAATGTATTAAATGGGGTAATTATATAGTAAATAGTAACCAAAACTCTGATTGTGATGTATTAAAAAATGAAATGAAAAAGACCTTGAATATAATTAAAATATGCGAAGGAAATGGTGTTGCGGATGGATGTATCCCTGAATATAACGGTATTGACAAGATTTACACAGATAACAAGCCTGATGCTACAGAGCAAGAAATAACTACCGGAACAACAGGCGAATCAGGTTGGCGAACAAACAATATCCGCACCAAAGCTCATGTCTGGGTGTTGTCAGATGGTGTAATTTTTGTTATGTATAACGATTGGATTAAATATTTTGTATTTGATATAAATGGAAAGAAAGGGCCTAATAAATGGGGTTATGACCTTTTCCCTTTTCAGCTTAAATCAAATTTAGATAAGCCTTTATATCTTACTCCTGTTAATAGGATTGAAAAGGGTGGAGTTACATGTACAAAAATGCTTCAAGATATTGGCAGGTAACTATAATTATTTTGGTAAGTGCTTTTGCCAGTCGCCTTCAAGGCTCTGGATAAATCTGTGTGCGTCAATTACGTCATCATAATTTATAGGTTCAGGCCCTTCCTGAACTTCTAGAGGTTCATAGTTTTTGACGTCAATATCAGTAAATCCGACAAATGCTATGCCGAAGTTTTTGCCGCAATGTTGGCATTGAAGATTTACTACCATTAATCCTTCTTCTTCACGTTTGATGACAACAGACGATTCATCAAAACTGTTTTTGCATTGCGAGCAGCAAAGATTATTGAATAATTTTTCTATTTTCTTTTTCATAAATTCCTCTTTTATATTATAATAAAAATGTTAATTTCCTAATGAGCATGGGAATAATATAAGTGTAGCGAATTATATATGTCGTTTCGGTTCGCTAAAGCTAACAGATAGGAGTTATATCATGGAAGCTATTAACTTAATTCTATTCGGATTTATTGTTTATACTGCGCTAATCGTAGTACCAAGTATCTGGGAAGAATTAACAACAGAAGGGTAAATCCTTTTAAAATTTAAGACGAAGTATTTGATTGAGAGTTCCTTTTTTCGTCAAAGATTTTGCCAGATGTGTGAGTGTCGGTTTTAAAAAGTGTAGTTAATACGTTATTTATTTAACGCAATGGCTTTTTACGGGCAAAATTTCCTCAAGACATTTGCGTGCTATATCTGTCACATAGTCCATATCATTTTTCTCGATAATGAGCGGCGGATTAAAATAGATAACGTCACCTAAAGGTCTTAAAATAACTCCCTCCATCAAAGCCTTTTTGTATATTTGGTAACCTGTACGCAGGCTGCCATCAAAAGGCTTTTTACTTTGTTTGTCATCAACAAGTTCTATTGCATTTATAAGGCCGATATGGCGAACTTCGCCGACATTCGGGTGAGAAAGGAATTTTTCTTTTATTATTTCATTAAAATAAACGGCATTTTCTTGAGCTTGTTTTAGTACAGCCCCATCTTCAAGTTTATCAAGAACCGCATTAGCACAGGAGCAGGCTAAAGGGTTTCCGCTGTACGTATGACTGTGCAGAAATGCTTTGCCCGTATTGTACTCATCATAAAATGCATCATATATCTTTTGTGTTGTGACAAATATTGCCATAGGCATATAACCGCCTGTAACCCCTTTAGAAAGGCACATTATATCAGGTGATACACCGGCATGGTCAAAGGCGAACATTTTTCCTGTTCGGCCAAAGCCTGTGGCGATTTCATCGGCAATTAGGTGAACGTTATATTTGTCACAGAGTGCTCTTAGTTTTTTCAGGTATAGTGGCGGATAAATTTTCATTCCGGCAGACCCTTGCAGCAGCGGCTCTACAAGCATTGCTGCAGTTTCTTGCCCGTGCTGAGCAAAAGTTTTTTCAGCGTGTTCAAAACATTCACAAGTGCAGTTGCCGCGAGTTTTTCCGTAAGGACATCTGAAACAGTCAGGCCCCTGAACTCTTATTATATCCATTAAAATCGGCTTATATAGCTTTGTATACAAGTCGCAATCTCCGACAGAAAGCGCGCCGATTGTTTCTCCATGGTAAGCTTCTGTCAGCGCCATAAATTTTGTTTTCTGAGGGTTGCCTGTTTGACTGTGGTATTGAAAACTTACTTTCATGGCTGCTTCTATTGCTGATGAGCCGTTGTCCGTAAAATTGAATTTACACAATCCTTCCGGCAAAATTCGAGTTAACCTTTCACAAAGTCTTATTGCCTGTTCATGGGTAAAGTTTGCAAATATCACATGTTCAAGTTTGTCTGCCTGTGTTTTTAAAGCACTGCTAATATGCGGATTGCAGTGCCCGAGAAGGTTACACCACCATGAACTTATAACATCATAATATTTTTTCCCATCAGTATCATAAAGATAAATTCCTTCTCCTCTGTCTATTACAATTGGGGGGAGTGTTTCGTAATCCTTCATCTGTGAGCACGGGTGCCAGATGTATTTTAAATCTTTTTCAGACCAGTTATTCATTTTATACCTCTTTAAAAAGTTCTGATAAATCCTCAATTGTCTTACTGTTATTCAAAACAGTTGATACAACTTTTATTCCTGTCAAATTTTCAATCTGTTTTTTATTGTCTTTATGCATAAAATTATTTTCATCATAGTTGTTAAGAATTATTCCTTTTACATTTATACCGTGATTTTTTGCGTATTCGACTGTCAATAATGTTGAATTTATTGTTCCGAGAGCAGCTGAAGCAACAACAATTATATCTAAATTCAGAGCTTTTATAATATCCGGCAGCATAAGTTTTTCTTTAATATTAAAAGGACAGCAAATCCCTCCTGCGCCTTCTACTATTAAGTAATCAAACTCTTTTTTTATTCTGTTAAAATCAGATATAATTTTATCAAGTTTTACGGGATTGTTTTCTATTTCTGCTGCCAAGTGCGGGGATACTGCTTCTTTATAGATGTAAGACACATAGTTCAGCGGATTTAGATGAATTCCCGCCTGTTTAAAGACATAGTTACAATCTCCCGGAATAATTTTGTTATCAACTATTTCAGCTCCGCTCAACGCCGGTTTAAAGTAGCCGCAGTTAAGTCCGCTCTCTCGCAGTTTTTTTACAATTAGGCTTGAAATGTAGGTTTTACCGACATCTGTGCCTGTTGCTGTTATAAATATCCCTTTAGTCAAGTTCTGCCTCCTATTATATTGCCATTTTGTCATACTGAATTTAGTTCAGTATCTTAAACAGATCCTGAAACAAGTTCAGGATGACTGTGAACGACAAAATGGCAATATGTCAAATAAAATTTAATTACAGCGACCCGCCGCCGCCATCGTAGAAGTAGTCGTAGTGTCTTATATCATCATAGTTATTGATGTACTCAGCTTCAACATTCTTCTGGAATTGAGTTTTCGGAGCGGCTGCAGTACTTCTGGATGCAAGTAATGCATCAATATTCGGTGCAAGTGTTAATTCAAAGTGGAAACGTCCCATTTTGCTGTACGGTTCATTGTAGTTGCGAATTAACGGGAAGCCCCAGTATAATCTTGCGCTCAAATCAGCCGGTAATTGAACTCTCAAGCCCATACCGAGTGATGCTGCAAAATAACTTCCGCCCATATAATCTTCGGATGCTGCCGGGAAAATACCTGCAGTATCAGCAAAAACAGCACCTTTTACGTACTTACCTAAGAAAGGTATTTTTTGTCCAGTTCTCGGGCTTGTGATTTCTCTCGGCATAATCGGGAACATGAGTTCACCACTGATAAAGTAGCCGTTTTTACCAATCATCAAACCTTCTGAATAACCTCTGACTGTTGCCAAACCACCTGTCTGCATTTGATCAAGGTAAGGAATTTGTTTGTCGCCGGGTACAATCTGGTAGTTACCTCTCAATTGACCGATGATACCGTGTGAAAAGTCGTGTAATCTTACAACGCTGCCGCTGTATTTAAAGTAGTTGTTATCACGGTCACTGTTAAATATCGGGAATGAATAATAAGCATCTTGGTTTAAGTACCAAATACCGTATTTGGTATCTTTTCTCAACATTAATGCAACTTCAGCAGATGTAACGTTATCAACGTTTTTCAGGATATCACCGTAGCCTGGATAAATTAAATCTGAGAATGTTCTAGCTCGTTTATAGTTTAAAGCTCCGTATGCCTTTAATTCAAGACCAGGTTTTCTGATAATCGGCTGCATATAGTACAATGAATATTGGTAAGCATTACTGCCAAGTCCCCAATCTCTATAAGGGCCGTATTTGATATCGGCGAAAGTTGAGGAGAACATAAAGCCTACACGGCCGTCCTTTTTGTTTACAGGAATGTTATAATCAAAGAACGGGCTCTGTGCGCCTTTAGAAAAATATGAACCTAAAGACATTCTGTCACGTCTGCCGAATAAGCTGTCGGCATAAATCATTGCACCGCCTCTAAGGCTTCCGGTATTGTAACGGCCTGCATTATCAAATATACCCATTACGTGGAAGGGGAATGTTTCGTCCGCAACAACTTCAACATCTGTAGTTCCCGGTTTTTGTCCGGCTTTTAAGTTTGCTGATAATTTTACGCCTTCGTTATATCTGTTGAAATCAAGTATATCCTTTTCAAGTTCTACAATATCAAACAAGTCGCCTTCTTTTTGCGGCAATCTGTCTGTAATGTATTTATCTTTTGTCCATCTGTTTTCCTGTACGGTAATACTTCCGATACGGCTTTCTGTTAAAGCGATATAAATATTGCCGTTTTCAACAGTTTGTTCCGGTAAGAAAGCTCTTGCCGTTACAAAACCCTTTTCTGCGTACAGGTTATTGATGCTGTCTATGACTTTTTGAATATCTTCAATAAATACATTTTTGCCGACAATCGGCTGAACAAGTTTATTGATTTCTTCTTTTGTTAAAATTTCAGAAGGGGCAACTTCAACAGAATTTACAAACACTCCTTTAGTATTTAATTCTTCTACAGTTGCCTGCTGAATAGAGCCTCCGTTGTAATTTTGTATAACTTGATTTTCTTTACTTCCGGGGTTTTCTTCTAATTCTTTTTTTCTCTGGTAATATTGATAATCTTCGTTTCTATAATTGTCCTGATATCTGTCTTTGAGATAGTTGGTATCATGCATCTGGTTCATACCACCCTGCATCCCTGCCTCTTGAATAGCTGTAGGCGTAATTGAGGCTCCGCCAAATGGGTCAGCGTTTGCGGGGTTTGCTGCAGGAAGCGTAAATGCCAGGCACATACACATGACTGCACTTAAAACATTTCTTCTTGAATTAATCTTTTTCATTTATTATTCACCTTTAAAATTTAAAATATATATATTTAAATCCGGTCAAAAATTTTTTTGCGTTAGGTGCCGAAATAATTTATATTTTCTTAATTTTTATTACAATGTGTTAATAAAAATTAATCTTTTTACAAAATTTATTTTAACCTGCTATTATTATATATAATATTCAGGTGCTTGTAAAGGTGTTAATATAAATATCAATCTTTATGTGTACCGAAGTTAACAAAAATAGTATAGGTAGTGTACAAGGGAGAAAATATGAAAAACAATGTTAAATTTTTAGCGGTAGCAGTTAGTGCTTTTGTAATCGGAATTTCAGTAAACAATTTTGCTATGTCAGATGTTCAATCAAAAATAGCTGTAGTAGATGTTCCGCAGGTTGTAAATGCTTCATCTCAGGTGCAGGCTTTGAAAAAAGAACAGCAGGCTAAGGCAAAAGACCTTGTTGCTTTCGTTGAAAAAGCAAGAAAAGATGTTGCAGCTACAAAAGATGTAAAGAAAAAACAGGCTTTAGAAGAAAAATATAACAAAGAGTTGAATAACAAAAAAGCTGCTATGGATAAAAATTATGCATCTAAATTGTCAGCTATAGATAACACTATTTCCGCAAAAATTACAGAGCAGGCAAAAGCAGGCGGCTATGATATAGTTCTGGCTAAAGGTGTTGTATTATACGGCGGAACTGATATTACTGATGCTGTAAAAAAAGCTGTTAAATAAGATTAGTTTGGGACTTGTTATCATACAAGTTTCAACAATATCGAAATTGTTGTGACCCTGAACTCGTTTCAGGGTCTATTTTTTGTGAGATGCTGCACTCCGTAAGGACAGGCTCACTCAAAATTTTTAAGATCCTGAAATAAATTCAGGATGACAAAAATTTTGGTTCGCTTTGTCAAACGAGTTCTGCATGACAGTATGTTTAATGTAAACTAAAAAACTCCCGGCTTAATCAGTCGGGAGTTTTTTTATTATTTCATCGCTTTATTCAGAGCTTTAAACATCTTTATAAGAACCTGCAAACCTGTTAGTATAAACAGTATGCAGCAGTTCATGAGCTTTATGGGAATTTGGATGATCCAGATATTCTTGATAAAGCTTCTGAATTGACGGGTTCATATGAGATTTTCTTTGAGGAAGCTGTGCATCTTCTTTATAAAGCCCTTGTGCGCGTTCTTCTTTAATTTTGCTGTCGTCGCAGCTTCTTGGCTGACCGCCGCCGTTAATACAGCCGCCGGGGCAGGCCATAACTTCCAACATCTGGAATTGAGCTTTACCTTCTTTGATTTCTCTCAAAGATTTTTCTGCTTCTTTAAGAGTCGAAACAACTCTTACAACAAGTTTTGTCCCCTTAAGGTCAAGTTCAATATCTTTACATCTGTTTGAAGTTCCTCTCATAGCTTTGATATCAACATCTTGAAGTATCTCACCGGTTGCAAATTCATAGGCAGTTCTAACAGCAGCTTCGGCAACTCCGCCTGAGGCTCCAAAAATTGTTCCGGCGCCCGAATATTCTCCAAAAGGTGAATCGTTTCCTTCCGGCTGCAGTTTGTCAAAGTCAATCCCTGCCTCTTTAATCATTCTGCCGAGTTCCTGAGTCGTTAAAACATAATCAGTGTCAGGACGGCCGTTATGAGAAAGTTCAGGACGTTTGCATTCATATTTTTTTGCCGTGCAAGGCATAATGCCGACAACTACAAGATTTTCTCTGTCTACATTAAAGTGTTTCGGCACAAGTTCAACCAGTACAGGCGAAAGCATAGACATTGGGGATTTGCAGCTTGAAAGGTGATTAAGCATATCAGGATGCTGATCTTCCAAATATTTTACCCATGCAGGACAGCAGGATGTGAATAAAGGCAGATTTTGACCTGATTTTAATCTTTCAAGAAACTCGGTTGCCTCTTCCATAATGGTTAAGTCTGCTGAAAAATTCGTATCAAATACGAGATTAAAGCCGATTTTTCTGAGTGCTGCATTCATTTTTCCTATAGAATTTTCACCCGGTTCAAGTCCGAACATTTCACCGATTGCAACACGGGTTGCAGGTGCCATTTGAACAACTACTGTTTTATTCGGATTTGTTATTTCATTCCAAACTTGTTCAACATCGGATTTTATTGTTAAAGCACCTGTCGGGCATACTGCAGCGCACTGCCCGCAATTTACGCAGTCTACCTGTCCTAAAGGTCTGCCATTTATTGGCTGTACTACGGTTTTTGAACCGCGATTTGCAAAGCCAAGTACTGCATGTCCCTGAAATTCACTGCAGGCTCTGACGCAGGCTCCGCACAAGATACATTTGTTCGGATCGCGGACAAGCGATGGACTTGAGGCATCAATAAGATGATATTCATCAAGCTCTTTATCCGGATATCTGATGTTTCTTATTCCGTATTCTTCTGCATACTGCTGCAGTTCGCAATTGCCGGATTTTTCACATGTTAAGCAGTTTCTGTCGTGGTTTGCAAGAAGCAGTTCCAGAACAGTTTTTCTAATTCTTCGTGTTTTTTCTGTGTTTAAGTGAATTTTTAGACCGTTTTCCGGCGGCATTGTGCAGGATGATTGAATTCCTCTGCCTTCAACTTCTACAACGCACATTCTGCAAGCGCCGAATGATGTTAAATCCGGACGGTAGCAAAATGTTGGAACATTCATTCCTGCTTTTCTTATTACTTCAAGAAGGTTGGGTTCATCTGTAAATTCAACTTCTTGTCCGTCTATAAATAGTGTTTTTTTATCTGTCATTTTGTTATTCCTTTATTTATCGTGAAGTGTGAAGAGTGATGAGTGAAGAGAAAATTCGTTTCACTCTTCACGTTTCACTTCTTCACTCCAATCCTATTGCCTTGAACGGGCAGTTTTGCATACATGCTTCGCATTTAATACATTTGTCCTGATTAATGTGGTGTGGATGTTTAATTGTGCCTTCAATTGCACCAACAGGACAAATTCTTGCACATTTTGTACATCCTCTGCAAGCTGATTCGTTAATAACAATTTTTTTCATTGCAGTACAAACTCCTGCAGGACATTTTTTATCTCGAATGTGCGCAATATATTCATCCCTGAAGTATTTTAGAGTTGAAAGAACCGGATTTGGCGCTGTTTTTCCGAGCCCGCAAAGGGAGCCGTCTTTAACAGCCTGCGCAAGTTCTTCAAGTGTATCCAAATCCTTCATTTCGCCTTTTCCTGCAACAATTTTTTCAAGGATTTTCAACATATTTTTAGTACCTTCACGGCAGGGAACGCATTTGCCGCAGCTTTCGTGCTGGGTGAAGTTCATAAAAAATCTTGCAACTTCGACAATACATGTTTTGTCGCTCATTACAACCAAACCGCCAGAACCTACCATCGCTCCCGCTTTTATAAGGTTGTCGTAATCCATCGGGATATCAAGATGTTCTTCTGTTAAACATCCGCCTGACGGGCCTCCGATTTGAACAGCTTTAAATTTTTTGCCGTCCCTCATGCCGCCGCCGATATCGAAAACAATTTCTCTTAAAGTTGTTCCCATAGGAACTTCAATAAGACCTGTGTTGTTAACTTCTCCTGTTAGAGCAAAAGTTTTTGTGCCTTTAGAAGTTTCTGTTCCCATAGAGGCAAACCAATCAGCCCCTTTCAGGATGATTAAAGGAACATTAGCAAGCGTTTCGACGTTATTAATCAAAGTCGGTCTGCCAAATAGCCCTTTATTAGCAGGAAATGGAGGCTTAGGTCTAGGCATTCCTCGTTCGCCTTCAATTGATGCCATAAGTGCAGTTTCTTCACCGCAGACAAAAGCTCCGGCACCTTCTTTAATATGTATTTCAAATGAGAAGTCGCTTCCCATTATATTTTTGCCGAGGTAATTTCTTTCTTCGGCATCTTTTATAGCTTTTCTTAATCGTTTAATAGCAAGCGGGTATTCAGCTCTGACATAAATGTAGCCTTCATCAGCTCCGATTGCAAAAGCTGCAATTGCCATACCTTCAAGAAGTTTATGCGGATCTCCTTCCATAACAGATCTGTCCATAAAAGCTCCCGGGTCGCCTTCATCACCGTTGCAGACTACATAAGATTTTCCGCCTTTGTTTGCGGCTGTAAATCTCCATTTGCGTCCGGTCGGGAAGCCTCCTCCGCCTCTGCCTCTTAAACCAGATTTTTCGATTGTTTCTATAACGCCGTCCGGATTGTTTTCTTCAATAACTTTAGCTAAAGCTTCGTATCCTCTCACAGCAAGCGCTTCATCTATGCATTCAGCGTTGATATTCCCGCAGTTAGCAAGAGCTGTACGTGTTTGCTTTGCGTAAAAATTAATATGTTCATCATCCTGAACACGTTCATGAGTTTTTGGATCAGTATAGAGAAGACGTTCAACTGGTTTGTTATTTTTTATATGGCTTTCGTAGATTTCTTCGACATCTTTTTCTTTAACTTTAACATAAGTTACGTGTTTATCTGGAATTGCAACAAGTACCCCCTGTTCGCAAAAACCGTGGCATCCTGTTGGAACGATTGTCATTTTATCGTAATCAGTAAGAGTTGACACATCAGCTCCGAGTTCTTTAAATTTGTCTATAACTTTTAAAGCTCCGTTTGCGACACAGCCTGTTCCTGCGCATACAAGTACTCTTAAGCCTTGAGCTTTAACAAGCTGCTGCGCTTTTTTTTGTTCTTCTTTTATATCAATTTTTAGTGCAGTTTTTTCCATTAGTTTTCCCCCTTCATCAATGTGTCTAATACTATCGTGATGGCATCGGATGTCATTTGAGGATAAACTTTTTCATTTATAACAACTACCGGTGCAAGTCCGCATGCGCCAAGGCAGCTTACTGTTTCAAGAGAAAACAGCCCGTTTTCGCTTGTCAGCTGGCCTGCAGGTATGTTAAGTTTTGCTCTGATAGCATTAAGTACAGGCATTGAGCCTCTGACATGGCATGCTGTACCGTCACAGACTTTTATTTCATATTTCCCTTTTGGCTCAAGGGAAAATTGTGCATAAAACGTTGCAACTCCAAAAACCGTTGCCGGAGATAGACCCTCCATTTTTGTTCCGATATAAATCATTGCTTCTTCAGGAAGATATCGGAAAGTTTCCTGAACTTTCTGCAAAATCGCAATCAAGTTAGATTTTTTATAGTCATAAGATGCCATAATTTCATCTAACCTGGATGTGTCGATTTTATGAGGATTTCCTACACTCATCTCGAACTCCTATGTATATGTATTGTTTAACCCCGATTGTATTATATATAGAAAAGGTAAATAAAGTACAATCTTGACAGTATTTTCACATAAAAGTTCTTTTAAATCAAGTTATTTCTTCTTTTGCTCTTTTAAACTGTTTACCATTTCGCTGATTTTTCTGTAAAAGTTTCGTATGAAAGAGTCTTCATGTGATTCACAAATGTATTTAAATCCTTGTTGAGTTTCGTCGCTAGTGTCATATATTCTGTAGCCTACTTTTTGATTTAAGTATATTTTAGACACATCATCGGGGATGAGAGCTTGTTTTTGTTTTGAATTTGATAAATCAGTTACTGTAACAAATAACTTATTAGCCACAGCATTTTCTTCTCTGCCGGTAGTCAAATCTCCTAATATATGATCTCCTCTATATATATCAATTTTTACGTTTTCTTTACGTGCGTAATTGCCTAAAGTTCTTCGTGCTGTTAGGATTTGATTTAATGCATCATCTCTCATCCAATAATCATTATGGATTTGTACATGTTTTTTAGCTATTTTGTCTAATCTATTAGCGCGTATATCTTCAACTCTATTTACAATTTTTGAAATTACAGGTTTGATTTGCATAACTTTCTCCTTTTTTATTGCCTTTATCATAAGTTGATAATAAAAAATTTTTGCTATTTTATAAAGAAATATTAAAATTCTAAATTAATTTTTCACAATAATTGTTAATGGGGCATTCTTCACATTTGGGTTTTATTGGTTTGCAGATATTTTGCCCGTGGGTAACGAGAAGTGTATTTATATCAAGCCAATACTTCTGGGGCAATTTTTCCCTAAGAGCAAATTCTGTTTCTTCTGGATTTTTTGTATGTACATACCCTAAGCGGTTGCAAATTCTGTGGACATGGACATCCACGCAGATAGCCGGAATTCCGAAACCTTTTGCAAGAACAAGATTGGCTGTTTTTCTGCCAACTCCATTAAATTTTATTAATTCTTCTATTGTATCAGGCACCTTGTTGTCGAGCTTTTCTACGATAATCTTTGATAATTCTACAATTTGCCGCGCTTTATTTTTATAAAAACCAACAGGATAAATTGCTTTTTCAAGTTTTTCAACATCGCAGTATGCAAAGTCTTTAGGTTCTCTGCCTATTTCAAGCATTCTTAGTGTCGCGGGATATGTTGTCAAATCATTTGTTCTTAGGCTTAAAATACATGCAATTAATACAAGATACGGGTCTTTAAACTCTTCCATAAGCTGAACAAATTCACGACGCGGCTGCTTGGCATCAATTAAAAGTTCTACTATTTTGTCAATATTAATATCTGTTTTTTGGCTCATTTAAAATTCCTTCAACATCCAGTATTGTTTTTAATTTTAGTGCAAAAATATCATTGCGGTTAAATTTTTGCATTTTAACCGCATCTTTTTCTGTTGTTACTATAATCCCTTGGGGAATTTCTTCTTCCTTATATATGTGATGATCATCAAATGCCACGGTCTGAGCGATTTTATAATTATTTAAAAATTTATAAAACTGTTCCGGCTGTCCTATCGCGCACAATGCTGTAATTTCTGCCCCTTTTTCAAGCTGTTTGCCTGTTTTTATATTGTATACGTAATCAGGTTCTGTTTTGCAGACAAAAGTTTGAATATTCATTTTTTTTGACATTATTTTTGCAAGTTTTTCAGCCCGTGCGTGGTCTGTATTTTTGCTGACTATAACAAGTCTGTCAATCCTTTTGAAACTTTCTGTGCCTTCTCTTAAAGGCCCCGCAGGGAGAAGTTTTTCGTTGCCGAAACCTTTTTCGCTGTCCATTAAAACAATATCTAAATCGCGATGCAGTTTTCTATGCTGAAATCCGTCATCTAATATAATTTTTGATACCCCGAATTTTTCAACAGCATATTTTGCAGCTTTATATCTGTTTTTTGAAGTTATAACAATTGCGCCTTTAGTATTTTCAGCAAGCCAGAAAGGTTCATCGCCGGAAAGTTCTGCATTATAAAAAATTTTTTCACCGTCAGATATTACATTAATATTTTTATTAGAAAGTTTCCCGCCGTAACCTCTTGAAATTATTGCTGTTGTTTCTCCTTTGGCTATAAAATATTTCGCAATTTCAGATACTACAGGGGTTTTTCCTACCCCGCCCGTTGTAATATTACCGACAGAAATTACATATGCATCGACTTTTTTAGGGGTTAAAATATTTTTGTCATAAAGTAGATTTTTCAGTCCGCTTCCAATGCCATAAAATATTGACGTAAATTCAAGCAATTTTACAAGAACGCCTTTTGCGTCTTTATTATAATGAATTTTTGTAATTTCAGTTTTAATATTCAAATTACCCCTCATCCGCCTTTCAGGCACCTTCTCCCGCAAGGGGCGAAGGATAAATAATATTTAGAACATCAATCTCCAGAGTAAAAATCTCTTATTTAATTTTTCAGAGAATTTTCTTAGGTTACATGTTGTTGCTTTGGTATTTTCAACTATAGATTCAAGTTCTGTTTTATTTTCCGGTGTAACTTTATTTACGGCTTCAAGAGCTGTTGAAATTTCTACCATTGCATTATTAATATTTGAAACTGCTCTGTTGATATCTTTTTTAAGCTGGTCATCTTTTGTCAGAGAATTTACATAAGAACTTATTTCGTTAAGGTTATGCGTAATTGCTCTGATATCTTCAGCCATTTGTTCAGCTTCTTCTTCATCGCCGATAATCTTGTTTAAATTCTGAGATAACTTATCAAGAGAATCTGCCGTTGACATCATTGTTGTTTTGAATTGCGGATCTCCTATTATGTTATTGATGTTATAAGATAGCATGTTAAAGTCTGTTGTAGCTTTATCCATCATAATCATAAGCTGATTTAAATCGCCCTTTGAGGTGTCAATCAAATCATTAAGTTTGGCCATTGTATCGCTTGTCTGGCCGGTTAAAGCATTTATATGAGAAACAGACATTTTTAACTCTGCAATAACCTGATCTGAAAGCAGATCATTAATCTTCTTATTGGTTTCAGTAAGAGATTCTGCTGCTCTGTATTGCCAATCCATAAAGTCAGCTATTCTCATAGGCTCGATAATTGTATAAGGAGATTTTTGCGAAGGATAAGGTAGTGTAACATCATCAAGTGTTGATATTCTTAATGTATTGGCCCCATTTTCTTTTACAACTTTACCTTTCAAAAACTCTGGAACAATAAGTCCCGGAAGATTTATTACATAATCAACTTTATAGGCAAAATTAGTTTTTATAGTATCTTGTAGAGCGTAAGGTAATACGTCTTTTGACACTACTTCTATATTTGTAATTTTGCCGACGTCGTAATATTTTTTGTCAAGCTTCATTTGAACATTGTCATCTTTGTAAAGAATATCTTTTGTCAGCATTGGAACATAAACTGTTCTTGTTTTGGGCGGTGTAATTTCCAAAAATAATTCACCAATTAGTCCTGATTGTTGAATGGAAAGTATAGAAGCTTTAGGAATTTCAACGTTGGGTTCGGTTATAACAAATTTGACTTTCACATAGCTGTTTTCGCCGTCAATAACAGGTGTAATCTCTTCAACCTGCCCGACGCGCAGCCCCATCATCTGAACGCCTGCTCCCGGGCGCATGCCGTTAACATCTTTAAATTCTACTTCAACTCTGTCAGCAGACGAAAAAGTACGTCCTTTTACCTTAAACACAACGCCTATTAATAAAACAATTGCAATTAATGTCAATAAACCAACTTTAAAAGATGATGAAAATTTCATTTGCTGCCTTTCCTACTTTAAAATTATTGTAGCAAAAACAACAAAATTGTGCAAAATTGTAAAATTGTTATATTCTCCGGCAGGGCAGTGTCTAATTCTTTTGAAGATGCTGAAACAAGTTCAGCATGACTGTTATATTTTTGTCATCCCGGACTTATTTCGGGATCTAATTATAAATAATTTGCAAGTATATTTCTTACATAGTTTTGGGTTTCTTTATAAGGAGGAATTCCGTCGTATTTATCTACGGCTCCCGGCCCTGCATTGTAAGCAGCAAGAGCTAAGATCATGTTCCCGTTATATTTATCAAGCATTGATTTTAAATATTTAACTCCGCCTTCTACATTTTGAACTATATTGTAAGGATCTTTAACCCCGAGATTTTTTGCGGTTGTTGGCATCAGTTGCATCAAACCCATTGCGCCGGCTTTAGATTTTGCATTAGGGTTAAAGCCTGATTCTTGCTTAATAAGAGCCTGAACAAGTTTTTCATCAACCCCGTGTTTTTTAGAAATTTGTGATACAACATTTAAAATTTGAGATTTATTTGCAGGCTGTGTATTAGCTTGAATTGCAGCAGCTTCATTAAGTGCATTTGTAAGGCTAGTTTGAGGAGATTGATGAATAATATCAGCATTAACTGATTTTAAATGCGGGTCTAAAAGAAGTGTTCCGAAATTTGATTTTGTAGTAGCTTGTAAAACTTTTTCAAATGACGGAGTGTTTACTTTATTATTTGGGTAAAGCGCATCAAGCGGATTTTGCGGCTCATTTGATTTGTTTAAATTGTTTACTTTATTTGCTATTTGAGCATATCGTTCTAAAGCCTGAGCCTGCCCGCCGGTATTTAATAATCCTTGTATAAACTGCGAGAACATATCTGTTTAAACCTTCCTCCGATTATATTTTACATACAATCAAATTTTTCCGTATCCTCTATTTGAATTAATGATTTTTAAGTATTTGTCAATTTTTCAACGAGAGGTTGTAATACTAAAGAAATTTATGTTATAATATATATATCTGAATAAACGAGTTATAAAAAAGCAAAGGAGTGAGTATGAAAAGTATTGATATGAACGCGTTTGACACCTTCGGGGGGGGGGGCACTCTAAGCACTCCTGACGAGGTTTTTTGGGATTTAAGCAAGTTTAGATTTAAGCATTTCGGTTTTACCTTAGCCGAGATGATGGTAGTCATGCTTATACTAAGTATCATCATGGCAGCAATGGCACCTGTGATGACAACAAGGAATAAACTAGACCAATCATCTCCCTGGGTATGGGCAGAAAACGGATCAGATGCTTACTATGGTTTAGGCGATGCGCAGGTTGCCATGATAGGTCAGCAGGAAGCCCAAGATACTGACACAAATTCTCGTTTAGTAATAAGTACAGGTCTTGAGAAACATCATATCTTGTTTAAAACAGACAATACAGTAAGCGGTCGGTTAGAATTAAGTAACCATAGCGTGAAGTTAGGTGAAGCAGCCAACGGCGCGCAGGCCGAGTCAGCTAATTCTGTAATGATAGGTAATCAGGCTTTAGGTTATGGCGAGGATTCAGTTGCTATAGGAACAGCTAGCCGTGCAAACACATATTCAACAGCAGTTGGTGACAGTAGCGAAGCTAGTAATTCCTCCACTGCCTATGGTTATGGAACAAAAGCCACTGGAACAAGCAGTGTATCTTTAGGTTATCAATCAGAGGCAAATGCGTCAAATTCACTTGCCATAGGATTTAACAGTGATGCAACAGCTAATGATACAACTGCGATTGGTTCAAATATAACCGTGAATGGTGCGGGTTCAATAGTTATCGGAAGCTCGAACGCTTCAAGCACTTTTAATAATAGCAATGTTATTGGTATAGGTAATGAAGTTAGCCCGGGTGCTAACAGTGTAGCTATAGGCGGAAGCAGAACAGCTTCAGGTCAATTTGGAGTTGCTGTAGGAAATGAAGCTCAGGCAGGAGAAAATGGAGTAGCAATAGGCGCATTTATCCGTTCAGGTAAAAACGGAATTGCCATAGGAACAACAGGCAGTGGTAGTGGGGCAAACGGTGAAAATTCAATAGCAATAGGCAATGAGCCAAATGCAACAGCGTTGGATGCAATAGCCATTGGTAACGGAGTACAAGCAAGCGGAGGAAATTCTATAGCAATAGGGAGCGTAGAAACTGCTCATACAACAACAGCATCAGGCGTAGCTGCAGTTGCAATTGGTGATGGCGCTTATTCAACAGCTTATGCTACTATAGCTTTAGGTTATAGTACAGAGGCAACAACTTACGGCGCAACTGCTTTAGGAGCAGATTCAATAGCTAGCGGTCGTTCTTCTATAGCCTTAGGAAATAAAGCAATTGCCAAGGGAGAAAACAATGTTGCCATAGGTATTAATGCTTGTAAAGGCGTGACGGGCACAAATGTAACCTGTCTGGGAGCCAATTCAGGCCCAGCATCCAAGTATTCTCACTTGTCTGGAGATTCAAATATGGTTTATATAGGAGATCCTAATTCAACTGTTTTTATTCCGGGGAATTTGGTTGTTCGTGGCACTGTTTTGTTAAATGGTGAAAGAGGAAGGGTAGTTCTTCGTCCAGGCAACGCACAAGGTGACTGGGCAGTCATCAGAAGAGGTGATTATGATGGCGGTGATGATAATTTACGAGGCTATCCAACTGATGTAGGTGAAGATAAAGCATGGTATGACAGATATTCCGACCGCCGATTAAAATACGTAGGCAAGGAAAGCACATCAGGTCTTGAAAAAATCAAACAGTTGAAAGTGTTTAACTATACCTTTAAAAAAGACGAAAAGAAAACGCCTCACGTCGGTGTGATCGCTCAAGATTTGCAAAAAGTGTTTCCTGACGCAGTAACAAAAGCCAAAGACGGTTTTTTGAGAATACGTTTTGAAGATATGTTCTATGCGATGATAAATGCAATCAAGGAGCTTGATTCACGTATCACTGCGCTTGAGAAAGAAAATCAAGAGTTAACCGAGATTCTGAAACAAGTTCAGAATGACAACAGAAAACTTCAGGATGACAATAAGGAATTTGAAGCCCGCTTAAAAATTCTTGAAACAAAAATTAAATAGATTTGTTTATTCAAAATAAACGGCCGAAAATTCGGCACGTTTACTTTCATTCCTTCCCGCATAGAAATATGCGGGTTTTCTTTTGTTTATCAGCCCTCACCCTACCCAGGCTCCCCGTCCACGGAGAGCCTGGACACGCTGCCTTCACAAGCGCATAATTTAACTAATATACATGCAGTCACCGTATGAAAAGAAACGGTATTTGTTTTCAATCGCTTCTTTATAGGCGTCAAATATAAAATCTTTCCCTGCAAGTGCACTCACAAGCATCAAAAGCGTGGATTTCGGCAGATGAAAGTTTGTTATAAGATTATCTATCACCTTGAATTCATAAGGCGGGTAAATAAATAATTCAGAATGGTCATGGCATGCTTTTATGCAGCCGTATTTTTGATATGCGGTTTCTAGAGTCCTTACGGTTGTCGTTCCGACTGCAACAATTTTTTTACCTTCAGCTTTTGCCTTGTTTATTTGCTGTGCGGCTGTTTCAGATATTTCAAAGGTTTCTGAGTGCATTTTATGGTTTTCAACGTTTTCGCACTGAACCGGTCTGAATGTCCCGAGGCCTACATTTAGTGTAACGTACGCTAATTCAACCCCTTTATTCTCAAGTTTATTTAAGATTTCTTTTGTAAAATGCAGGCCTGCTGTGGGTGCGGCAACAGAGCCTTCGTCTTTTGCATAAACGGTCTGGTAACGCTCAAAATCAAGTTTTTTTAAATCTTCATTCGGAATTTTTCTTTCTATATACGGAGGAAGCGGAATTTGTCCGTTTCTGTGCAGAACATCAAGAATGTTATTACCGTCAAAAATAAGTTCGACAAGCCATTCTCCGTTTTCTTCCAAACGTTCAAGTGCTTTTACCGACAATTCATTACTGATTTTTATGATTGTTTCAGGCTTTATACGTTTGGACGGCTTAATAAGTACACTCCACAAGCACCCCTCACCCGAATTTGTTAATTCGCAATTCTGCTCATTAACAAATTCTTCCCTCTCCCACAAGGGGCGAGGAGAAAAAGGTTTCAGTAAAAATACTTCAATTTTAGCACCTGTGTCTTTATGACCGATTAGACGTGCGGGAAGAACTTTTGTATTATTCATTACAAGAAGCGTATTGCTATCAAGTAAGTCTACAATATCGTAAAAATGCTTGTGAGAAATGGTTCTGTCCTTTCGGTTCAGAACCATCATTCTTGAATTTTCTCTTTTATCCGCAGGTATCTGCGCTATTAAATCTTCCGGTAAATTGTAATCATAGTCTGAAAGTAACATTTTAATATCTCTTATTTTTGAGATGCTGAAATAAATTCAGCATGACGATTGTTTTTTGTCATCCCGAACTTGTTTCGGGATCTCTTTAAATTATTCTTTCGGTTCAATTTTTTTTGCGCCCGCGATATCTGAATCAGTAACAATATTTTTTGTGCGTTCCTGCTCCATATCAATCTGCTTGTTAACAATAACAGTCTGCAAAATTTGGATAATATTGCTTGTTACAAGGTATAATAAAACACCTGCAGGAATAGGGATTATCACAAATGTTCCGATAATCATAATCGGCATAAATGTACCCATTGATTTTTGGATAGCTTCCTGAGTAGGATCAAGTGCACCGTCTTTCGGCTTTTGAGTTGCCATCATAACTTTTTGTGATGCAAACATTGTGAGCGCAAATAGAGCAATCAAAATAAAGACATCCCAGTGGAAAGTTCTTTCAGCAGCAGTTGTCGGAACAGATGCGGCTAAGACACTGCCTTCTTTTTTGAATGTAATATTTTCGATTTCTTTATTTGACATATCAGTAACAGCAATTTCTGCTTTTTCAATTTGGTCAAGCTGTGCAAATTTCAAATTTAAATGATCTAAATCAATTTTAAAATCTACATTTTCGCCGGGTTTAAATTCTCCCTGAATTTCAATTGCTTTATTTGGATCTTTAACTTTTACGTTTTCTAATGTTTCATTTGGCAGGTATACTGTTGCGGTTTTGCCGAGAGTGAAGGTGTCACCCTGAGAAACGCCGAAAGATCCGTCATAAGATCTCCCTGCAGTTGCTCTTAATGTAGTGTCAAGCCTTCCGAGAAATCCGAATGATGTGTCGCCTGCAATTTGAATAAATTGCGGACTCATCAATGCGGAATATAAAAGGATAAATATCGGCAGCTGGATTAATAAAGGCAGACAGCCTCCCATCGGGTTAAACTTATGTTCTTTATAAAATTCCATAAGTTTTTGCTGCATTTTTTGAGGATCGCTTTTGTATCTATCTTGAATAGCTTTTATTTTAGGCTGTAAATTCTGCATCATTTTCATAGAACGCTGTTGTGATACATTCAACGGCCACATAGCAAGTCTAATAACAACGGTTAATAATATAATTGCAAGCCCATAGTTTCCAACAAGAGTCGCCAGAGCTTTTAATGCTTCAATAGTTAAAGTTGTAAAATCCAATTTCCCTAATCCTCATTTAATAGTGTAAAATCTCTCTACAGAAGTTTATTATAAAAGAAATGGATAGTCAACTTTGAATAATTGGGAAATTATATTGCAGCTTACACTAATTATGTGTGTAAAAAGTCATGCTGAACTAGTTTCAGCATCTCACATGAGTTAGCTCCTGAAACAATTTCAAGGTGACAATTTATATGTTGTTTAGTGTAAACTGTAATATAAGTCTTAATAATTACATATTGACTTTATATTATTTTTTGTATAATTTAGATAATGCAATGACAAAACGGGATGTGGCGCAGCTTGGTAGCGCACCTCGCTTGGGACGAGGGGGTCGCACGTTCAAATCGTGTCATCCCGACCATTTAAAAAGAGATTGAATTTTATAAACTTCTGAAATAAGTACAGAATAAAAGAAATTCAATCTCTTTTTATTCTTTATTGCTTAATAAACTCTGTTTTGCTGCAACGCCTAAGCCTATACCTGCTATTACGTAAGTCAGCCAGGCAAAGAAATAGTTTCTTTTTAGCGGGGCAAGATTAACAGCTTTACCTAAAGTTTGTTTTGCGGCTTTTACACCTCTTATTGAGGCAAGACCTTCTTCCACAATTGTAGGCAAGAATGAGGCAAAACCGATAAGCCCTGCATTACGTTCAATAAAGTTCTTTTTGTTATCTTCTCTTGGCGGTATTGCACCATTTAGCAATAAAAGTGCTGTTGGAACTGCTGCTGCATATCCGCGTGATTTTTGAAGAAATCTTAAAAATTTCCCTTTGTGTGCGTTTATTGCGTGACCGAGTTCATGTAATATCAATGACGGTTTGCTTTTTGGTGCAACTGCAAGTTTTAATTGATCTGTATAAAATGCATTTTCTCCTCTTGCAACTGGTTTGAGTGCTTCTCTTAGGCCTTCTCCATAGTTATTAATGTTTTTACTATCAATAAAATCAACTGTTACATTAAGTTTATTGTTTTTTACCATGTTTTGTGCGGTTTTATGTATATTAGCGGCAGATGTAAATTCTTTGCCCTGCATGAGTTTATTGCCGCACCACTGTGAAGCTTTTTGTAAAAACATTGCAAATGCCTGAAGCAGCCCTGCTGTAACAAGAGTTTTTGCAGTATTAGGCTCCTGAACTTCTTCCTTCTGCAAAGGCATATAATATTGCCTGCTATCAGGATAATTCCCGTAATAGCCGTAATAATTTCCAAAATTAGGCTGTACACTACTTAAACCATTCACAATTTTATTAAAACAGGAAAATGTTAAAAATTGCTAATTTATTCTTCTTTGCTAAACATATCTTTACCAACTCCGCAAACCGGGCATGTCCAATCATCAGGCAAGTCTTCAAATTTTATCCCTTCTTTTTCTTCATCATAAATATATCCGCACACACTGCATTTGTATTTCATTTATTTACCTCCTTGTGTTATAATAATTGTGTTATGAAAAATGTATTTGAAACTAAAGTTTATTATTCTGACACTGATGCATACGGTGTTGTCTGGCATGGCGCATATTTGAGATGGATGGAAAAAGGCAGAGTTGATCTTTGTGACACAATGGGTCTGGATCTTGTAACACTGAAAAACTCTGATATTTTGATGCCTGTCACAAATATGAATGTCAGATACAAAGCTTCTGCAAGGCTTAATGACACTATTATTATTGAAACATGGATTGAAAAATACAATAGCCTGTCGATTACTTTTAAGCAGGTTATAAAATCCAAAGAAACAGGAAAAGTGTTTATTGAGGCATTGTTTGATGTTGTCGCAATAAATGAGGCCGGAAAGCTATATAGAAGGCTGCCAGAAGCCATTCTCAATGCAATGGAAAAGGATTTTGATAAATGCCCGGTATCCGTTTAAACAAATATATTGCATCGTCCGGGCTTTGTTCACGCAGAAAAGCTGATGAACTTATTGAACAGGGCTGCGTTAATGTTAACGGCAAAATCGTTAAAGAACTCGGGTATCTTGTTCAGCCAAAAGATAAGGTATTTGTTAATCAAAAGCTTGTAAGACCTGCAAAGCATGAATATTACAGGTTTTACAAACCTGCCGGATATATCACTACCTGTGATGATGAAAAAGGCCGCAAAACTATTTATGACTTGCTTCCTGAAAATATGCTCGGACTAAAACCTGTTGGTCGTTTGGATAAGGATTCTACAGGCTTATTAATCCTTACAAATGACGGTGATTTGATTAATGAGCTTACTCATCCGTCTGTTAAGGTGCCAAAAGTTTATCTTGTTACTGTTAATTCAAAAGTTCATAAACATGAACTTGAACAGATGGCAGACGGAATTGAAATTGAGCCCGGAAAAATTGCTTATGCTGACATTCAGGTTTTAGAGATGGATAATAGGCATACTGAAATGCAAATTACCCTTTATCAAGGAATGAACAGACAGATTAGAAAAATGTTTGAGCATTTCGGATATGAAGTTAAAACTCTTAAAAGAATTCAACATGCAACAATCAGGCTTGAGGGTTTAAGACGCGGGGAATTTAAACCTATAAAACCTATTCAAATTAGGGAATTAAAAAATTTTTTAAACAGGATTTCTAATTCATGAAACGAATAGCTCTTTGCGGAAATATTGCTTCTGGCAAATCAACAGTACAAAAGATATTAGAGGACAAAGGTTTCAAGGTGCTTGATACAGATGATGTTTCTCACCGTCTGTTAACAGTAGCAAATAAACCTCTCTATGATGCTTTTAAAAATTGTGATTTATTCGAGGACGGTGATTTTTCACGTTATAAAGTCGGTCAGCTTATATTTTCTAATGAAAATGCAAGGTTAAAAATTGCTGAAATTATGCACCCTCAAATAAAAGATGAAATATTAAAGTTTTTTGAAGCTAATAAAGACGAAAAGCTGTTGTTTGTCGGCATTCCTCTTTTGTTTGAAGCTAAAATGCAGAATTTGTTTGATAAAATAATATTTGTTTATGCGGATGATAATTTAAGATTAGAGCGGTTGATTAAACGAAACAGTTATTCAACAGAACATGCTAAAGCTAGGATAAATTCGCAAATGCCTCAGGAGCAAAAACTTAATTTGTCTGATTTTGTGATTTATAATAATGGCTCTACAGAGGAGCTAGAAAAATCTATTGATGAAATTTTAAAAGAGCTTTAAACTGGAACAAATACTCTTGCTCCCTGTTTGATATTTGTTGTTACACCGTCGCTAGCAGCTTTACCGTTACCTAAAGTTATTTCTACGTGTCCGTATTTGCTGCTGTATCCTGCTGTGCCGCGATTATATACAAGAACACAGCCTGCAGGCAAATCTGATAGATCGAGTCCTGAAGTTGATATTTCTTTAAAGTTTTTGTTTCGGCTTAAAATACCTGCATATTCGTATCCATCGCCTCTTTCACCTGTTCCAAGGCCGCATTTTTCAAGTGCAAGTCTTACGTACAATGCGCAATCTCCATTAAAACCTTTAGCATTGCTGCTGACAGCACGGGCTAACTTTTCCCCTTTTTGTTCATTATAATCTGCATCTTTCAATGTTAATTTGCTGTAACTTTTTGTACTAACAGTACTTATTGCGGGAGTTTTGAAACTTAAATTAGAAAATATTGAGGTTGTATTCTGAGTTGGTGTGAACGAAAAATTGCCCGGTGTAAAGTTGAATAAATTAAAGGATGGTGTGAAAGAAAAATTAAACGGCATAAAATTAAATGTCCAGGGATTGAAAACTGGAGCAAAATAGCTCATTCCTCCGTAAGGGTTTGAAAAATTAAATAAACTGGGCATTGTATAAGTCATGTTAGGGCTGCTTGACAGTTGAAATTTGTTTTCAGCAGTGTCAAGCCATGATTTTTTATCTGACAAGTTTACGTTAATAAAACTCAAAATTTTCCCCTTTAATTTTCCTCTATAGATATAAAGTATTTTTTGTCTGAGAAATTGCCTTTTGTAACAAAATTTTAATAATGCTAAAGATATATAGAGAAGAAGCCGATAAATATCCTGAGGTTAGTTATGTTTGATAATATCACTATTTTTTATAAAGATGCTGAAATGCATATAAATAAATTCAATGCAGAAAAAGCTGTTAAACTTCTGAAAAAACGTATTGCAGAAGGTGAGGTAACTGCTCAAAACTATGCATTTCTTGCAAACGCATATTGTGAAAAAAATGATAATAAAAAAGCTTTAAAGTATGCGTTTATGTCAAAAAAACTTGATCCGGATTATTACTATGCTGATGCTCTTTTGGCTGAAATATATATTAGTGATGAAAAATTTTTTAAGGCAGAAAGGTATTTGAACAATCTTTTAGAAAAAGCTCCTGAAGATTATTATATTGCGGATTTTTTGGCAGCAGAAGTGTATAGAGGGCAAAATAACGATGGAAGCAAACAAAAACTTATAGACAAATATTGCGAAAAAATACTTAGCTATGAGGAAGACGGCTCTAATTGCTTAAGAATAGCAAAATGTAGTGCATATTTATGGAAAGGAGATACTAAATCTGCGTTAAATCAGGCTTTAAAACCATTAAAAGCTGATATTAGATATTTATTTGATTCAGGGTTAATAGCAGCTTTGTGGTCGATATTATTTTTGTACTCCTTTGACTTATTAAAGGTATGGCCATCTTATAATATGTGTACAAATTTAAATATGATATTTTATCCTAAAGATAAAAGGTATTATGAACTTGCTGATCCTATTTTCAATAACTCATCACCCGAAAAATTATTGAAGTATATAGAAAAAGCTATTAAAATTAAACCAAAACCACTATATTATATACGTATGGCTGATATAAAATCTATATTAGGATGCCATGAAGAAGCTATTGAAATTTACAAACGAGTATTGGAAGAAGATGACAGTTTTATTGAATGTTATGAACGCATCGCAGCCGAATATAGAGATTTAGAAGATTTCCAAAATGCTGTAAAGTATATAAATATGGCAATTTTGAATAATCAAGAAAAAGCAGAATTATATTCTGCCAAGGCTATGTATTTGGCCGGTTTGTTTAAATTTGATGAAGCGCTTGATTTGCTTTTAAACTTTGATAAAAAACATCCTGAAGCTGAAAATGAAACTGCGTATTATATTTCATACTGCTATTCTTATCTGGAAGATTATAACAAGGCTCTTTTGTATATAAATAAACACCTTTTGAAAGAAAAAACTTATAATATTTATAAGTATAAAATGGATCTTTTATTAGATTTAAAAAGATATGAAGAAGCAATTGAAACAGGTAAAAAGGCTCTTGAATTCCAAGAAAATGAATACATATATTATAAAATGGCTATATGTTACGGCCGCTTAGAAGATTTTTCAACAGCTCTTGTATGTATAAATAAATCAATTCTCTTAGGCGGAGCTGATAAATACGGTTATTATATCAAATCAGAAATTCTCAATGCTCTCGGGCGAAACAAAGAAGCTGAAAAGACTTACACAAAAGCTGTTGATCTTGGGTATAACCAAGATGACTAAAATCATGCGATACTGAAACAAGTACAGTATGACTGTCAGGTCATTTAGAATTTTCATCTTTTATAAAAATATGAGTCCGGCTTCGGCTTGGCCCATATCAACCATATCAAAAGGCTTTTCAATATCTTCTGTCGTGTCGTAATCAGGCGGGGTTAGTTCAAAGATTTTATCAATATCAACATACCCTTTGAATAAGTAAAATTTATTAACGTTTTTCATGTAAAGTCCGAAATGGTTTTCTTTTTTTAGCTGTTTTAAAAATTCGTTTTTTACTGCATTTTTAGAAAACCCGTCAAATGTAAAATCTTTAACAAGCTCACAATCTTTCTTTAAGGTTTCCAAAAGCACATAGGGCTCTATCCATTTTTTAATGATTTTATTCATTTTGCCTCTGCCATATCCTCTTGATTTGCGAACTGCATTTCATAAAGATTTTTGTATTTGCCGTTTTCTATAGTCATTAACTCATCATGGGTTCCAAGTTCTGCAAGTTCACCTTCATTAATAACAGCAATTCTATGAGCATTTTTAATTGTTGATAATCTGTGAGCTATTACAAAAACTGTTTTGTTTTGAATTAAGTTATCAAGAGCTTTTTGCACAATTGCTTCTGATTTGTTATCAAGTGCTGATGTTGCTTCATCAAGAATAACAATAGGAGCATCTTTTAGCATTGCCCTTGCAATAGCAACCCGCTGTCTTTGACCGCCGGATAATGTAGTGCCGCGTTCTCCGACATATGTATCCAGACCTTTTTCAAGTGTTTCTATAAATTCATCAAGGTGAGCCATTTTTATAACTCTTTCAACATCAGAATTTGATGCCTGCTCATTCCCCATCAAAATATTGTCTTTTATAGTGCCTGAAAACAGAAAGTTATCCTGAAATACAAACGAAATTTGATTTCTCAAAGATTTTAGTTCAAATTTGCGAATATCTACCCCGTCAAATTCAATAGAACCTGATGTAACATCGTAAAATCTTGGTAAAAGACTTACAACAGTACTTTTACCTCCTCCTGAATTGCCGACAAGTGCAATTGTTTCATTTTTGTTGACATTCAAAGAAAAGTTTTTCAATACAGGATTGCCAGGCTCATATTCAAAATAAACATTTTTAAACTCTATAGAATTATTCAAACCTGTTAACTTAATCGCATTATCAGGAGATTTAATCTGCGGTTGAATATCAAACAATTCAAATACACGACCCATTGCAACAAATACTGCCTGCAGGTTTGTCAAAGTGTTTCCGAGTGTTTTGGTCGGCTTGTAAAGTAAAAGAAGCGATGTTACAAAAGATGCAAAGCTTCCGGCTGTCATTTGCCCGCTTAGGATTAAGTGATTGCCGTATGCCATAACAAGTGCTATACCTATTGAACAGACAAAGTACATAATAGGTGACATCCAGCCGACACGCTTTGTCAAAGACATTGCAAGATTGAATTGTTCATGTATCTGACTTTCAAATTTTTTGTTTTGGTCTTCCTGTAAATTATATGCAGTTATAATCTTATTGCCTGCAAATGTTTCATTAAAGTTGGTTGTCATATTCCCGCCTACAACCATAGAAGCATTTGATACCTTTTTAATTTTTTTACGGATAAAGGTAACAGGAGTAATAGCAATGGCCATAATAGTTACCCCAATTATTGCGAGTTTCCATGAATTATAAAGTAACACAGCAACAAGTCCTACAAGTCCAAAAAATGTTGCAATAAATGATTTTAACATTTCAATTATATTTTTTGATGCAGTTTCAGGGTCTGATAGAAATCTTGTTAATACAAGGCCTGATGAATTAACATCAAAAAATTGAGGATCCATCATCGTAAGTTTTTTAAACAAATCAATTTTTAAAGAGTTTGATATTTTGAGTCCAGTCCAATCTGTCAGGTAATTGCTTAAATATTTTAAAACTCCCTGAAATAGTGCAAATGCGACTATGCCAAATGGTATTATTGCAGCAAGCCAGGCTTGCGAATGGACTGTTATTCCACAAAATGTCCAGGTATGATTAGGATCGCCGTTAACAACAAAATCGAGATACGGCTTTAAAGATAGTGCTACAACTCCGTCTAAAAGCCCTAAAGGTATTGCAATCATTAAGTTTATAAGAGCTCTGCCGAGAACAGGTTTTATATACGGATAAATTTTATTCAGTAAATAACCGTATTTAAAAGCATCTTTTGATACTGTGTCTTGAAGTTTGTAGTCCATGAATATCCCTCTCTATGTCTAATTTATAATAAATATTATCTCATGAAAAAAATTTTTGTGTTATTCTGTGATTAAAAGAGATTTATGTAAGGAGTAGAGATGAAAATTTGTGTAATTGGAACAGGTTATGTGGGATTGGTCGCAGGAACATGCCTTGCTGATATGGGCAACGATGTGATTTGTGTTGATAATGATCTGGAGAAACTAGAAAAGTTAAAAAACGGTATTGTCCCGATTTATGAACCGGGTTTGGAAGAGCTTATCAAGTCAAATGTTATGGAAGGAAGACTTACTTTTTCATCTGATTTAAGTGATGCTGTTCAAAAATCATTAGTCTGTTTTATTGCAGTCGGAACTCCTCAAAGCGAAGACGGTTCTGCTGATTTGCATTACGTTGAACAGGTTGCAGAAAGTATTGGAAAAGCGATTAATGACTATAAAGTTATTGTAGATAAATCAACTGTTCCTGTTGGAACAGCTGCAAGAGTTGCTGAAATTATAAAATCCCATTACAGCGGAGAATTTGACGTTGTTTCAAATCCAGAATTTTTAAAACAAGGTGCAGCAGTTGATGATTTCCTAAAACCCGACAGAGTTGTAATAGGTTCAAACTCCGCACGTGCTACTGCTATTATGCAGGAAGTTTATGCTCCGTTTTTCAGAACTGCAAGCCGTTTTGTTATTATGGATGTAAAATCTGCTGAAATGACAAAATATGCTGCAAATTCATTTTTGGCATTAAAAATTTCTTATGCTAATGAAATCGCAAATATTTGTGAGGCTGTCGGCGCTGATGCTGAAATGGTTCGTATCGGTATGTGTTCAGACAAACGTATAGGTTCTCAATTTTTGTTCCCCGGACTAGGCTACGGCGGAAGCTGTTTCCCAAAAGATGTAAAAGCATTGTTAAAAATCGCTCGCGACCATAACTGTGAACATCGCTTGATAGAAGCTGCTGATGAAGTTAACAAAGAGCAGAGAGTAATTTTTATAACCAAGATTTTACAAAGATTTGGCGCAGATTTAACAGGAAAAACATTTGCGGTTTGGGGGTTGACTTTTAAGCCTAAAACTAATGATATGAGAATGTCGCCTTCTATTACAATAATTAATGCTTTGTTAGAACTTGGTGCAAAGGTTCAGGCTTATGACCCTAAAGGCTTTGAACAGGCTAAACTAATTTGGGGCGATAGAATAGTTTATGCAAAAAATTCTTATGATGCTCTTAATAATGCAGACTGCCTGTTGTTATTAACTGAGTGGAACGAGTTTAGACGTCCTGACTTTGACAAGATTAAGACATTAATGAAAGCTCCTGTTATATTTGACGGAAGAAATCAATATGACGGGGAACGTTTAATTCAACGAGGCTTTGAATACCATTGTGTCGGGAAAAAATTTAATACCTTAAATATCAGATAAATTGTCAAAAGCTTTAATTTTTGCCGGATCGATTGAATGTCCTCCAGTCGGCAGTATGACAAATTGTCTTAAATTCTTTGTATGCTTTGCTAATTCTTTTGTTGAATTTGTTGAAATTATTCTATCATTTTCAGAGTGAATGAAATAAACAGGAAGTTTTAGGCTCTTGATTTTTCTTAAATTTTGAAACGACCAATCAAGTGTATCGATTAAAAACGGAAATTTTACCATTAAATATTTTAGAAATTTTGGCAATTTTACGGTATGCCCTTTCAGTAAAACTTCTGTTTCATTTTTAAGCGAGTTAAATGGAGATATTAATACCAAAAACCTCAGGTCTTCATTTTTATGAGCGAGAGTTATGGCCGGAAAACTTCCGAGGCTAAACCCTACAACTCCGATATTATCTTTATTAATTCCTTTGTTTTCTAAATATTTTATTGCACTTTTTGTATTTTGTCTTATACAGTCAGCAGTAACAGCACCTGTGCTTTCTCCAAAACCGCCGTATTCTGGAGCAAATACACCATAGCCTTTTTTTATCATTGATTTGTATAATTCCTGGTTAGATGTAATATTCTGGCCTAATCCGTGATAGAATATTATGTATTTTTTAGAATTATTTGGGTTTATATCCCAGGCTTGTGATATATTTTTGCCGGTTTTTAAATATACGATATTTAAGCTATTTGTCAAATCTTTATCAATGGCAAACGTTCTTAATTTTGAAATGTGTATAAATCTATCGAGAATTCCGCGCATACAGCAGCCTAGCGGAGATAAATGCTCCAGAGTGTTATTCAATCCGGTAAATGCAGTATGACTATCTCTGCTTGTATGTTGTGAATTGTAATTGTATTTTAAATTAGATTTATTATAGTAATTTGAGTATGTAATAGGGCTTATTTGCATAGCAGCCTCTTAGCTTCTAGAAAATAAAAAACCTTATTTAATTAATAAGGTTTTTATTTTAATTTTATTAAAAAGTTTGGGCATGAAGAGACTCTCTTGCATCGTAGGCGAGCGTCACGAGCCTTACGAGGCAGGATGCCCTTTAGGGTAGAACTCCCGTATGTTGCGACCATCAGGAGCAACATACCAGTTAGAGGCTCTTAATACCTTATTATTCAATTATCAAAAAAGTTTGGGCATGAAGAGACTCTCTTGCATCGTAGGCGAGCGTCACGAGCCTTACGAGGCAGGATGCCCTTTAGGGTAGAACTCCCGTATGTTGCGACCATCAGGAGCAACATACCAGTTAGAGGCTCTTAATACCTTATTATTCAATTATCAAAAAAGTTTGGGCATGAAGAGACTCGAACTCCCACGCGTTAGCACTAGTTCCTAAGACTAGCGTGTCTACCATTCCACCACATGC
>CALUYN010000013.1 GCA_944325025.1 Candidatus Gastranaerophilales bacterium | reverse complement strand
TTTAATATTTCAAATTTATGTTGCCCAAAATAATCAAACCATGTGGAACAAATAATCAAACCATGTGTCCTTTTACATCATAATAAGTTGACAAAATAGAATAATCAATTTAGTATATTTTAGTAAGACAATTACCATAAGATACTATAGGAGAATTTATGGGACTAAAAGACCTTCCTAAATGCCCAGTTGAAACAACTCTAAAACTAATAGGTGAAAAATGGAAAATCCTTATAATAAGAGATTTGCTCAACGGCACAAAGCGTTTTGGAGAACTTAAAAAAGCCTGCTCAGGAATTTCTCAAAAAGTTTTAACAACAAATCTGCGCGCTATGGAAGATGACGGCCTTGTCATAAGAAAAGTTTTTCCTGAAGTGCCGCCGCGGGTAGAATATACACTCACTGATGTCGGGTACAGTCTTGCGCCTGTTCTGAACGCTATGGCAAGTTGGGGAACAGATTACAAAGTTTTCTTGAAACTTTTAGAGAAAAGAGGTTAATATATTATTATAATTCGCCCTGTAGGGGAATTTATTATTTTACTTGCAATTATATATAATACTTTACATAAAATAGCAAAATTTATTTTATCATGTATTATATATGTAGGAGAAATTTAAGATGAAATTATTAACGGCAATTCAAAAGGCAATACCTGAAAATAAAGCCTTTGACAGCGCACATCTAAAGCTTCTTTATTCTAATCTGCACCCTGAAACAAGAGAAGAAGTTGTATACCGCAGAAACGGAAAATCTGTTGATAAAATTATTGAATTTGATATTCAAACAAATTCAAAAATAAAAACAACGCACTATGACTATTTTAATGATAAAAAAATACGTTCAATTGACGAGTTTGACCGAAAAACAGGGCGAAAACTTAGAACGATTAACTATGTTCTTTACAAATCAGTTGATGAATTTGACCCTGAAACAGGTAAAAAATTACGTACAATAAATTTTAATGTAAAAGATGAGAATAAAATTTCATCAATACAGGAATACGACCAGGAAACAGGCAAAATTACAACTATCTCTATTTATAAGCGGGACGGAAGAACTGTCAGCATAATAAAAAAAATAGATCCGGTAACAGAAAAAGTTACAAGTTGGGTTAATAACACAAACACAAGCTTCAAAGCAGCTGAACCTGCCAAGACTGTCAAACCATACATAACAACAAGATGTTATGACAATATTAAAATAATGGATAACAGAGATAAAGAAGATATTGCAAAGCTTATTGATAACCTTTATACAAATAATTTGAAATTTGAAAATATATAACCTTAAAATATTATCGCTTCGCCCCTTGTGGGAGAGGGGTTAGATGCAAAGAGGCATAGAGGCAAAGCTGTTATCATTTATTCTGGTTCGCTTTGTCAAACAAGTTCAGAATGAAGTAACTAGCCTGCCCTCTGAACTTCTGTTCCTCCGACAGTTACCCACCCCCGCCCTCCCTAATCAGGGAGGGCGCTGCATTATTCCGTCATTGCGAATAGCGAAGCTGATCCGCAATCGCAAGATAGTGAGATGCTAAAACACGGAGGTCAATCCGACGTTCAGGATGACACGAGAACCCTCTCCCTCAATCCCTCCCCCCGAGGGAGGGAAGTTAAAATACGCTCTTCACGCTTCACACTTCACTTAAAAAGAATCATCGTCATTTAAAGCTTCTTTGACAAATTTTACAGGGTTATCTATAATATATAGCAAATCTTCGGGAGCTTTAATATATCTGTATTCGTACCTTTCAGAATTTGCACTAAAAGAAATCATGCCATAATCCATTATTTTGCCCATTGATGTTTGTGTAACATCAAGTCTATCAAGCTGCTTGAGCGGAATATCTATTTCAACCGGATTTAATACACCGATTTTAATATGCGCAAATTTTGTTGTAATGATGATTTTATCGTAAATAAATCTCAAAATCGGATAAATAATAGCTGCCAAAATCCCAAATACAACCAACCAACTAAAAATACTGTGGGTATTCAAAAAAATGTTCCAAAAATAAATGAAAAATACAGGCGTCAGCACAATCGGCCAAAAAAGCGCCATCCAGTGTTTTTTAACATCATACAAAACGAGTTCTTCCATATCTTCAGGCAGACTGTCCTCCTGGCTATCCTTGATATCCGCAATGCCTTGAACATGTGGTTCCGGCGCTATATCCGGCTGTGAATTTTTATCAATTACAACATCCGCACGCAAATCACATCCGCAGTATCTGCAAAAATTATCCTCGTCTTTAATTTGTTTTCCACAATTCGGACAGAACATTTTTTACCCCTTCCGTTAGCCAATTCTAGCATATCATTTGACTTTAGTCAATTAGCGGTATACCATTAAAGTTATGATTTCAAAAAGAGAACTTTTAACATTATATCATTCTGACTTGGATAAGCTTTTAAGCCTTTCCTCAAAATTTATAAAAGATGAAGTGGAATTTTGCTCGCTTGTGAACGCCCGCAACGGTAAATGCTCACAGAATTGCAAGTACTGCGCCCAGAGTTCCCATTACAGAACAAATATAGAAACATATCCGCTCATAGAACTTGACGAAGTACAAAAAGCAGCATTAGAAGCAAAAAGTCATAAAGCTTCAAGGTTTGCAATAGTAACATCCGGCAAAACCCCTGATGAAAGCGATTTTGACAAAATACTCGAAATGATTAAAGAAGTAAATAAAATTGAAGGCTTAAAAAGCTGTGCTTCAATCGGGATTTTAAACGAAGAACAGGCACAAAGATTAGCACAATGCGGATTAAAAAGGTTTCATCATAACATTAACACCTGCCGTTCTTATTATCCGGAAGTGTGTACTACCCATACTTTTGATGACAGGATAAATACCTGTAAACTGGTAAAAAAATACGGAATGGAATTATGCTGCGGCGTAATTCTCGGCATGGGAGAAAGCGTTGAACAGCGTGTTGAAATGGCGCTTGAACTTGCCGAAATTCAGCCGAATTCTATACCGATAAATATTCTAATGCCTATTCCAGAAACTCCGTTTGAAAATTACTACAATAAAATAGACGAAGAAAATATTCTAAGAACACTTGCCATCTTTAAAATAGCAAATCCACATTCTGTTCTGCGTTTTTGCGGCGGAAGAATGAGGCTGTCTGATGAAAATCAACGTTTAGCACTGCAAACCTGCGTAGAAGGCTTGATGGTAGGGAATTACCTCACAACTGCAGGGAAATCCCCGGATGAGGATATCAAAACCGTAAAAACACTCGGTAAAAATATAAAACTGTAACAAAATTTCATAATTACTAAATATTTTTAACCTTTGTGCCGTTATTATTTGACAAAGGAAGGTTAATTAAATGAGTGACGATAAAAAAATAAACTGGCATCCGCCGATGAAAGCTCCGCAAGAAAATTATCTTGAAAAATTCAAGTTGGATTTAAATAAACCGTTCAATGCAGATTGGATGAAAAACAGCCTGTGGTATAAAACAATGTATGCTCCTAAAAGTCCCAACAGCAAAGCAACCGGGGCAACATCACCGTTAGCTCTCCAATTGTGCGAAGACTGGCGTTCGGTTATGAAAGCAGAAGCAACAGTCAAACAAAATAAAGTAAAAATTGATCCTAATATTTCACTAAAATTTTTTGAAGAACTTACTGAAACAGCCAAAAGACTGAATTGCAGCCCCGAAGACCTTGCTGCTATTATATACGGAGAATCTCATTTTGACCCGCAGATAAAAAATTCCACCGGAAAATATACAGGTTTAATACAGATGGACAAAAGGAGTTTTGACAGCCTTCAAGTAGACAACAAATGTACTTATGAAGAATACTGCAAACTCCCAAGAGAAAAACAGCTTAAATATGTAGAAGCATATTTAAAATATCGTATAGAAGAAAAAGGTCTTACCGGTAAAAAGCTGAGCGGAGGACAGGTTTGGACTCTTATAAAACGTCCTGCAAGCATTCATGATAACGCATTTGTAAAAAGACAGCAAAAACATGTTGATGCACTCAAACGTGAGCCATCTAAATATAATTAAATATTTTTTCTATCAAATCTATCTGCAAGAAATGTCGAAATCAAAGGGATGATAATATAATAAATTCCGCCCAGTATTAACGCGGGTTTTGCAACCTTTATTCCTTCTATATACTTGCCTAATTTAGGTGAACTTTTATTTGCCTGCGCAAAATTTTTAATGAATTTTTCAGCCGGTTTTTCAAGAAGCCCGTTGATTGCATAACCGCCTGCAATACAAAGCCCTGTAGATATTGCAGCATTATACATAAGAGCTTTTTTCCTTGACTGTTCTATTTTGCTGCTTCGCCCAGTCTGTGCAATAAATGCCGTTGTTGCAGCAGCATCTGTCAAAGAAATTATGTGCTGTTCAAAATTTGTATTGTGGAATTTCTCGGACATCTTCTGGATAAATGAAGTATCCATAGCCTTTCCTATTAATTTTGAAAGACTTTTTGACCCGCTGCCGGTAAATGATATCTGCTTATCTTTTTGCTCATTATTAACCTTTTTGTTAAACAAAACCGACATAAAAGGCGGGATTAAAGAGCAGGTCATAATAGATTTAGGAACGGCTATTACAAAACCCAAACCGAGTTTAAACAACTGCGCTGCAAATTTATATCTTGAGGAAGCTTTCAGACTTTTTTCGCCTGCTTTAAGATTTTCGACCGTTGATTTTTTGAGGTATTCATAGGGTCTTTTGTCAATATTTTTCACAGCTTTAGCAACAGGCGAAGAAGCCGCAAGCATTAAAAAATACCCGACAGCACTGGAGGCAAGTGATTTTGCACAGGCATATTTTTTATTCTCCAAATCGGTTTTCGGAGCAGCCATAATAGCAATCGGACGTGCAACAGTTGATAGGGCAAGAGAGGCAGTTGCAACAAATAATGAACCGTTATCCGCTGCAAATTCCAATCCTTTTTTTAAAATTTTGCTATTATAAATCGCCTGTACTTTCATGTAAATTCATTATACAATGCTCATAATGAAAATCACAGAATTTGTCAAAAAAGAATTGCGAGGTTGGACGAGTGCTGAAATAACAGGATTATCAGTCGTTCTTGTAATTATTTTTATAAATGCTTTTGTACTAAAAGACAGTCCGGCTGCAATCATCAATGCAATATGCGGAATTTTATACACAATTATTGCGGGCAAGGGCAAAATTTCATGTTATCTTTTTGGTTTAACAGGTTCCGGCTGTTATATTTATCTGTCGTTCTTAAACGCATTGTGGGGTAATATGCTCCTTTATCTTCTGTATTACATCCCAATGCAAATCCTTGGAATTTTCAGATGGAAAAAACATCTCAAAAAAGATTCAGGGGAGATAATCAAAATAAGGCTGAATAATAAACAACGGTTAATGCTTGGCATTATAGGAATTGGCGGAAGCCTGATTTCGGGAATGATTTTATATTACTTTAACGACAAAAGCCCAATAATCGATGGGATTACGACATTTTTGTCAATACTTGGAATGTATCTTACTGTAAGACGAGCAATTGAACAGTGGATTGTATGGATGATTGTGAACGGGCTTTCGTTTGTTATGTGGTTCAACCTTGTAATCCACGGAACAAAGGCATATTCAACCGTTTTAATGTGGGGAGTGTATTTTATCCTTGCAATTTATTTTTACAGGCAATGGAAAAAAGAATTAATAAAATAATATATCTTTAGTTTGTATTGTAAAATAATTTTTATTATATAATAAATTTAATGAGTATGTGATAGTTGGAGAGCAATATGTTAATTAATGTCATTGAATATTTAGAAAATACAGTAGAAAAATATCCAAATAAATTAGGATTTGAAGATGCATCATGCTCTATGACATTTAAAGAATTTAGTAATCTAGCTAAAAATATTTCAACTAATATATGCTGCAACATTTCAGAACTCCAAAAACCTATAGGTGTATTTTTACATAAATCTGTAAACGCTCTAGCTGCTTTTATGGGCATTTTATATTCAGGTAATATTTATATGCCTCTTGATGTAAAAAATCCTCAAGAACGGATACAGGGAATAATTAATAATATAAATCCTGCATTAATTATTACAGACAAAGCTAACTATGATAAACTCTGCAAACTAGACTATAATGGGGATATTTTAATATATGAAAATATTATAGAAACCGCTTCTTCACACAAAACCAGATATAAAGAATTAATTGATACAGATGGTGCGTATATTATAAACACTTCAGGGTCAACAGGAGTTCCAAAAGGTGTTCTAATTTCTCATAGATCTATCATTGATTACATTGAATGGGCAAGCAATGAATATAAAATTACTGAAAATGACATAATAGGTAATCAAGCACCATTTTATTTTGACAATTCTGTTTTAGATATCTATTTAACATTAAAAAATGCATGTAAACTCATAATCACTCCAGAATCTTTATTCATATTCCCTATTAAATTGATGGAATATTTTAAAGAAAAAAAAGTCAACATGTTTTTCTTTGTTCCATCTATTCTTGTAAATATAGCAAATATGGATATTCTAAAAACCTGTAAACCTGATTTTACTAAAATATTATTTGCAGGTGAAGTAATGCCGACAAAACAGTTAAATTATTGGATAAAATATTATCCTGATGCATTATTTTCAAATCTTTACGGACCTACAGAGATTACTGTTGATTGTACCTTTTATACAGTTGATAGAAAATTCAAAGATGACGAGCCCTTGCCTATAGGTAAAAAATGTAAAAATTCTGATGTCTTAATTTTAGATGATAAAGATAAACTTGTTACAACACCAAATATTCCAGGCGAACTGTGTGTGAGAGGCTCATCACTTGCATTAGGCTATTATAATGATTTTGACAAAACCGAAAAAGTTTTTACACAAAATCCATTGAATAAACACTATCCTGAAAGGATTTACCGTACCGGAGATATAGTTTATTATAATGAAAATATGGAAATTATCTTTCAGGGACGCAAAGATTTTCAAATTAAACACATGGGATACCGTATTGAACTCGGTGAAATTGAAACAGCTTTAGGTGCAATTCAGGAATTAGAAAATGTTTGCGTTGTTTATGATCAAAAAAACTCAAAAATAGTATTATTTTATGAATCAGATAAGGAAATTTCTAATAAAGATTTAATCCTATATCTCGGAAAATCTATTCCAAAATATATGATCCCTACTGATTTGAGAAAAATTGACAAATTACCAGTTAATAATAATGGTAAAATTGACAGATTGAAATTAAAAACATTATTGTAACTTAATTCATATTAATTTTTTACTTGTTTAGAAATATAATATTCTTTTATTAGTCTTATTATATCCCTTGGTAAATTCAATATATCAGTTACAAATAATGGAAATAAATATCTTTTCAAAGCTTTTCGACTGTTAACATTTCTCAAATTATAAAATATTTTTTCATGTCCTTTATTTGCCTTACACTCAGACATTATATAAAACATTGTTTGAGCTGCAATTAATTTTATGACTAGCGGTTCATATTTTCCTTTAGTATATTCATTAAAATTTAATAACTCAGACTTAAAACGTTTTATTTTATGCAGATAATCCAAACTTGAAAAACATCCTTTCAAAGATACTCTATAAACAGTCATCGTCTTACCTATATGGTAAGCTTTACCTTGCATAAGCTGTATCATTGTTTGAGTGGCATCAAATAAATAAGGTTTGGGATTATCTTTATCAATCTTTATACATTCGGTTCTTACTATTTTGGATGATATATGAGGAGAAATAAAATTTTTCTCAATAAGCACACCTTCATCAAGAGGTTCATATTCACCCTGTCTTTTACTTATCTCACGTCCTAAATTACCGCCAGATATTTTTGTATTATGTGCACAAAAAACATACTCCGGATGTGCTTCTAAAATATCAATTTGTTTTTGAAATTTAGAATTATCACAGCAATAATCATCACCTTCTATATACATATAGTATTTAGTTTTTATATTTTCATAAGATCTTATACAATTATGTAAATTTTCATTGACGCTATTTGGGAAAAGAAATACTTTATCAGGGTATTTTTCCTCATATTGTTGACATATTTCCGTTGTACCATCAGTTGAACAATCATCAAATATTCTAATAATATATCCAAAATTTGTTTCCTGGCTCAATAGAGAATCCAGACATTCTTTTATATATTCTGCATGGTTATAAGTTACAACATTTACTGTTAATAAATTTTCCATATTATACTCTTTCCTGTTTTTATTCTATAATAAATATATTAAAAGGAAATATATAAAATGCAAAAAATAAAATCTGCTTTAATAAAAGAAAAGTTTTCACAGTTAAGAAAATTGGATATTAAAAATTTTAATACCAATTATTTTTTAAATCCACTTGATGATGATATATATTATCTTGAAAATGAGAAGGCTGTTCTATGTTTACAACCTGACAAAGAAATTTACAGGGCATACTTTGCTTATATAAGCATTGAATATTTTGAACAACTGCTTCAACAGCTTCCAAAAGATAAAGCTATAAGTCTTGAAGTGTTGTCAAAACAAGAACTTCCTGAAAAACTTTATAATATTTTCACAAAATATCTTGAATATGATACAACATATGAAAGGATGAAGTGTGCTATTTCAAAAATAAAAAAAACAAAATCATATTCTGAAGATGAAATTGAATATGCAAATATAGATGATATTGATACAATTTATAACGGCTTATACAACACATTCGATTATCATGCTTCACACTTGCCTGATAAAGCTAATCTTCACAATTTGATAACAAACAAACAAATTATAGTTGTAAGAAACACAAATAAAGAACTTGCTTCATTCGCAATTTACAAACCAGAAGGTCGGCAAACAGCTATATTGGATCAGTTTTTAAGTTTTGATAGGATTTCTGCAAATACTATAAAACTTTGGGATTGTTTTTTTTCAGAGTTAATGAGATTAAATTACGTGTATTGTTATTTATGGGTTGATATTATTTATAATCAGCATGCTTTAAATTTTTATAAATATTTTGGATTTAATTCTGATAGTTTAAAAAACTACATATTTATAAATTATCAATTAAAAAATAATATTAAATCTAAAAACTATAATATTAACTAGATATATTTATAGTTCTTCCACCATCTACCGTTAATTGCTGACCGGTTATCCAACTTGCTTTATCTGAAAAAAGAAATTCAGCAGCATCAGCAATATATTGAGGTTTGCCCTGCCCTAATGGGAATGAAGATTCAAGTCTTTTAGACACTTCTTCATTTGCGTCAATATCTTTTGTCATTTCTGTTTTCATCCCCCCGGGTAAAATTGAATTTATCCTGACTTTTGGAGCTAATTCTATTGCCAAACTCCTCATCATTCCATCTAATCCCGCTTTTGATGCTGAATATGTACTAAACCCTTTTGCACCCATATTTGAAATATTACTTGAAATAAAGACAACAGAATCTAAAGCTGATTGATTATAACGTTTACTTGACAAAACTTTAACAATTAGCTCTGCACTAACCAAATTAATTTTTAAACAATTCAACATAAAATCAGAATCAACCAACTTTAATGACTGCAAACCGATAGTTCCAGCACTATGTAAAAATTTGGTTATAACTATATCATTAATTTTTATAAAATCTATAAGAGATGTTTCAAGATTTTCTGTATCGGACAAATCATAAGAAAAAATTAAATGGTTTTGCGGATTTTTACACATTGATTTTGTTTCTTCAAGTTTGTCATATCTTCTTGCACATAATATTAAATTATATTGTTTGGAAAGTTGAATTGCACACTGCCTTCCTATTCCTGAACTTGCTCCTGTAATTAATAAATACTCTTTATTCATTATTTAACTAAATCCTTTAGCCCTTTTATTGTTTTAGCGTTCTTTATATCTTGAATAGAAACTGTCTTTGAAAAATTTGTACCTATAATTGATATTATTGACAATATAGCAAGAGAATCAAATTCATCAAATTTTTCTAAAACATCATCATCATGTATTTCATTAACATCAAGAATATCCGCTAAGTTTTCTTCAAATTTTTTTATATCCATTTAAAAATCTCCTTTTAAAATTCTATAAGTTTATTAAATTTTAACACATCTAAATCCAAAATCATACTTGCCCATGTTAATCCAACACCAAAACCCGATAAACAAACTTTTAATTTTCTATCTTGCTCTTTTAAATTAAAAGATATATTTGTAGGAATTGTAACGCCAGATGCATTGCCAAAATGCTCAACAATATTATTAGGCAGTTTGTCGTAACTCACCCCCAGTTTATCTGCTAACTTTTGAAGCATAAACCGATTAGGCTGATGACAGATAAAATAATCTATATCGTCATTCGATAAATTTTCAGAGTGCAACAAATTTTCAATTTGTTCCGGAACTTTATTTAAAACAAAATTAAATACATCGTCACCTTTCATCACAAGATTATCAAGTGATCGCAAATTACCTGCTTCATCTTCTTTCATAATAGCAGTTTCAGATGTTGATGGTATTCTAAACCCTCCTGCAGGAATATTCAAGCATAGTGCATTACTCCCGTCAAAATTAACATCAGCTATAATTTTAGAAGACTCTTCTGATTTTTCTATAATTGTTACAGATGCTGCATCACCTGCAAGCGGAGCTGAATTTCTATCCTTTTTAGAAATTTTAGGGCTCAACACATCCGCATTTAATAATACAACTTTATTTATTGTATCTTGCTCCAAAAGCATAAATGCTTGAATTAAACCTATAATAAAACCGGCACATCCTTGATTAATATCAATACAATATGTTTCTTTTTTTAAGCCCAATTTTCCATGTAAAATACAGGAAGTTGCAGGCATAAAATAATCAGGTGACTGCGTTACCATAATTAATGCATCAACCTCATCTTTTTTTAATAAATTATTATCAAACAGATAATTCATCCCATATTCACATAAATCGGAAGAACAAACACCTGTTGTAGCAACTCTGCGCTCATCATATCCCATGACAAGTTTCAATTTCATTGATTGTTTTGCTGTAAAATTATAATTTTCAATTTCATCATCAAATTTTACGGTATTTTTCGGAACTATTGTCAATATTCCAGTAATTTTTTTATTTTTAAACTCAAAATGCAATTTATTTTGCTCCGTTCTTTTTTACTAACTCAACTATTGAATCTACTGTGTTAAAATTCTCTGGAGTTATATCTGCCCCATCTATGTTAATCTCAAAAGCTTTATCCAAATCCGTAACAAGTGTTACTATATCAAAAGAATCCAGTAACCCGTCATTTACTAATTCCGCATTTTCTATATTTTCAATATCAGGTCTGTTTTCCATCAAAATTTCTAAGACTTTTTCTCTTATCATAAATCCTCCGTTTTACATATACAAACAGCAGGGTTTCCTTGTATTACGTTGTTATCTCTGTATTTTTTATATAATACACTGCCTGCTGCAATTTTATTATTATCTCCAATTACTGTATGTGGTAAAGTTGAACATCTTGAACCAAAAAAATTACAATTTCCAATTTTTGTATTTCCGCAAATATCTGCATGAGATGATATGACATTAAAATTACTTATCTCTACATCATGACCTACTGCCGATAAGGAATTTATTACATTACACACTCCTATTTTAGCATTTGCAGCAATTGTTACAAAATTAGCTATAATTGAGCCTTCTCCTAAATTTTTTTGTTCAGGAACCACAGAATAAGGTGATATTAAAGTATATAACTTTACTCCTCTTTTTTTCAGCATAAAATATATTTGTTTTCGTATTGATGGAGTTCCTATTGCTATGACTGCATAATCATATTCTTGAAATTCATAATCATCATAGCTGCCCAAGTATAAATCAGATAAACCATATTGAGCTAAGTCATTACTCGTTGACAAAAAACCTTTAAATATAATATCTTTATCTACTTTCATTATATCTTGCAAATAACAATAACATTCACTTGCAAAGCCGCCGGCACCTATAAAAAATATATTTTTCAACCTTTTACACCTTTTCAACTATATTTAAATCGTACTCGTTATTAAATTCTTCGACAGATATATTTTCCATACCAGGACAATTCGGCATACAGCCATTATAACGTTTCTTTTGAAAATCTTTTCTTAACTTTCTATAAAAATAACTGTTAAATACCGCTTCAAAATCAATTTTATTATTTTTAATATATTTTTTCAAATTTTGTCTGTGGGATCTCCAAGAACAAACATCAAAAGCTCCGTTTGGTCTTATCCTGATGTTTTTCCATGGGTTAGTACATATAATATTTCCACATACATTACCTTGATGATAGCAAACATTTGTAACTTCCTCGTAATATGAATAAGCTCTTTTACCTTTTTCTCTCCTTATTTTGTCTTTTTCCAGATACAATTTCTTTAAGTCCCAATCTTTTGTTATTTCATAAATATCAAGGTATTTTCTTTGTAAATCTTCAACTTTCGTTTGAGCCACAATATCATCATATTTGTTTAAATTATTTGTTGGCGAAAAAAGTCTAAAATACAGTTGAACTTTACCTTTCAATAGTTTTTCAAGTTCTATTAGAGTTATTAAAGCATCCTCCACGGCTGTACTTTTAGCAGCATTATTTGCAAGAGTTTCATTTTCTTCAGTTTCAAAATAAAAAACAATAACCTGCGTACCTTTATTTACATATTGTCTTACAAATTCAACTATCGTATCATAATTTACTGAACTTATAACACAAGATACAGACGGTTTAAAAGCTGAAAGATTTTTTCTTTCGAGCATTGATACATAATTATTAAAGTTTTTTTGTATAACCGGGTACACTCCATCTTTATCCCAAACAGTTTTTTTAAAATATTCTTCATTGATTGCATTAATAGAAAAATGAACCCTCATTAAATTCTCAGACGCCAACTCTGCCCACTTTTCATCAAAAGTTATACCGTTTGTTTCTATAAAATTATTTATATGAGGATAATTTTTATGAATATAATTTAAAAATTCATACCCCTCTTTACAACATGTTATCTCACCATACGTTGTAACTATATTAGCAGTTTTTGGATATAATGTAACCAAATCATCATACAACCACTTTTCAGGAATTACAGCTCGTTCTTCTTTAGTCTTCGCAATACTTTCAAAACAAAATTTGCATTTGCAATTACAATAATTATTAAAACTCAACTGCAATGTTAAATCATCAGGAATACCGATATATAATGATTTATCATGCATCAATTTAAATTTTTCTATTAAATTTTTGATAGAAAATTTTTTTATCATATTTATCACCTTTTTCTCAATTTTTGTATAACATGTTTTGTAACTTTTAGGATAAAAATCATATTCTTTTCTGTAGAATCTTTTGACGTTATCTTCAAATTTATCAATTCTATACAAACTATTTTGTTTTTTTAACGCAATCTCTACCGTTTTATAATATAGTTCTTTATCATTCAATAATTGTTTCATGTCTTTAACGATATTGTTATACATATCATTATAAGACTTATACACATTTAATAAATTACTCCAGTCATTATTTGGGAAAAAACCGTCATTATAAACTGCAAATCCAATACTTCCTACATTATGCGGCTGCCCAAAATATCCATCCATTCCTTCGCCAAAAGTAATTGTAAAATATGCTTTAGCTATTAAATCCATATATTCTGAAAATGTCATATTTTGGACAGTTATCAATTTAAAATCCGGCATCTCATGTTTAATTTTATTAATTATACCAAGCTTATGTTCATTTTTATCATTTGAAAGGACAATAATTTTTTCTTTTTCTTCAAAATCATATGACTTATATTTACTTACATCGATATTTACAGACATCAAATGTGTAGGTATACCCCATTTGTTACACACCTGTTGAGTTGCACACCGATCATGCGCTATTGTTTGAGTTATATTTTTTGTCAATTTACGCAATTTTTTCAATTTTTTAGGTTTTGGCATTAAATCAATATTTTGGTTCAAAATATTAAATTGCAAATTTTTTATAGATTTGAAAAAATGAAGATCATCCTCACTTAAATTTTTATAAAAATACTTAACATAATATTCTGGAATATGCACAATAGCTTCCTGCAAATTTTTACAGTTTTTTGTAATTTGTGAAAATCTATAAATTTTTTCATTATTAGGAAAAGTTTTATTGACTGAATAAGTATACTTACTGTTAGGAAATGTAGAAAGAATACATAAAGAATCTTTATTAAACTTTCTAGAAGCTTCACAAAGTGAATATATGGACATTATGCCGCCGCAAATTTTATTATTTCCAGGTATAAGAAATATTATAGCTTTGTCAGCATTCTGTAAATCTGTTAAATCATAATTATCTTGAAGTTTAATTTCATTAGAACATTCGTTCTTTACTTCTTCAAAAAATTTCTTATTCTTAATTGGACCTCTTATTCCTGCTAAACGATATAATTTTGTCAATTTACTATTGGCAGGCATTTTCAACTCCTTCACATATATAGGCTAGCTCATTTTCCTGTAATGCTCCGTAAAAGGGCAGACATAAAACTCTATTTTTTATATCGTTAACAACTGATAAATCTGCTAACTTCACAGCGAGATCATTTTTGTAACATTCATAATCAGTACAAGCCGGATAAAAATATTTTCTTGTTAAAATATTTCTTTGTTTCAATCTATCATAAAGTTCATTTCTTGAAATCGGATAATCGTCTTCAATTACGATAGGATAATATTGATACGAATTAGTAACATTGTCGGGCATTTGGGGAATCCTTATACCAATAACTTTTGAAAGTCTTGAATTATAAAATTCTCTAATTTTTTCACGTTTTCTTTGTTCTTCTTTATAAATTTTTAAATTCAATAGCCCGACAGCTGAACGGATTTCATCAAGTTTTCCATTTATACCTATATCTTCAACAAGTTCTTCCGACCTGATACCAAAATTCCTTAGGTTGTATACCTTTTTTACTAATTCTGGATTGTTATATGTTAAACAGCCGCCTTCTATTGTGTTAAATAGTTTAGTTGCATGAAAAGAAAACATTGTTATATCACCAAATGCTCCAATACCTTTGCCGTCTATTTCTGTAGAAAACGCATGTGCAGCATCATAAATGACTTTTAAATTATAATTTTTAGCAATCTTATCAATCTTTTCTACATCACAGGGAAAACCATACACATGGACTCCAACAATTGCAGATGTTTTTGGGGTAATTAATGATTCAATTTTATCAGCATTGATAGTCATAGTATCTGGTTCTACATCACAAAAAACAGGCTTTAAACCATTCCATACAATACAGTGCGGAGTTGCAGCAAATGTAAAGGGAGTAGTAATTACTTCACTCCCATAGGGAAGATCTAACGCCTTAATTGCTGTTAACAAAGCTATTGTTCCATTATTAAATAAAGAAACATAAGGGACTTTTAACACTGACTTTAATTCATTTTCAAGTTCATTATGTTTAGAACCCATATTAGTCAACCACTTTGATTGCCAAATTTCTTGTAAATATTTATTAAAATCTGACAACTCCGGTAAAACCGGCTGTGTAACAAAAACTTTATCTTTCAACAATAAATTTCCCATTTTAAATATACCCGCAATTATTAAATTATTTATTTTTTACCACATACCCTAAAAAATTTAGCTCTCCTTTAATAAAAACATAATAACATAAAAAAAAATTTTAATAATAAATTTATCAGCCAATTTACATGTTATAATTTATTTAGATTTAAACAAAATTGGCTATAGGGAGTTTTAGTGCAAAGTCATAAAGAATTAAAACCTGATAGAATACTTGTTCGCGGGGCGCGTGTTCATAATTTAAAAAATATTAATGTTGATATTCCGCTGAACAAAATTGTAGGAATTGCAGGTGTTTCCGGCTCCGGAAAATCTTCTCTGGCGCTCGGAGTTTTATATGCAGAAGGTTCCAGAAGATATCTTGAAGCTCTTTCAACTTACACAAGACGCAGAATGACACAGGCAGCTAAAGCACAGGTCGATGAAATTTTATATGTTCCGGCAGCTCTTGCACTTCACCAACGTCCCGGTGTACCCGGTATAAGAAGCACATTCGGAACCGGAACAGAATTGTTAAACAGCTTAAGACTGATGTATTCCCGTCTTGCAAGCCATAGATGTCCAAACGGACACTATCTTGAACCGACACTGCTTGTTGCTGCGGAAAAAGAACTTATATGCCCCGAATGCGGTGCACATTTTTATGCCCCGGGAGCCGAAGAGCTCGCGTTCAACAGTCAGGGTGCATGCGCGCGCTGCGGAGGTGTCGGAACAGTTAGGACAGTTGATGAATCCACTCTTGTTCCTGATGAATCGCTTACAATTGATGAAGGAGCTGTTCTTCCGTGGAATTCTCTCATGTGGTCTTTAATGACGGATGTATGCCGTGAAATGGGCGTGCGGACAAATATTCCGTTCAATCAGCTTACAAAAGAAGAAAGAGAAATAGTATTCCACGGCCCTGCCGTAAAAAAACATATTTTCTATAAAGCAAAAAATACCAATCAGGCAGGCGAAATTGATTTTACATATTTCAATGCTGTTTACACGGTCGAAAACGCCCTTAAAAAAGTTAAAGACGAAAAAGGGATGAAACGTGTAGAAAAGTTTCTTAAAGAAGATATCTGTCCTGATTGTAAAGGAACACGTCTGTCAGAAGCTGCCAGAGCACCAAAACTGAGAGGGATATCACTTGATAAAGCCTGTCAGATGACTTTATCGGAACTTATAAAATGGGTAGACGGTGTCCCCTCATCACTGCCAGAAGAAATGCGCCCTATGGCAGAATCAATTTGCGAATCTTTTCAAACAACCGCCAAACGGTTAATGGATTTAGGTTTAGGATATTTGTCGCTTGACCGTTCAGCTTCAACTCTTTCAACAGGCGAAAGACAGCGGATGCAGCTTGCACGCTCTGTCAGAAACCGTACAACAGGAGTTCTGTATGTCCTTGATGAACCATCTATCGGACTCCATCCTGCAAATATTAAGGGCTTAAATGCCGTTATGCATGATCTTATCTCAGACGGGAACTCTGTAGTACTTGTTGACCATGATACACAAATTTTATCCGAATCCGATTGGATTATTGAACTTGGTCCAAATTCAGGTGCAGACGGAGGAGAAGTAATTAGTGAAGGAAGCATCCCTGAGATAATAAACAACCCCGCTTCAAAAATCGCTCCTTTTCTGGCAGAAACTGCCCATAAATCAATTCGTCCGCAGACAAAAAAATCAGAAATGTTCTCAAACGGGGAAATTAAACTTTCAACTTCTGTAATCCATACTGTAAAACCCCTTAATGTCTGTATACCTAAAGGTAAACTTACAGTCATTACAGGTGTTTCCGGCTCCGGCAAAACTACTTTAATCTTGGAAAGCTTAATTCCCGCACTGGAAAACAAAATTGCAGGCAAACAATTACCCGAACACGTGAAAGATGTCACCTCAGAAGGTATCAAACAGGTAAAACTGATAGATGCAACACCTATCGGCATAAATGTACGTTCAACAGTTGCAACTTATGCAAATGCCCATGACGAACTGAGAAAAATTTTTGCAAAAACACAAACAGCTAAAGAATTGGGTTACAAATCAGGAGATTTTTCTTATAATACTGGAACTTTGCGCTGCCCGACCTGTGACGGAACAGGCAGTATCAGCCTTGATGTACAATTCCTGCCTGATGTTGAAGTTCCCTGTCCTGACTGCAGAGGTTCACGCTATTCAAAACAGGCGGAAATCATTAAGTACATTAGTAAAACAAACGGAAGTTACTCTTTGCCCGAGCTTATGGCAATGGATATAAATCATGCGCTTACGGCCTGCAAAGATTTAAACATTGTAAGGCATAGGCTGCAGGTTTTGAAAGATCTGGGGCTAGGGTATCTTACACTTGGAGAGGCAACTCCGAGCCTTTCAGGCGGGGAAGCACAGAGATTAAAACTTGCGTCAGAAATGGGACGTAAGCAGGAAGATACCGTTTTTGTATTTGATGAGCCGACAATAGGCCTGCACCCGTTAGATGTTCATTCCCTGCTAAGGGTCTTTCAAAAACTCATTGATAACAATGCCACTGTTATTGTAATTGAACATGACTTAGATGTAATAAGAAATGCCGACTACATAATAGACATGGGGCCAGGCGGCGGTAAAGAAGGCGGAACAATTGTTGCATCAGGCACACCCGAAGAAATATCAAAATGCAAAAACAGTATTACAGGCAAATTTTTAAAACTATAGTCAGTCAATTGATGCTATAGGATAAATAGTTTTCAATGACCTTACTGAATTCAGATTTAACTGTGCATATAATACACACTGTTCATTATCAGCTTTAGCTATAATATCCCCGAGCGGCGAACAAATAATTGATGTACCTATAGCACTTATATTATCATTTATCTTTCCTGTTTGATTACTTGAAACTGTATATACCATATTGTCATAGGCTCGTGTTCTATTTAATGCAATCCAAATTTCCATTTCATTTTTGAGAGAATTTTTATATATTTCATCTGACACAACCCAGGCTGTTGGAAGAACGATTATTTCCGCTCCTTGCTGCGCCAATTTTTTATAATGCAGCGGGTATCTGATATCATAACATATTGCTATGCCGACTTTCCCAAAATCAAAATCAACAGTAACCACTTCATCCCCGGGAGTAATCCGCTCACCTTCAGTGCCACCCAGGTAATTAAATAAATGAATTTTACGATACTTGGCTAAAATTTTTCCATGCCTGTTTATTATAAATGACGTGTTATATAACTTTTTATTTTCAGTTTCAATTACCGTTCCTGCAATAATATTTGTCTGATATTTTATGGCAATGTCCTGAATTTTTGAGATTGTATTTCCTCCGTTAATATCTTCGGGCTCGTTTATAAAAGCTGTATGATCTATTCCTGTTGAAAAAAATTCAGGCATTACAACCAAATCAATATTTTTATCGCAATTTTCTTTTATCAGCCGTTCAATTGTTTTTATATTAAACTCTTTATCATCACAAACCGGCTTAAACTGAATACATAGAATTCCTGTCATTTAATCATCCATTAAAACTTTATAAATACAAAATAAAAAGAGGACTACAAAAAATCTTATCCTCTTTTTATTTAGCAAGGGAGAGATTCGAACTCTCGACCTCACGGGTATGAGCCGTGCGCTCTCACCAACTGAGCTACCTTGCCATATTTATATTCAATTTGTTAGAAACGATGTGTTAAAATTTATATCTCACAATCGCCGAGTTAAATCTTCTCATAAAAAATTTTAAATTTCAAGCTTTTATTTATTTCTCTTTTTTTATTTTTTTATTTATAATATTTATCAGAGTTTGTCAAAAAAGGTTATTTTTTTATGATTACCGACATGACCAAGGGTGACCCCTTAAAACATATCCTTGTTTTTTCAGTACCGTTGCTTATAGGCAACATTTTCCAGCAATTATACAACATTGCTGACCTTGTAATTGTAGGAAGAACACTCGGTGTAGAATCTTTTGCGGCAGTCGGGGCTGTTGCTCCTCTGTTTTTCTTGATTACATTTATTATTGTCGGTCTAACCAACGGTTTTGCGGTTATCACAGGACAAAGATACGGGGCTAAAGATATTGAAGGGGTTAAAAATTCTTTTATTGTATCTACTGTATTAAGCACGGCTGTAACTCTTGTTTTCTCGGTTGTCTGCAGTATTTTAATTAACCCTATATTACATTTGATGAATGTGCCAGAAAACATTTATCACAACGCTTTCTGGTATGTAGAAATTATTATTATAGGATTAATTATTACAACGTTATACAATATGTTATCAAGTATAATAAGGGCACTCGGGGATAGCAAAACTCCTCTATATTTTCTTATAGTTGCTTCTTTGATTAATATTGTTCTTGCTCTAGTTTTTATACAGGTATTTCATCTTGGAGTTCCCGGCTCTGCAATTGCCGTAATTCTTTCGCAGGCAGTATCAGTAATTTTATGTTTGTTGTTTATTAAATATAAATTTCCTATCCTTCATATAAAAAGAAGCCAATGGAAAATCAAATTTGATGAAAATTTCAAAAATTCTGCTTATGAACATCTTCGAGTAGGGGTTCCGATGGCTGTTCAGTTTTCAATTATCGGACTGAGCATACTTGTTATTCAAAGTGTATGCAACTCATTCGGGTCAAATGTAATAGCCGCATTCACAGCAGCATTAAGAATTGAACAAATTGCAACAATGCCTATGATGTCATTCGGAGTTGCTCTGGCAGCTTACGTCGCACAAAACTTTGGGGCAAGGAAGTTTAAAAGAATAAGACTCGGTGTTATAAAAACATCTACAATAAACATTATTATCAGCATTTTAATGGCATTTGTCATGAGAATTTGGGGAACCGATATTATCGGAGCATTTATTGGCACGGCAACTAAGGAAATCATTGATATTGCACACAAATATTTGTTGATAAGCACTATATTTTACTTCTTTCTTGGCCAGATATTCATTTACAGAAACGCGCTTCAAGGTATGGGAGAAACCTTGTTCCCGCTTCTGGCTTGTATAGCAGAACTTGTTATGAGGATTTTTGCAGCAATATATCTTGCAATTAAATTCGGATACGTCGGAATATTTTACGCAGGCCCGATTGCCTGGATAAGCGCGTCAACTATAATGTTCTTCGGGTATTTCGGAAGCATAAAGCATATAATCTATAAAGTTAAAAGCAAATTCCACAACTATTTATCAAATAACTAAAAAATCCCTTCCGCTTTATGTTGGAAGGGATTTTTCAAATAGAAAATAATTTTATAAAATATCCGCAGCATTAATAGGTTTTCTTTCATTTTCCTGAACTTCAAAGTACGGTTTGGCTTTAATATTAAGCATGCCTGCAATGACAGATGAAGGAAAAATTTCAACAGCATTGTTCAGATCATTAACAGTAGTGTTGTAAAATCTTCTTGCAGCCGCAATATGTTCTTCAACTTCTGCATAAGTCTGCATTGCCTGAACCATTGTGGCATCTGATTTTAACTGCGGATAGTTTTCAACGCTAATCATTAACTGATCCATTTTACCTTTAATTGCATTGTCGAGTTTAATTTTGTCAGACATATCACCGGCTGATGCAGCCTGTGTTCTGAGTTTTGTAATATCTTCAATCAACGACCTTTCATGTTCCATAAATTTTTTGGCAATAGTCAAAATATTAGGAATTAAATCGTAGCGTTTTTTCAACTGTACATCAACACTGCCTTCTGCCTCTTTAACTTTGTTTTTCTTTTGAATAAGCTGCACGTAGATATTGTAAAAAAACGCAATTACAACTACAGATACTACAACAACTAAAATAACTAAAATTCCTGAAATTACAAGTAGCTCCATTTTAAACATCCTTTCCTATAAACCTAATTTTTTATCTAATTTAAAGTAATAAATTAAATTAAATATTGAAACTAATTGATTAAACATCTTCTGATATAGTCTTTTATTATTAAGCGGTGTATACATATCAGCAATTTCAAAAAAATCCTCAAGAGTATCAATGAATAAAGTAATTGAGTTATCTTCTATCATACAGTTAACATCCAACGCTCCTATAACGTCCCTGATATTTTTTAGCCTTTCTATAAAAGTTGGCGTTAAGATATATCTTGCTTCAACCTGATCATCAGCGTATATTGCATACATCTGGTTAAATTCAGGATCTTCAAGAATAACTTCTTCTAATTTATCATCTACACTAATTTCTGGTTCGGGGATTAGATTTATCTCAACTTCGTTAGACAACAATTTTACATTATTTAATGGCAATTTTTCTGTTAGTGAAACAATACCGCCTATTGTATCAGCCAAATCAGAGTTCACAACTTTATTAGCTTTTGCTTCTTTTAGAGCTTCAGTAAAATGTGTGTGCAAAATCTCTTTCTTTGTGGCTGCATCAATATATTTTTGGTGCAGCATAATCCTTCCTTTGAAAGGTTTATTTAAAACTATTTTTACAATCAAACCACTAAAATCTGTTACAGTATGGCTCCCACTTCTACCGGATCCTCTGTGTTCGCTATGGGTTAACTTTGTTTCTACAATAACAACATCCAATCCATTATAAATCCCTGCAATATTGTCATCATCAATTTTGTCAGAAATACGGGGGAACAATCCGGTTCTTTTTATTTCCTCCTTAGTTATAAGTTCATTTCCAAAATAATTAAAATTACCGAACAAATGGAGAATTTCAATAAAAAGTTGCTTTTTTAATTTATCCCTATAAATTTTATGTCTTTTAGTTTCATGCACACCTAAAATTGCACCTGGTATCATAAATAAGAAAGACTCAAATTTGCCAGATAAAAAAACAAATACAAAGGGACCAAAAAACAGAAAAATAAAAGTCCAAGCCAATATCAGTGCTTTTTTAGCCTGCGCAGCTCTTTCCCGCTCTATAACCTGAATTCTTGGCTCCAGTTTTTGAGTATAAATCTGGTCGAATTTTTTCTGTAATTCTGTAGTATCCATATAGACAAGTATATTGTATAACCTGATTTTCCACATCATTCATTTATACCAGATAAAGAGATATATATCCCCAGATAAACTACTTGCAAAGTTGAAGGTTTTATGACAGAATTGCATAAAAGATTGCGGTGTTCACTGCCCGCAATGTCATCAAAAATGGTATTATAACGGAGGTCTTATATGTCAACGTATATTGAAGATGTTTATGCAAGACAAATTTTGGATTCACGCGGCAATCCGACGGTTGAAGTGGATGTTAAGCTTACAAATGGCGTAAAAGGCCGGGCTGCTGTTCCATCAGGTGCTTCAACAGGAATTTTTGAGGCGCTTGAACTCAGGGACGGCGACAAATCAAAGTATATGGGCAAAAGCGTTCAAAAAGCAGTTGATAATGTAAACAATATTATTGCACCGGAACTTATCGGCGAAAAAGCTTCTCATCAGAAAGAAATCGACACTTTTATGATTGACATGGACGGCACAGAAAACAAGTCTAAACTCGGTGCTAATGCTATTTTGGGGGTATCGCTTGCCGTTGCAAAAGCTGCTGCGAAAGCTTACGGAATGGCACTTTATAGATATTTAGGCGGGATTAATGCTCTTACTTTGCCTGTTCCTATGATGAATATTATAAACGGCGGGGCTCACGCTGACAATAACATTGACTTTCAGGAGTTTATGATTGCACCTGTCGGTGCCGAAAGTTTTTCTCACGCAATTGAGATGGGCTGTAATGTTTTCCACACATTGAAAGGGGTTTTGAAAAATAAAGGAATGGCAACATCAGTCGGCGATGAAGGCGGATTTGCTCCTAATTTAGGCTCAAATGCCGAAGGTATTGAAGTTATTCTTGAAGCAATTGATAAAGCCGGATATAACACAGACCAGATTAAAATCTGCCTTGATGTTGCTTCATCGGAATTCTATGAAAACGGGAAATATAACCTTAAAGGTGAAGGTAAATCCTTTGACAATAAAGAAATGACCGACTTTTTGGATGAATGGGTGAAAAAATATCCGATTATCTCAATAGAAGACGGCATGGCGGAGCAGGATTGGGAAGGCTGGGAAATGCTTACACAGCGTATAGGAAATCACTGCCAGTTAGTCGGAGATGACCTTTTTGTAACAAATACAAGAAGACTGGCAGACGGAATTAAACGCGGAGTTGCAAATTCTATTTTGATTAAAGTTAATCAAATCGGAACTCTTTCAGAAACTCTTGATGCAATTTCAATGGCTCATGCAGCAGGTTATACAACAATAATCTCCCACCGTTCAGGAGAAACAGAAGACACATTTATCGCAGACCTTGCTGTTGCGGTGAACAGCGGACAGATAAAAACAGGTTCTGCATCACGCTCCGACAGAATGGCAAAATACAATCAGTTGTTGAGAATTGAGCAAAAACTCGGATCTGCTGCAAAATACATAGGTTTGCAGGCGTTCAACGGACAAAAATAGATTAAAGAAGCTAAAAAGTTAAGATGCATAGTTCCAATTGCAATGGACTATGCATCTTTGCATCTACGCATCTAAAATTTAAAAAATCTCCTCTGTTTGAAGGATTAAAATAAACCGCTGCTAAGTTAAAATATAAATGGGTTAGTAATCATCTTTTTTAGGAGTGGCTTTTATGGAGGAAATTTTTTATCCGCAAAATAACGGCGAAATCTCAAGTTCGATTACCCAGAGTTGGACAGAACAGGCTATGGAATGCTATTCCATACAATGTGACTGTTCAAAATGTTCATTAAAAAATGGAAACTATTCTTTCAAATGCCAGATGCCGAAAGTTATAGATATTCTAATCGGCTCTGTCGGAAAACCTCGCATCAACCCCGCGTAATTTACAGCTCCTTTTATTTAAGAACCATATTTGACAGACGGATTTTTTTTAAATCCGTCTTATTTTTTATTGGTAAAAGACAAACATTCTTTCCCTAATTAGGGAGGGTGCTACGCTATTCGTCATTGCGGACAGCGTAGCTGATCCGCAATCGCAAGATAGCTGCAATATGAATGAGATTACTACGTCAAATGCTTCGCATTCTCCTCGTAATGACATATAGTGGAGCGGCCTCTTGCTCGTATCGCGATAAACGGGACTACGGAATGCTCCGCCGGCTCATCGCCGCCGTGTGCTTCCTTCGCCCTCTGCTCACTCGCGCTACGCTCCTTCTTTAGTTTAGACTTTGCGAGTTTATGCAAAACCCAGGTGTCGGGTGCAGCGGCTACGTTCCTTCTTTAGTTTAAAGATACAAAATTAATGCAGCACCTAATGCGGCTACGTGCGTAGCACAAAAAAAACGCCGATTATGTCGGCGGTGTAAATGTATATGTATTGTTATAAATTTTTACTATCCCAAATCTCGGCAGCCGTTCTTCTTAACAGCAAGCGGTTATTTTGCAAAACCTTCTTTGTGAAACTTCATCAGTTTTGCAAGATGCCATTCTTTTGCATCCAGTTCATCTATCCTGTTTTTTATGTCTTCAAGCTCCGCAAGCAGCGTTGTCAAATCTTTTCGAGCAGGAACTTGAGGCGTAAAATGCTCCTCATCTTCGCACCACGAAATAGGAAAACAGTTGTTTTCAAAAAGTTCTTTGTTATTCATTGCACACTCCTTAGTTAATTGAAATTATGCATTTTCTTTCTTTTGATACTGTGTAATAAATGCGTGAATCATATCAACAAGATCAAAATTGCCGTATTTAAACGCATAAGGCTTGTTTGAATATTCGCTTTCGCTTATTCTTTGCAAATCTCTGACCTGCTGATAGTCAAGTGAATTAAAATCAAAACTTGTCATTTCACCGTAATCTACCATCAAATCTTCCATATCAGTAAATTTTTTTTCATCCATGAGTACACACTCCTTATAAAATCTATCAACAAAATTTATATCGGCTCCTCTTTCCTAAAACTTTAAAGTTTTTGTTCTATTTGTTACATATTTTTACAAATCATACATATAGAGGTTTGACATTTTAGAAAAAATCATTAACATGACATTGAACAGGTAGAAATTGAGGGCGTAGTATGGCTAATAATAATTTACTTGCCGGTGTTTATGCCGGATTAACAAATACATATTCATATCTTGCTTCACAGTATCCAAACGGTTTGACGCTTGAAAACCTGACAGAGGCAAGAACAAAAACAACTAATGTTGGAGTTCTGAACCAAACATTTGCATCGTATCTGCAAAACAATTTCGCATCTATTGATAATGACGGCGACGGTACTATTACTGCAGAAGAAATGAACAACTTATCAAACAGAATTTCAACTCAAGGGTTAACAAAGGCTGAATTGACGCAGCTTTATGCATCCGGTGCAAGCGGAATATCAGAAAGCACGATGTCAAAAATTCTTGAACATTTTGATGAAATGGACACAAACCATGACGGCAGAATTACAAGCGCTGAAATATCAGCTTATGATATAAATTGCGCGAGAATGGAAATGGAAGATAAATTCAATAACCAGCGTGCAACTGATATGTCAGTATTCTACGGCGACTCATCATCTTCAGATGACACCTACAGTCTTTTAAGCTATAAATACAAATCAAACAACGATTAATATACACTTTAACTTAGTAACAATACATATCGGAAAGGAAATGACTCCATAAGGGGTCATTTATTTTATTTAAAAAATAGAATGATTGGTGGGAACGCTTTGCTTATCCCACCCTACTATTCTGTTCATCACATATTTAGAATATATTCAAAAATCTTTTCGTTATATCTGTGGTCTTCTGCGCTAAACGGCAGGACAACTCCGCCAAACTCGCGTTCAACATATTTTATAACATTCAATGTTTTTGATTTGGGCACATAATCCATTTTTGTCACAACTGTAAAAATCGGCAGATTGTAAGCCTCAACCCATTCCCTCATCTGGTAATCATTTTTTTGGATTTCATGCCTGCCGTCAACAAGCTGAATTAAAGAAGATATCTGCTCCCGTTTAAGTAAATATTCTTCCAAATATTTCTGCCACCTGTTTTGCGCCTCTTTGGAAACTTTTGCATAACCGTATCCGGGCAAATCCGCTATCATAAATTTATCAGAAAACTGAAAAAAGTTTATCAATCTTGTTTTACCCGGTGTGTTAGAAGTTTTTGCAAGTTTTTTCTGATTTGCGAGCGCATTAATAAACGAGGATTTCCCGACGTTTGAACGTCCGAGAAGCGGAAACTCGGGCAGTGTGTAAGACGGACACTGCGAAAGCTTTTCCGCGCTTATTAAAAACTTTGCATGCATATATTTTGTCATTTGCCTGAAACCTTTTCTTTTTGTTCTTTTAATTTATTCTTAAAGAGAACTTTTTGAAACAGATTGTACATTTTTTCGCTGTTGACAACGGTAATTTGAGTTTTTTTGTTCACAAAATCTATATTAACGTAAGGTTTTTTATTAAAAATATTATTTTCAATGCTCACAAGTTGAAACAGCCCTTCAGTTAATACACTGATGGGCTCTCTCAAAAATATTTCAAATGTTTTTCTTATATCGAACTTTTTCATATCCCGGTCTGGTGTGGTTTTTATTATTGAGCTTTTACTTTATATTTTTCTATTTTTTTCATAACATCGGCTTTATCAGAGGCATTCGGGTTCATAGCAAGATACTGCTGATAGTATTTAACAGCTCCTCTGTAGTTAAGTTCTTTTTCATACGACATTGCTTTAAGTTTTGCAATCTGCGAACTGTTATGATAGAAGTCTATAGCGCGGTTGCAGTATTCAATAGCTGATGCGTAATTCTTTTCCTGATATTGTCTTTGTGCAATATCAAAGAATTCGTTTGACTTGATTTCACAAAGGTTGATATATGCAATACCGTTTTTGGCAATTACATTATCAGGATCTTTCATTAATGCCTTTTGAAGTGCTTGTCTTGCTGTTCTGAACTGTTTGTTATGAACAAGAATTTCAGCAAGGTATAAATCATCGTCAACAGAATTTGAGAAATTTATAGCATTTTCAAATGTATAAACCGCATCTTTTTCTCTGCCCATTGCAAGATAAGCTTCGCCTTTGATTACGCTGTCCATAAGGTTGTTTCCTGCAGCCTGAATAATATAGTTAAGACTGTCTTTTGCAAGCGGAGCCTGATGAACAAGTCTTGCAAGCTTCAATTTTGCAAGATGAAGTTTTAAATCATCCGGACACTGTTCAATTGCTTTATTTACGTAGTCATAAGCAAGATAAACTTCTTTATTTGTAGTTATACCTTCGTTGCTGCCTCTTTCTTTAGCCATTTCATAATATGTGTTAGCAAGTCCGATTATTGCATCGTCATTGTAGTTTTCGTCACCTACGAGTTTTGAATAGTAATCAAGCGCCTGATCGTATTTTTTAATATGAAGCGCCATATTAGCAATTTTCAAACGTCCTTCGGTATAGCCTGGGTTAATCGCAATAGCGGTTTTCAGCTGTTCCATTGCAAACTCTTCATCTGCACGGTTTTCGTAAATTGTAGCAAGGTTCAAATAAGGTCTTGCATTTTCCGGCTTAACAATTTGTGCTTTTTTGAAAGAGTTAATAGCAGCGGCCTGATTGCCCTGTTTCAAGTATAATTCACCCTGCAAAGTAAGAGCAGGTGAAGAATTCGGGTTAACATGGACTGAGTGGTTAACCCATGTTAAAGCTTTTGAGTAATTTCCTCTGCGGGTTTCAACCTGAGCCATGTGATACCAGGCTGTCGGGTTGTGCGAATTGTATTTCATGGCCTTCATAAAATAGTTTTCGGCAGAGTCAAGATTTCCATTCATCATTTCAACAACCCCGATATTGTCGTAGGCTGTTGCAAATGAAGGATTAATTTTTATTGCAGTGTTGAACAAATCCATAGCATCATTTGTATTGCCAAGTTTTAAAGTTGCAACACCCATTGCATTGTAAGCTTCATAGTATTTGCTGTTTAAATTAACTGCATTAACAAATTCTCTCAATGAAGAATTTATGAGCTCGCGTGTATTTTTAATATAGTCAACATCGGATGATGTGGTTCTCTGCAGATAAACAAGCCCCTGAGCATAGTGAAGCGTCGGGTTTTTGGGGTATTGTTTAAGCAGTTTATCAAGTTCTTTTTGTGCAGGGTCTAATTTGTGCTGCTTTGCCATTGAAACAGTTCTTAATGCAAGAAGATTAACATCATTCGGTTTCAAGTTAAGATTTTCACGGATTTTTTGATCAGCTTCTGCGCAATGATTGTATTCAATAAGTCTTGCAATTTCCGGATAAACCTGAGTTGCAGATTTAGCAGGCGCAGCAACTGATTGTTTTGCAGAGTTTGCTGTATTTTTTTGAACCTGTGCCTGAAGCTCTTTTGCATAAACTTGTGAAGATATAGCAGCCATAACGACAATAGACGATATTAATAACTTTTTATAATTCATGTTTTCTCCTGCAACCGGTTATAAGTTGACTATTTTACTTATTCTAAAAATATTGTATAATAGTAACTATAAAAAATCAATAATGTAAACGGTGTAGAAAAAATGGGGATTAACACAACTTCAAAGCAGGATCTGGAAGATTTTAAATCATATATAATCGCGGAAAAGAATTTTTCAAAACATACTGCAAAAGCTTACTGTTCAGATATTTTGAGTTTTCTTGTCTGGATGGACGAAACTTCATGCGAGGATATTGACCTTACAAAAATCAGAGAATATCTTCATTTCATTCAAAAATTCAATTACAAAAAAACAACTTTAGCACGGAAAATTGCATCATTAAGAACATTTTACAAATATCTTTACCGCGAGCGCAAAGTTGACTCAAACCCTGCAATGAGCCTTACTAACCCGAAACGTCCGAAATCCCTGCCGAAATTTCTCACCCCTGATGAAGTTGAACAAATATTAAACAACACAAAGATAGAAACCCCTGCAGGCTACAGAAACAGAACTATTCTGGAACTTTTATGGGCAACGGGTATGCGTATATCAGAACTTTCAGGGCTTAACTTCGGGGACTTGAACCTTGAAAACAACGAAATACGCGTTTTTGGAAAAGGTTCAAAAGAACGGATAATTCTTGTCACAGACAGGGCAAAAAATTTCCTTGAAAGGTATATCGAAAGCGCAAGAGCACTTATTCCGAAAGGTTTTCCCGCCCCGCCCGAAGAGGAAAATTCTCCGGTTTTTATAAACAACACAGGTTATCGCCTGCAGACAAAAACAATAAGAAATGTGATAAATGATGTTGTTGAAAAAATTAATCTGCCAAAGCATGTGACTCCGCACGTTTTCCGCCACAGTTTTGCAACGCATTTGATAGAAAACGGAGCGGATTTGAGAGTTGTGCAGGAACTTTTGGGGCACGCAAGTATTTCTAACACCCAGATTTATACCCACGTATCAACCCAACACTTAAAAGAAGTTTATAACGAAGCCCACCCCAGAGCATAATCGGAAGGCAGGCTATTACAGCTGACGGAGGTCAAGAGGGCAGGAGGGCAGGCTAGTTTCATTTTTAGCTATTTAGGTAAAACTGGGACAAAATTTATTATTGATAATAGCTTTGCGTCTATGCCTCTTCGCATCTTTGCATCTGATATCACCTCACCTTAATCCTCTCCTTGTAAAGGAGAGGGAAGTTAGCTGTTGATAATCGTCATTGCGGACATGCGAATTGACCTTCGCTTGATCCGCAATCGCATAATAGCTGCAATAATAATGAGATTACTACGTCGAATGCTTCGCATTCTCCTCGTAATGACACGAAACGCACTTATCGTCCTAACGTCTTATCGTCTTATCGCCTTATCGCCTTATCGACTAAAAAATAAACTCTCTTCACTCTTCACCCTTCACTTAAAAAGACTTATCGACTAAAAAAAGAGCTAAAGAAAATTCTTTAGCTCTTTTAGGAATTGTATTTACTTAGAAATTCTTCCCGGAACTACAACTCCGCCTTTTAAATTCTTTTTGTAGAATTCTACGTGCGGCTGCAGTACGCTGTCAAGAACTTCAGGGAACGATTTGTTTTCGCTGATTTTTTCAACAATTTCCTGATAAACTGTTGCAAATGCTCTCAATTGAGTTAATGCGCCTGCTGCTTCAGGAGTTAATCCCATGCCAGAAGTTTTTGCAGTTTCAAGGAAGAATGCGCCGGTTGATGTGTAAGATTTTGTCAAAGCTTCAATGTAGCTTTCGGCATTTTCTCTGCAAACTCCGTTGTCCTGAGGAACTGTCAGAGCAAACGCAAATTTATTTGCAGGATTAAAGTGAGCTTCTGCAGAGTGGTGCATTGCATCAGGAACTTTTGCAACCTGTTTCAGGGTATCTTTGACGGATTCATTCTGCATTTGAGCGTGCCAGTAAACCGTATTTTCAAAGATTGAACCCATATACTGATGAACTGTTGTTAAAATACCGTTCATTTTAGCGTGAGCCCAGAAAATACCTTCTTTCAAAGCGTCATTAATTTCTAAATCAGCTGTTAATGATTCTGTTGAAACTTCCTGTGCTGCATTTAACATTTTTACCATATCTTCTTTTTTCATGCCTGCGTAAGCAAGAGTGAATAAAGCATGGTCATCAAATGCTGAAAAACGTCCGCCGACATCATCGTGAATGTATAAGTCGCCGAGCCAGCCGTTTTCGTTTGATGTTCTTCTAAGTTCGCTTTTTTCTGCGTTTCCGTCAGTTACAGCGATAAAGTGTTTATTAGCGCATTTTTCAGCTTCTTCTTGAGATTTTCCTTGAGCTTTGTAAGCATCAATTAACATATCCAAAACTCTTAAAAATCCGTCTTTTGTTTCAAAAGTTGAGCCTGATTTTGATGCGATAAGGTAGTTTGATGAAGTTACATCATTTCCTAATCTGTACAAAAATCTTTCCAAACTTGAAGAATCAACGTCTGAATAAAATTCTACAACGTCATGGCACACGTTCAAACCGTTGATTGACAACATGTGTTCAACAGTGTGTTTTGAACCGCCGATACCCATTACGCTGAGTTTTGATGCAGATGTTTGATTTTTTAGCTTTTGTGCAAGTTCGTAAATTTCATCAACTCTTTGAGCCTGTTTTTCAGGAAGATTAACCCAGTTTAAAAACTGACCCTGTTTGTTTGCCCGTGATGAAAATTCGTTTACGAATTCTGAAACCTTTGATGTATAACCGCTAAAATCCATGCCTGTGAATTTTACGGTTACGCTTGAATTTTTTGTTAACATATTAACCTCTTTCTCTTGTAAAATTTTACACTGATATTTTACTATAAAAATATCAGGAATTAGATATAATAAATAAAATGTTTTCCCCTCCCTGAACGGGGAGGGGTGGGGTGATGTTGGAATTTCAAATATATTTGACAATCATATAATCTTGGCATATCCTTTAATTTCAAGGAACAGAATATTTAAGGAGTAGGATTTATGAAAACAGTTATTGTAGGCGGCGGAGCATGCGGAGCGAGCTGTGCAGCACGTTTGAGAAGATTAGATGAAAAAGCGGAAATAATAATTCTTGAAGCAACTGATGAAATATCTATTGCAAACTGCGGGCTGCCTTATTACTGTTCGGGTGTTATAAGTTCACGTGACGATATGATTGTTGCTAAACCGCAGATTTTTTCAGGATTGCTGAATATAGATGTCCGGCTGAATTCTAAAGTCACATCAATCAATCCGGCTGAAAAAACAGTAACTGTAAATAATGATTATGAATTGAATTATGACAATCTTGTGCTTGCTCTTGGCGCAAACCCTGTCAAACCGCCTATTGAAGGGATTGATAATAAAAAAATATTTACTGTCCGCACACTGCTTGACGCCGACAGAATAAAAGGCCACATCAAATCAACCGGTGCAAAAAATGCCGTTGTAATAGGCGGAGGTTTTATCGGGGTTGAAATGGCAGAGAATTTCCTTGAAATGGGGCTTGATACAACTTTAGTTGAAGCTGCACCGCAAATTCTTGCTCCTTTTGATAATGATATGGTTTGTTTTGCACAAAATGAGTTGAAAGATAAAGGGTGTAAATTAATTCTAAACAACGGTGTAAAAACTTTCAAAGAAGATGCAATAGAACTTTCATCAGGCGTCAAAATCCCTTATGATATAGCAATTTTAGGAATAGGCGTCAAACCTGAAACGCAAATAGCAAAAGAGGCAGGTATTGAGCTTGGCTTGAGAGGAAGTGTAAAAGTTAATAAGTATATGCAGACTTCTGTTCCAAATATCTGGGCAGGGGGCGACAGTGTTGAAGTTGTTGATTTTGTATCTTGCGAGCCTGCTGTAATTCCTCTTGCAGGCCCCGCAAACAGACAGGGCAGAATTATAGCCGATAACATCTGCGGTAAAAATCAGACATATAAAGCATCGCAAGGGACATGCGTTGTTAAAGTTTTTGACAAAACTCTTGCTGCAGTCGGCGAAAATGAAAAACAGCTTAAAGCGTCGGGTGTAAATTATCTGAAAAATATTGTAATGTGCAACTCCCATGCCGGTTACTACCCGAATGCAAAATTTATGACAATCAAGCTTTTGTTCACTGAGGAAGGAAAAATTCTGGGTGCTCAGGCAGCAGGCTATGAAGGGGTTGAAAAACGCATTGACGTGATTTCCACTGTTATGAGGCTCAATGGAAAAGTTCAGGATTTAATAGATTTGGAACTATGTTACGCGCCGCCTTATTCAAGCGCAAAAGACCCTGTAAATCTCTTAGGAATGTCATCCCAAAATATTCTGGACGGACTTTTCAAACCTGCTTTTTATGAAGATTTAAAAGATGCAGTAATAATTGATGTGCGCCCCGCACCCGACTATGAAATTTCTAATATAGAAGGTGCATTATCAATGCCCGGAGGGGAAATAAGAACCCGTCTGGATGAAATTCCAAAAAATAAAAAAGTAGTTCTTCATTGCAGACGAGGATACACAAGTTACGTTGCTGCCAGAATTTTAAACGGATACGGGTATAGCGATGTCTACTCTTTCTGCGGAGGAAAACTCCTTTACGATGAAATTGCAAAAGACAGAGAATTGCAGCTTTTAAATGCATAAGCTGCAAAAGTCTACTACATTTTCTAGCTCTATAAAAAATGGATGCATAATATTACACTTTTTTCAAAAGAACTGCAGCATGAGCTTCTATTGCTAGTTCCTGACCAACTGCGTCCATTTTTTCGTTTGTTTTAGCCTTAATAGAAATTCTTTCGGGTTCAACTTCAAGAATATGGCAGAGAATTTCTTTCATCTTCGGAATATAAGGCATCATTTTAGGCTGCTGCGCGATTATGTTGCTGTCCAGATTTTCTATTACGTATTTTTTCTCTTTTATGAGATTATAAACATCTTTTAATAAAACAGTGCTGTCGGCGTCTTTATAAAGTTCATCCGTGTCGGGGAAGATTGTTCCGATATCAGAAAGCGAAAGCGCACCTAACATTGCATCAATTATTGCATGGATTAAAACGTCAGCGTCAGAATGTCCCAGAAGCCCCTTTTCATGCGTAATTTTAACCCCGCCTATAACAAGATTTCTGCCCTCTGTCAGTTTGTGAATATCATAGCCAAGCCCTATTCTGTACATATTTTGTTACCCCTTCCGTTAATCTTATTATCACACAAAAATTTTTCTAATGTTTATGCATGATGTAAACAGCAAACAAATATTGTATTTTAAATCTGAAAGGCGGTTTATATGTTATTTGAAAAAGCTTTAAAGTTCATATATGAAGATCCTTTAATGAATATTCTTATATCAATTCTTTTTATATGGTTTTGTGTATGGGCTTACAATAAATCCGTAAAATCAAGAAAATATTATAAATGCCCGCAATGCGGCGAAAGTTTCCGCACAGAACACATGGAGTCAAAACGTTGTAAAGTGTGCGGTGCAGAATTAGAAGAAACAAATGACACAAATGTTAACGATAAGGCAGGATAGGAGAAAAAATTATGGTTAATCGTGCAGAATTACTGGCAGGAACCCGTCCGGAGGTAGGAAGGCGTATTCTGGTAACAGAAAAAGAAAGCTTTGAAGGTTATCAGGTAATGGATTATAAAGGAATGGTATGGGGTATATCCATGCGGTCAAAAGATGCTGTTCAGGATATATTTATGGGATTTAAGCAGTTTATTGGAGGCGAACTTACATCATACACAGAACTGTCTGACGAATCCCGCCAGAAAGCTCTAGACAGACTGCTTGAATCAGCAAAAAGAATTGGAGCTAATGCTGTTATAAATTTCAGATTTGAAATAGCATCCTCTCCCTACGGCGGAAATGCGGAAGTTGTTGCATACGGCAACGCTGTTGTTATCGAGCCTATTGTTAATTACGTTCCTATGGGCGGTTTGGGTAACTTAATAGCTGAATTTGTAGACGCTTATACAGCCGGTAAAACAGGTTTTGAACCCTCAAAAACGTATACTGAATCACCCGAAGGACAAATTCTTGAAAATGCCGGATACAAATTTGTTGTATGTCCAAAATGCAAGACTAAATATAAAGTTGATACAGATGAAAACGGCAAACCGAAAATTTCAGGGCTTCAAGATGTTGATAACATTGAACCCGGAATGCAGATTTACTGCCTGAAATGCGGCACTAAATTCACAATTCCAGAAGTTTAGTATGCTTGGCGGAAAGCTTCGCTTATCCCGCCCTGCTGTTTATATTAATTAACATTACAGAATTTATTTACGGCTTTTACAAAACCGTTATTATCAACAGTATCAGTTATGAAATCGGCACATTCTTTTAATTCGGGTGTGCCGTTTCCCATTGCAACTTTTATTCCGCCGGATTTTAAAAGTTCAATATCGTTATTTTGATCGCCTATTGCCAAAACTTCATCTTTTTTTATTCCCCATTTTTGGCATAAATATTCTACTGCATAAGACTTTCTTGCATCTTTGTTAGAAATTTCACAGAAATACGGTGTCGACTTCACTATATAAAGGTCAGGGTATCTTTTTTCAAGATAGTTAACCCAACCTGTCACAGTATCTGCATCTCCGTATTTTATCGCAAGAATTTTGTTTACATTTTTGATTTCCAAATCTTCAAACGGGCATACTGTGTATTCAATATACCTTGCATCTGTGTATTGCCTGATTGTTTCATCATCTTTTTCAACGTACAAAACATCGTCCATATAAAGATTTATGTGAATATTGTTATCTTTCGCCCATTTGATAATTTCTTTAGCACGCTGGGGGTCAAGGTCTTTGCGGTAAAACACTTTTCCGTTTTCCATGTTTTCTTTAATCATTCCGCCCTGATAGGAAACTATCGGGGTATCAAGCCCGAGTTCATCTGCTAAAAATGTCGTTGCCCTGTGCATTCTGCCTGTTACAAGCACGACTTTAACCCCGCTTGCGCACAGTTTTTTTATACATTCTTTAACTTCAGGTGTAAAACCGCCTAAACTCCAGTTAAAAATAGTTCCGTCTATGTCTGTTGCCACCATCTTAATTTTTTTATCAGGCATATTCTTATCCTTTAATTTTAGCTCTCAATAACGCACATAGAGTCTTTGCGTCATTAATTTTCCCATCATTAATCATTTTCAGCACTTCGTCATACTTGTATTCAAAAGCCTGAATAATCTCCCCTTCATCAGGATGACAGTGAGTAAATTCCAAATCTTCAGCTTTGTAAAGATACAATTTTTCATCGCTGTACCCGGGTGATGTGTAAACGTAACCAAGTTCAGTCCATTTGCTTGCACAATATCCTGTTTCCTCTTCCAATTCACGTTTTGCAGCCTCAAACGGGTCTTCTCCGGCTTCAAGCTTACCTGCCGGAAGTTCAAACAATACCTCTTTTAAAGGGTATCTAAACTGTTTAACAAGAAGAATTTTATCTTCTTTAACAGCAAGAATTACAACACCACCGGAATGTTTTACAACTTCGCGGAACGATTTTTGCCCTGTTGAAAGCTCAACACTGTCTTTAAAAACCCTGACAACTTTCCCGTCATATATCAATTGCGACTCTAAAGTTTTTTCTGTAAATTCCATATTTGAATATTAACATGAAAAATTCTATAAAGCACGAATTATTGCTTTAATATTTATATCTGTAACTTTCAGCAGTGCAACAGTCTTTGCCGTTTCATCAAGGGCTCCGAGAGATTTTAAAACCTCTGCTGTTTTCAATATTAAAGTCTGATTATTTGATTTTAAAAGTTCTTTTACGACAAATATATCCGCTGCAAATTCAAGTGCCGTATAAACAAAAGGGCTGTTTTCATTTAACTCTTCATTAACGTATTTTTCAAGTTCTTTTTTATTAACGCTTTTGAGTAATTTTTTTATATCCTGAACTTCATTTTTTGTATCTTTATCTTCATCAAATAAATATTCATCGTTTTCAGTAAGCGTATCAAACTTTTCTTTTGCATTAAGAATAACGATCGCAGCCTTGCTGTCATTAAAATTGTGAATTAAGCGTTCAAAAACATCAAACAATTCATAGTCAAAAACAACCGGAAGCGGAAAGATTTCACCAAGACCGTTTATAATATTATTTAAAACAAGCAATCCGTCCTCATAGCGGCTGTCAAGAAGTTCAAAAATACTCACCAGATAAGGGATTTCTCCTGCGATATTCTCTGCCATTGCAGAATTTTTCATAGCATCCAGAATTTTATCAATAGCATTTTTATCACCGTATGCTGTCAAAAATTTCACAGCAGAAAGCTGCTCAAAATCATCACTGCTTTTTAGTTTTTCTAAAGCGTCGTTATAAGATTCTCTATCACCGCATGCCGCAAGTGCTCCGGCACAATTATGAACAAGAAATTCGTTATCTGAATATGCATATTTTTTTAAACAATCAAACGCAAGAGGGTCTTGTATATAAGTAAAATACTTTGCTGAATATATCTTTTCATCGTCTGTTCCGCATTCAAGCTTTTCAAGCATGATATCGGTCAAATCTTCATCTGCGTATTTTACAAGCGAATTTATAATAACATCTTCATAAGACGGTGAATAATATTTCAAAAACTCAAGAAGATTTTTGTAATTAGTTTCATTAACAGCGTTTGCAATCCTTTCAGCCGTATTTTGTTTTACAAAATCAAATAAAAAATCTTCATTTTCAACCAGCTCTCTAAACAGCTCAACATCCGGTCTGTTGACTAACTCTTTTGCTATAGCCTCATAATCATTCTTATTTTTACCTGTAAGTTTTTTTAACTGTTCGCTCATAACACCAATTTAACATAAATACGAAATTTTTTAAATTCAGGACAATTTTTCTGTAGGGTAGTAGGATAAACAAAGTGTTCTCATCATTTATATAATACAGATAGGTGTAGGTGTAGGGTGGGATAAGCATTTGCGTTCCCACCTAATATTATTCCAATTCAAGATTTGTTATTAAATATTTATCATCAAAGTTACACCATAATTCATCATAATACCCTAATTGTACAAATTTTTTGAAACTTGAATATGGAAACTCTTTTGCTTGAGAAACATAACCGTGTTTTATCGGATTGAAATGTATATAATCTAAATGTTTATTTAAATCATTTTCATCCCTGATTACATGATCATAAAATCGTCTTTGCCATATACCTTTTTCACCTTTTTTTGATTTACTTTTGGATATATCGTATTTTGCTGAGATATGAATTGAAAAATAGTATTTTATATCACGTATAATTTTTGAAAATGAATTTATATCATCAAATTTTAATATAAAATGAAGATGATTATCCAAAACAGCAATAGCATATAGTTCAAAATTATACCTGCTTATAGCATATTTAAATGATTGTCTTAATAAATTTATGTTATCAAATAAAATATTTCTTCTGTTTTCTGTAACAAGAGTAAAGAATACATAATTATATTGCTGCAAATATAATCTTCTATAATTTGGCATAAATCTATGTTATCATGGAATTTATCCGGTGGGAACACTTCGTTTATCCCACCCTACTACTGTTTAATTATTCTGAAAAATTTGATATAATTGAATTACAAGTAAATGGCGTGAACGCTGCATTTTTTCACCTTACAAAATACACGTAGGGTGGGATAAACGAAGTGTTCCCACCATTTACCTAATCCAGATAGAATACAGTAATAACTTTATGCCCTTCTTCTGCGTATTGAACAGCGTTGTGCAAAGTTTTACTTGTATGAGATAAGAAGCAGATTAACTGGTTGCAATCGTCAATAATTTCTCTGTTGCAGACTCTTGAAGCATCAGCAAGCGTCATCATAGCGCGGTCAGGATGTTCAACAATATTAGGAACACCGATAAGCTGGTTTTGAACATCAGACGGCTGCTGACCTATTGTCTGCGGCAAAATAACTTTCAATTTATCAGGATTAGCTTTCATAGCACCGCGGATAGCTGCAGCGTTAGTACCTGATGAACCGCCTGAGGTAATAATTGTATTTCCCTGCATAACAAGCGCTGTTGCAAGAGTTTCAATCATCTGTTGATGAGTAATGGGAAGATTTCGGCTTCCAATTATTGCAACCCTTTTTGCAGACTGCTGAATGGTAGCAAGTTCCATAGCCAATGCATCAACTGTATCCGGAGAATCCGCGGAAACTTTATCCATATCATCATCAATCGGAACTACAATTGAATTTTGTTTTTCTTTTGCATCATCTTCAGAACCCATTAATATATCTTTCATTTCAGTTTCTACCATTTTTCTCACTTTCTAATTGCAATCTACACATTTTTAGTTTATGCTGATTATATCACAAAAATTTGATTTTGGGAATAGGGATATGGAAAATATACTGGAGAATCTTAACAAAGAACAGAGAGAGGCTGTTCAAACCGTTCAAGGCCCATTGCTTGTTTTAGCCGGAGCAGGCAGCGGAAAAACAAAATTACTTACCTCAAGAATAGCTTATTTAATAAAAGATTGCTGTGTACGCCCCAGAAATATTCTTGCAGTTACATTTACCAACAAAGCTGCAAAGGAAATGAAAGAGCGTCTGGGAAATATCTTAGGCGAAAACGTTGTCAAATACATGTGGGTCGGAACTTTTCACGGCATCTGCGGAAGAATTTTACGCGAAAACATCGAAAATTACAGTTTCCAATCCGGAAAAAGACTTGATAAAAACTTCACAATATATGATGAAGCGGATTCTAACGCCGTAATTAAACAGGCTGTCAAAAAACTTAATCTAGACGATAAAATCTATGCCCCAAAACTTGTAAAAGCTGTAATTTCCAATGCAAAAAACAAAATGCAGGATGCATATACATTCGCAACCTTTGCAAGAGATTTTAAATCTCAAAAAATAGCAGCAATATACGAAGAATACGAAAATTCACTAAATAACAACAACGCAATAGATTTCGACGATATGCTTATGCTGACCGTAAAACTTCTTGAGCAATGCAAAGACGTTCGACAATTGTATTATGACAGATTTCAACATATTCTGGTTGACGAGTTTCAGGATACCAATATGGCACAATACAAACTTATCAATATGCTTTATACAAATCTTCAGGCAGATATTCCCAAGGAACGCTCGCTTTGCGTTGTAGGCGATGTCGACCAGTCAATCTACAGTTGGAGAGGCGCTGATTACACAATTATCTTGAACTTCCAAAAAGATTTTAAAAACACTAAACTTATCAAACTGGAACAGAATTACAGGTCAACCGCTAATATCCTCAATGTTGCAAACGCAATTATTGAGAACAACACCGAACGCGTTGATAAAGTTCTTTACTCAAATAAAGGCGAAGGCGAGCTTATAGATTATTTTGAAGCGCAGGATGAAGCTGATGAGGCGAACTTTATCGCAAGCCGTATAAAGCAGGATTCGGGCGGAGATTACAACCGCTATGCAGTCCTTTACCGTACAAATTCACAATCCCGTGCAATAGAAGAAGCCTGCATGGCAGCCGGAATTCCATATAAAATCTACGGCGGCTTGAAATTCTACGACCGTAAAGAAATTAAAGATATTATTGCTTATTTGAGGTTAATCTATAATACAGATGATTCTCAAAGTTTCAGAAGAATAGTAAATGTTCCCAAACGCGCAATCGGCGATACCACAATAAAAAATCTCGCTGATTTTGCTGACAAAGAAGATATAAGCCTTTTTCAAGCCTGTCAGAGGATTGAAGAAGCTATTGAAATTCCTCCGAGAACCCGCTCAAAACTTAAAGATTTTTCAGAACTTATTTTGAAATTTAAAGACGCGCAAAATTCCTATTCGCTTCAGGAATTTGTAACTCTTGTAATTGAAAAAACGGGATACCTGGCAGAATTGCAAATGCAAAATACACCCGAAAGCGAAGCTGATATTGAAAACCTGCAGGAATTAGTAAATGTTGCGGGCGAATTTGTACCGGAAGAACAGGATAATGCACTCGGCGAATTTTTACAGCAGGTTGCACTTGTGTCAGATACAGACGCACTTGAAAACATTAGCAACAACGTAACTTTGATGACACTGCATTCAGCAAAAGGCCTTGAATTCCCGATAGTATTTCTTGCAGGGTGTGATGAAGGCGTTTTCCCTCACCAGAGAACCTTCAACAACCCGTCTGAACTTGAAGAAGAACGACGCTTGATGTATGTAGGCGTAACCCGTGCCGAAGAAAAATTGTACCTGACATCTGCCAAACGCCGTCAAATGTGGGGAGAATACAAATACTATAACCCGTCAAGGTTTATTGATGAAATTCCGCGGCAGCTTTTAAACTCTATCGGATTTGAAGGCTCAACAAGCGGAGCTTCAACATTCCAAAATGCTGTTTCAAAAGCTAAAACAGGAAAATCAAATTATTCATATTCCGCAGCTCAATCTGACAGCTACGGATATGTAAAACCGTCAACAGGTTTCGGCAAAGGTTTTGTGGCACCTACACGCGGACTTGCAACAGGTAATACAAAATCAGACAGAGAAAAACAAAATTCAACATATTATGAAAGACCGCAACGAACCGCTTCCCGCACAATTCTTGTAAAATCAAAAGAAAATAAAGAGCGGGATGAACAAAAGGTAAAAGAATTTTTCAAGGATAACGCCATAAAACGTATGCTTGAAGAAAAGAAACAAAAAGAACGTATGCAGCAGCAAGCAGAAGAAGAACGCCAAAAACGTATGGAAACAACAACACCGATTGAATACGTTTTTAACGAAGGCGAACGCGTTTTCCACGACAAACTCGGTATAGGGCATATAAAAGAAGTTACACGTGTAGGGGACAGCATGATGTACACAATAGACTTTGGCCGACAGGGGGTAAAGGCCATGGATGCCGCATATGCTAAATTAAAAAAGTTTTAATTTAAAATAATTTTGTATAGAGGACTTATATACAAAATGGAAAGGGGCTCGTCGCCCCTTTCCATTCAAAATGAACTAAAGTCAGTATTTTTAACTGATATAATAATAAAGTATTTGTAAATAAAAGTTTTTCAAATACAAAAAAATTTGTAACATTTTTTTACTTAAACATAATATTATTCAACCAAATCTGCCCAGTGTCCGTGATTTAAGTTTCCGTATAATATTTCTGCAAGTCTTGTAAGTTTATACTTGGAATTAGCAAATCATGTATTATAAAAGAAATTACTTGTATAAACAATTTAACGGGAATTTTTAAACTCAAAAAGACGAGTGAAAATGGAATTGTTTTAAATGACTTAATCTGTAACGATATTCAGAATAAAATAACAAAAACATCAGACAAACAAACTTGTCAAAGTTTTTTACCAAACATAAATGAAAAATCCGAAATTTTAATACTTGGCTCTATACCCGGTGTAAAATCTTTGAACGAACAAAAGTATTATGCACACCCGCAAAACAGGTTTTGGAAAATAATGGAGAAAATTTGCAATACCGATAATTTATCAGATTTATTTTATGAAAATAAACTACAAATTTTATTAAAAAATAAAATTGCGCTTTGGGATGTTATTCAATCTTGCGAACGGAATGGCAGCCTAGATTCTAATATTCAAAATGAAATACCAAACAATATTACTGAATTATTAGAAAAATTTCCGAATATAAAATACATCTGTTTAAACGGCAATAAAGCATATTCTGCCTTCAAAAAACATTTCCCAAAGTTATTAGAAAAATACAAATGTTATAAATTACCTTCAACAAGCCCTGCGAATGCGAGATATAAATTAGACGAATTATATAAAGAATGGCAGCAAGCAATTTGTCCGGATTAATTTCCGACTTAAATATCAAACTCGTGATACTTTTTCTCAAAATATGTCAGGGGACTCGGACTCCTGACCTGATATTAATTTGTCATTTATAATTTAACTCTATTTTACCGGCATATCAAGTGTTTTAAATAGCTTTTGTATCTTTTCAACACAATAATTATCCTAAATAAATTATTATTCTAATTTACCTTGAATTTTCCATAAACCAAATAATGTTATATAAAACATACATACCCCACCAAGTGTCATTATTTCATAACCCAAAAGAGATATCCATTCAAAACGGTATTCTATCATATCATGCAATGCAAAACATAACATTATAATTGTATCATAGCCAAAAGACAATAACAGTGAATATTTTCTACGTGTGGAGTTTGTTTTCAATTCTTCTGCAACTTTAATCAATTCTGAATTAGTGAAAAATTTTTCAAATGTAACAAATAATAGGTACAAAAGAAAAATTTTTGCAAGTATGCATAATAAAATAAAGCAACTTGGAAGTATCCAGTTTGGTGATATATAACAAGTTATAAAAAAAATAAGAAACATTCCAAACATAAATACAACTAATAGGATATTGAAAAGATTTAGATAAAAATAAAAATCGAAATTTTTCACAGATTAAATTTCTCCTCATTTATTTCAGTTTATACCTACATTTTACAATTGTAAAGTATGGATTTAGCTTCCCTGTTTCTTGGGCACTACGACCCATTTTAACAAAAAGATTCTTATCATTTTTATTAAAATCATACGTGTCAAGTAATGTCACATCCACATAATTCCCACGAGTTTTTGCAGATAACACATCTACACTGCCAAAGGCATTGTGTAAATTAGTAAATCCATTAAACCTGAATGAGCCGGATACTTCTTTCCCTGACTTTAAATCTGCATAATTATTTCTTATAAAATTTCCAAGTTCCTCAGAATGAGCTATTACATTAGATACATTACTATTTTCATGTAAAACGACACCGGGAACATTTACATCTCCAAATTGTGATTTTATTTTATTTTTTATTTTTGTTTTATATGGTGTATATTCACTGGTTAAAGAATCTACATCGTTATATAAAGTACCATTTTTTCTTATATAATCATTATTATAAATTCCTGTTGGATTTGAAGCCATATTCCATAACGCTACAGCATCATTTTGATTCAACGGATATCCTAATGCATTAACTCCCCAATTTAGCATTTGCTCACTAAATGAGCCCGCTACACTATTAATATTATGGTCTAAATAATTTCTAATTCCTGCATTTTTATTTATCGGATAATCATTATAAGTAATACCGCCTTCTAATACTGTCGGTTGCTCAATATTAGCGGATGCGTCGGTTGAAGTTTCACTGTACTCATAATTATTTCCACCAACCCCATCTGGCTTGGAACGATAATGTGCTTTTACCTCCGTTCCGTCATCTCTAGTGTATGCTTGAACATAAACTACGTCTGAACTGCTAGCAAGATCACTTTCTCTTGGAATACCTAAATTTGCCACTTGATAATCTATTGCTTTTTCATTTTCCATAAATTCATCTCCTGACATACTGCCTATGTCTTCTGCTGTGTAGATTTTGTTGTCATTTGTGATTGCATTAATAAAATTTCTTAAACTTGCCATTTATATTTCTCCTAGCGCGGGTGTTAAATTGTTTTATATTTGTCAATGTGTGTTGAATTATATCTAGTATAACATTGCTTTGTTGATTTGTCAACTGTGTTGATTTATTGCTTTGTTTTTGTTATCATTCTTTTGAGGTGGATAATGGATAAATATACACAACTTATTAAATTCGGGACTGTTTTAAAGCAAAGACGTCTGGCTTTGAAATTAAGTTTAAGAGAGTTAGAAAAACTATCAAGTGTTAGTGCAGCTTTAATAACTAAACTTGAAAACGGTAAAATGGCTAATTTCCCGAAAGCTATTACTATTAAACAACTTAGTGATGCTTTAAAATTTAATAATGAATTATTTATTTTAGCGGATATTTTGTTTGAAAATAAAGAACAAAATATCCCGGATAAAACATTTGAAGACGAATTAAGAGAGCTACTTGCAACCAGAACAACACTTAATTCTGATAATATTACGCAGGTTATTTATTTTATATCAGGACTCGAAAAATTGCAAAAAATTCAAAACTTATAAGTTTTCCGACTTAAATATCAAACTCGTGATACTTTTTCTCAAAATCCATGATACATAACAATAAAAGAGACATCTTTCGATGTCCCTTTTATTTTGGAGGTTAGGAGATTCGAACTCCTGACCCCCTGCGTGCAAAGCAGGTGCTCTACCAGCTGAGCTAAACCCCCATAAGGTTCTTTTTAATTGTCACAATATTTATTGTACATGCTGATTTTTTTTTGTAAACCCCCTTGTATTTTTTATTAGTAATTAAAAAAGCCGCCTATTTTATAAGCGGCTTTTTATATAATTATCCTTATTATGTTAAACTGCACAAACCATTTCAATATCGCTTGATGCTGAAACTACATTTGAGAAATTATAGTTTTCTACAAGATCTCTTTGTTCAAAGTATACACAATCATCCATTACAAGCTCGTCACATTGTTTTAATGTTAACAATGAAAGATTTTTAGCTGATTTTGAATCTGTAATAAGTTTGTGAACTTTCAAATTCTTTGGTAAAGATGTAAATTTTGTTCCTCTAATATTAAACACATTAGTTCTAATATCTGTATTTAATTTTTCAATGCTGCTTTTTTCCATATTTAAGCTGTCTGTCCAAATATGTTCAGGCAATTTCCCGATTTTGGCTCCGGCCATGTTAACAGAATTTGCGTCAATTGGTGTTTCAATTTTTTTAATATCAGCACCTGACATATCTAATGTATTTGCAACCCAACCGATAGAAAGTTTTCCAATAACACATTTTGATAAATTCAAGCTGCCTTCAATATGGCCTAATTCAAGTTTTTTAATTTCGCAGCCAGACAAATCCAAATCGCCGCCCTGGTAATTGTTAATTAATTCCTGATAATCTCTTTTCATAAAATAAACCTCCATTTTTTATATTTTTATAATATACATGCAGATTTAAAAAATTATATCCTCCGGTTAAATGTTTTTTTATTTAAAATTTTAAATATTTTTCAAACAAATCTTGAAAAAATTTTAACCGATCTTTCTCATGAATAAACCAAAAACCTATTAACGCTTCAAAAGCTGTTGCCTGACGATATTCTGATTGAATTTGGCGCCGGCCGACGGGGATAGGAAGATTTCTTGCGCGGCGTGAAATTTCTTTTTCAAAATCTGTCAGATAATCATCAATTACATGAAGCAGTTCAGCCTGAAAAGAAGCTTTAACTTTATCTGTTGTTATCTTATGTAATTTTCGGGAATTGTCGGTTAATTTTGTAGTTTTTTCTCTAATGAACAACTCCCAGACAGCGTCACCTAAATATGCATAATTTCTTAAATTCATTTCTTCCATAAAAAGAGTTTACTACAAAATATTGTTTTTAACCTATAATTATGCAATAATTCTTTTCATAAGGGAGAGGTAAAATGTCTAAAAAATTTTTTGTACTTGGAATTTGCTGTTTATTATGTGCATCTGCTGCTTTTTCACAGGAAATCGGAATAATGGAAAATAATGAGCAAGCCTGCAAATGTAACCAAACAACAAAATGTCTTGACTTGATGACTTCTATGTACAACGAGCGCGCAACATTATACAACGTCTTAAACCTCTCTAACGATCAGCAAAAATGCAAAGACGTTATAGATCAAAAACGTTATGAAGAATTAGGAAAACTTTTTAAAGAATATCAGCAGGAAGAATATGTTCTCTCAAAAATGTGTGAACACAGCGGTGCTTCAGAATCTGCAGTGAGAAAACAGGAAAAAGTTATTGAAAAAATAAAAAAAGAAATGCAAAAAACTGCCGATAAGTATGATAAAGAATTTAAATCAATCTTAAATTCCGAACAAAAAGCAAAATACAATACAGTTACCAAAATGAAACGCAAAGAAATTAAATACTGTATGAAGAATAAAGCTTTTTATGAACGCGACCCAAAACTACGACCCTTCGGGCAAAAAATGTATTACGGCGAACAAAATAACGTGCTTTGTCCGGTTCACAAAAAATGGCACCTGTTTGGTTTTAAGCACAAGCCGGAACAAACACCACAAACAATGCCTGAAACTCCGATGATAGAACCTGCAACCGGATCGGTAATAGAATAGATTAACAAATAAATTAAACAAACGATGATTTTTTTTCTCCAGTCATTATAATTATGGTATGAGAAAACTTGCTGTTTTTTGTTTAGCTATAATTTTAAGTACCTCTGCTTGTTTCGGGTGGGGATTTAAAAAAGATAAACCTGATATAGAAGGCAGAGGTTATGTAGGTACATTGCCGGATATTTCCAAAAATTTTAACACCACTGACCCCAAAAGTACAAAACCTCTCTTTGAAGACTCAAAAAACTTCAATTCATCAGAAGAAATAAAACCTGTTCCGCGTGACAATCCGGCATTTGTAAACATTATTTTAAAAGACAATAAAACATCCCCTTATCTAAACGACATTAATGAACTTCTGCCGCAGTTAGAAAACCTTCTCTCCTGTATAGAAGACAGGGGAAGCGTTCAGCTTTTCAATGCAAAAGCATTCTTTTTCACAAAAACCGTAGAATTTTTAAGAAACAAATACGAAGGCACACCCGAAAGCAGCTATATTTCCTTCAAAAAACTGATGGAACTTTCAACGCACACGCAATCTGTTGCAACCCTACGCGCAGAAGCCGAAAAATACAGGCCGTATATGGCATACACCGGTGCAGGATATCTATATAACGACAATGTTATTGATCAACAGCTTGAATATCTTAAAACAGAAATAGAAGACACCATTGTAGTGCTAAAAGAAGCTCATTAAACCTTTTTTGTATAATATTTTTTATTTGTTACAAATATTTTTTCTAATATATGTTGACAAAAAAAATCTTTTATGTTATAAAAGGTGTGGGGTAAATGTATATTTATAAGTCTTGTCAAATGACGAGACTTTCTTTTTCGCTACAAACTTTTCATGAATTAAAAAACAGAAATCCTGAAATAATGCCAGATTGATAGGATTTTGGCTTAATTGTTTATTTTTTGTAAAGATAATGTAACAATTCATTCTTTTTATTAAAGTTTTTGAAAAATTTTACCGAGATAAAAAATACAGACAGAGCAATAATTAATTGGAGGTAAAATTTTAATGAATTCAAAAACTGAAAACGTTATGGTCATGGACTGTAACACTGTTGCCAATGGAATTATGCACGATATTAATGACATTGACAAAATGGAGAGAATGCTCAGCAGTGAATTGAGTTCTGCAGACTTGTTTAAAATAGACTGTGCTATCTTATCATCTCTAAGGAACACTAAAGATTTTTCAAGAGATTTACTACAACAGCTTGAATCAGGGAAGTTTGAAACAGTTGCAGTCAAACCGCCCAAAACATTTGAAACAGCAATGGCTGATATTCAGCAGGAAGCAATGATTGATATTACACTGCCGCTTCAAAATATGTTTGATGAAATGGCAAATTATGTCTCAGAAGCGTTTGTTTAAAAATTAATATATAAGGAGCAAGAAAGATGAAAAATTTACATGACCCCGCAGAGTTAGAAATTGATTACTCAAAAATCACCCCTATCAATGATGTATGTGAAACTATTATGTTGTCAGAAGAGTTGTTAAAAAAGTATGAAATGGTTATTGATGAAAGTAAAATAGAACAAATCATCGCAGAAATCCCGGAAGAACAACGTCACACATTAACATTTGAGGAAAAACTCGAATACGTAAGAAAAATTCTTTCCTACGATGTGACAGAACCGATTAAGAATTTATTTGATGATGTTTTATGTTTCGTAAGTAAGTTTTAAACAGGTAAAAAAAGAGGAGTTCAGGCTCCTCTTTTTTTATTTCTTTTCTTTATCAGAACGCTCTCTGACTGAAAGTTTTACCGGCGTCCCGAAAAATCCGAATGCCTCTCTCAGTTTATTCTCAATATATCGTTTATAATGGTCTTTCATTAAATCCGAGTTGTTTGCAAAAATTACAATATGCGGCGGCTGTATGCCTGTTTGGGTTACATACATTATTTTCAGACGTTTACCCTTTGAAGATGCAGGCGGATTAAGCATATAAGCTTCTTTTATAATCTTATTCAGCAAACCTGTAGAAATACGTTTTGTACATTCTGCATAAACCTTTTCAGCTTCCGTGAAAATACTGTGCAGCCTCTGTTTTGTAACCGCTGAAATATAAATTTTCGGAGCGTATTCCAAAAACGGAATATCATTTGCAAGTTTTTTGTTATATTGATTAATTGTGTTTGATTTTTTGTCTTCTATCAAATCCCACTTGTTAATAGCAATAATCAAACCTTTTCCGGCTTCTGTAATTATTGAGGCTATTTTTTTATCCTGATCAGAAACACCTTGCGTTGCATCAAGAACCAGAAGCGCAACATCGCAATCTCTTATTGAGCGGATTGCCCTGTCTACTGCAAATTTTTCAACACCCCAATCAACTTTTGATTTTTTCCTAATACCTGCGGTATCAACAATAACAAACTCTCTGTTGTTATAAGTTATTGTGCTGTCAATACTGTCGCGGGTTGTGCCGGAAACATCCGAAACTATGACTCTGTTTTCATTTAACAGAGCATTAACAATAGAAGATTTACCCGCATTCGGCCGGCCTACAATAGCAATCCTTATTGTATTATCGTCTTTTTGTTCAACATCGCGGGGAAAATCAGCAGTAACCAAATCAAGCAAATCACCGACGCCGCCGGAACCATGGAGCGCAGATATTCCTATAGGCTCACCAATAGCTAGAGAATAAAAATCATTCACCATCATTAAAGATTCAGGATTGTCGGATTTATTAACGGCAAGAAAAACAGGCTTGCCCGATTGCCTTAAAATATTTGCAATATCGTAATCAACAGGGTTAACCCCTTCTTTTCCGTCGACAATAAAAATTATTTTATCTGCTTC
>CALUYN010000012.1 GCA_944325025.1 Candidatus Gastranaerophilales bacterium | reverse complement strand
TCATATATGCAGCTTTATCAAGACCGCAAACAGGCCATGCTCTCAGGCGACATAGACGAAAATATCTACAAAAATCCGCTTGAGCGTGAAGTTGCCGAAAAAATGAGAGAACTCGGCCACAGGGTTGTTGCAGGCGCTGAAATTGCAGGCTTGAGTGCTGATTTACTTGTTGATGACAAATTTGTAGTGGAAATTGACGGGCTTGAAGACAAAAACGGCGATAAAATTTCTAACATGAAAAAACAGGCAATAATTGAGCGCTCAGGCTTTAAAGTCAAACGCATAACATACCGCGAATGGCAGTATTCGCCAAAAGCATGCCTTGACAGGGTTCTGATTGAAGAATAAATATTGATTTCTGTGTTTCAACATCTTAATTAGATCCCGCCCGCATTGGGACATTTTGCACGAAATCATAGATTTCGGCAAAAGCAGTCAAACAAAGTTCGGGATGACATTCAATGTAAACTGCGATATAAATTACTAACTTTATTTTTTTATAAATTTAATCTCATACCCGAGAATGTCAGCCAGAATAAAAGCTTCTTTTAATGAAAAACTTTCTCTTTTAAGTTTACCTGTTAAACTATCAAGTGTATATTGTTTACCTGTTTTTTCCGTAAGCTTGTCAGCCACTTCTGTAAGCGTTATTCCATTTAAAGATAATAATGATTTTATATAATTCCTTATATTAATATCCATAGAGTATATCATAATATATTTGACAAAAATTATTAATTAATATATAATATTTGTTGTATATAACAAATAATTGTTACATTAAACAAATTTTATTAATAAGGATTTTATGGACAACAAAACAATCGATGACTGCTACATGGATTGCTATGAAATTCATCAGCTGTGCATTATTCTCAATGAATATCTTGAAAACTACGTTGACGAGACTTATATCGCAGACAGAGCCAATACTTTTGCAAAAGTTATTGAAAAGAGAATTGAAATTCTTGCTGACGACCTTGATAAATTGGTCGAGCAAGAACATTACAAAAAATACAGCTGTCAAATAATTTAAGACAGCTGTATTTTAAAGTTATTAACCAAATTTATTTAACTTCTTTAATTACTATAGAAGCATTCTGTCCGCCAAAACCGAATGAATTTGACAGAGCAACATGAATATCGGCTTTTCTTGCTTTATGCGGTACATAATCAAGGTTTCCAACTTTTTCATCCTGATTGTCAAGGTTAATTGTCGGAGGAACAAGATGTTCATTAATAGTTTTTACACAGGCAATACATTCAACAGCACCTGTAGCGCCAAGCAAGTGGCCATGCATTGATTTTGTTGAACTTACAAGAAGATTTTTATTTTCTTCTTTACTGCCGAACAAACCTTCAATTGCTTTAGATTCTGCAATATCGCCTAATCCTGTGCTTGTACCGTGTGCATTAATGTAATCAACATCTGTTGGCTTAAGCCCTGCATCTTCAAGAGCAAATTTCATAGAATGAGTAGCGCCTTTCCCTTCAGGATCAGGAGCAACAACATCATAAGCATCAGCAGTCTGACCGTAGCCTACAACTTCCGCATAAATTTTTGCTCCGCGCTTTTTAGCATGTTCATATTCTTCAAGAATAAGAACACCGGCACCTTCAGACATTACAAACCCATCTCTGTCAACATCCCACGGACGAGAAGCTTTGGTTGGTTCGTCATTACGTTTTGATAACGTTCTTGCACTTGAAAACGCTCCAATACCTACATCACAAATTGTTGCTTCACATCCGCCTGCAACCATAATATCAGCATCACCGTATTGAATTGAGCGGAAAGCATCGCCGATTGTATGAGTTCCTGTTGCGCAAGCTGAAACTACGACTTTATTTAAACCTTTAAAACCGTATTTCATAGAAATTCTGCCTGATGCCATATTTACAATCATCATAGGAATTGTAAACGGGGAACATTTATTAGGGCCTTTTTCAAGAATTCTAACATGGTTATCTTCGAAAGTTCTGAAACCGCCCGCTGCAGAACTAACCATGACTCCGATTTTATAAGGATCTACATCTGTAACTTCTTCCAGTTTAGCATCTTTTACGGCTTCATCAGCTGCAATCATTGCAAACTGAATAAATCTATCCATTTTTTTAGCTTCTTTAGGATCCAGATATTCTTCAGGGTTAAAGTTTTTAACTTCACCTGAAATTTTAACAACATGTTTTGAAACATCAATAAGTTCGGAAGTACTAATTCCGCTTTTTCCTTCTACAAGACTATTCCAAAATTTATCTACACCGACACCAAAAGGAGTAACGGCACCAAGTCCTGTGATAACTACTCTTCTCTTTGTCATCTCTTTACCTTTTTAAAACTATCTTTTAAATATACGAGGGGAAAATTAATATTAAATTTTCGCCCCCGCATAAAATTATTTAGTCAGCGTTAAAACGCTAATTGCTGCTTATTTGCTGTGAGCATCAATATAGTTTACAGCATCTTGAACTGTTTGAATTTTTTCAGCTTCTTCATCAGGAATTTCGCAGCCGAATTCTTCTTCAAAAGCCATAACCAATTCAACTGTATCTAATGAATCAGCACCCAAATCAGCTGTAAAGCTAGCTTCTGGAGTAACTAAAGCTTCATCAACGCTTAATTGATCTACTACAACTTTTTTTACTTTTTCAAATGTACTCATTTCTAATTTCCTCATAATTAAATTACTATACTATTTGTTCTCTAATATTATACTTAGAGCAAGATTTTTTTGCAAGGAATTTACAATCCTCTCATCATTTTGTTAAAAATCTTTACTTTTTTAGAAGTGAAGTGTGAAGAGTGAAAACGTGAAGTGCTCGCTTCATCCTTCACGTTTCACTTTTCACCTTATATAATTAACGCACCTGCAACTTCAATTGCCTGACCTGAAACATAATCAGCATCAAGTGCAAGGTACTTAACAGTTTTTGCAATATCTTCAGGAGTTCCTAATCTCTTCATCGGAATAGCTTTTAAGTATTCTTCAATATTAGGAAGATTTGCAGTCATAGCTGTTTGGATAAATCCAGGACATACTGCGTTAACTCTGATATTTCTTGAACCGAATTCTTTTGCAAGAGTTTTTGTCAAACCTACCAAACCGGCTTTAGATGCTGAATAGTTTGCCTGACCGGGGTTTCCGTGCAAGCCTACAACGCTCGACATATTGATAATTGAACCCTGACGTGCTTTCATCATGTGTTTGATAACAGCATGGGTTACGCAATATGCGCTTGTAAGGTTAATTTTAATAACTCTTTCCCACTGTTCCATATCCATTCTGATGAATAAACCGTCTTTTGTAATACCTGCATTGTTAAGCAAGACATCAATTTTTCCGTGTTCTGCAATCATTTTATCAACGTTTGCCTGAACTTCTTCATCGTTTGAAACGTCAAATCTGTAAAAATAAGCATTTACACCGCATGCTTTTATTTCATCAAGAGCAGGCTGAGCTTTTTCAGCTTCACAGATATCGTTAATAATAATGTCGCATCCTGCTTTTGCAAGTTCCAACGCGCAAGCTAAACCAATACCGCGGGAACCGCCTGTAATCAATGCAATTTTTCTTTCTGTCATTAATCTTTCTCCTTATTTTATGTCAGGGAAGAACCCTGGCCTACATTTTTATACACACATTAGTTCTTCTTTTAAAGAAGTTATTGTTGAATTTAGTGATTCTTTATCAAAAATATTAAATACCTTAGCATCCGGCACAATTTTTTTATTCAAACCTGCAAGAACTTTGCCCGGACCGATTTCAACAAAAATTTCAACACCGTCAGATGCCATTTTTTCTATAGTTTGCGTCCAGTGAACCGATGAATAAATTTGTTTAGGCATTTTTACTCTGAAGTCAGCACTTTCTGAAGTTGCAGAGGCGTCAACATTGGTAATAACAGGGATTGAAGCATTATTTAAATCTAAAGAACTTACAAAACTTTCAAACTCATGCCCTGCATTTTCCATAAACTTTGAATGGAAAGCTCCTGATACTGCAAGAGGAACAACACGTCTTACGCCGTTTGCAAGCAGGTAATCAGACGCAGCCTTTACTGCATTTTCATCACCTGTAATAACAACCTGAGCCGGAGAGTTGTAGTTTGCAACATCAACATATCCAACCTTTGAACCCTCTTGTAATCCTGCTTTTAACTGTTCTTCGCTTGCATTCAAAACAGCTGCCATAGCACCGCCGTTAGCAGAAGCATTCATCAAGTCAGCACGTTTTTGAATGGCTTTCAAAGTTGTTTCCAAAGACATAACACCCGCTTCATACATAGCACAATATTCCCCAAGTGAATGCCCGGCAACATAGTCAGGTTTAATATCCATTTGAGATTTCAAAGCTTCCAAAGCTGCAATTGACATTGTAACGATACAAGGCTGAGTGTTCACAGTCTGTTTTAAAGCATCTTCCGGCCCTTCAAAACACAAGGTTGTAATACTTTTCCCTAAAACCTTATCAGCCGTGTCAAATACTGATTTTGAACTTTCAAAACTGTCATACAAATCTTTTCCCATGCCGACAGATTGAGAGCCCTGTCCCGGAAAAAGAAACGCAATTTTCTTTGTCATACGTAATCCCTTCTCAAACATTGGGCAAGTATGCCCAACCTACTCTCTAACTTTCCTGCCTCAATTATACAATAAACACGAAAAAAGTAAATAATTAAGGTGTTCATTATTATTTAATTTATTTTATACAAATCTTTTTCAATTATTCTAAAAAAATCAGGTTTTAAACTATCTAAATCAACAATATCGACTTTGTAAGGGAAAGCTGAATTTTCAAATATACCCCTTATTTTTAATAAGTCATTAAATGGAATATCGCCCTTTAAAGCTATGTCAACATCGGAATACTTTCGCGCCTTGCCTTGAACTCTTGAGCCGTAAATAAAAATTTCGACATCAGGCAAAACACTGTAAACAGTATTTTTTATAAATTCAACGTACTTATCTTCTAAATCAATCATTTTAATTTATCCAAAAGATATAAAACTTCTTCATAAAATGCAGGTATTATGCTAACAACTTTCAAAGCAACTTCTTCATCATAAGTATGAGAAGTCAAATTCCGCATATTTCTGTAATTAGCCCACGTTTCAAGGTCAGATTTTAGCAAATCCAACTGATTTGCAGTCCTAATCATGTCATTAAATGACATATGCTCAATATCATCAACAACAAAAGCTCGTTCAATAAAATATTTCTTTAAAGTTTTCAATGCAATAGAATAAGTAAACTCAAATCGTTGGATTACCGAATCTCTTATTCCGTCATCAGTTACGTCTTTTTGATATCTTACAAGGATTTCTCCAAGCCTTTTCACAGCATTTTCAAGTGATGATATATCAAAAGTCCCTTCTCGCATAACCTCTCCGAAAGCTTATCAGCAAATACCTTCTCTAAGTCTTATAATTGCTCCGCCCCAGGTCATACCTGCGCCAAAGCCGCAAAGAACTGCTGTTGTTCCGAGTTTTACATTGCCTTTTTCTACACTTTCTGCTAAAGCGATAGGAATTGAAGCAGCAGATGTGTTTCCATAATATTTGATATTTGTAACAACTTTTTCATCTGGATAGCCGAGTCTTTCCTGAACAGCTTGAATAATTCTGATATTTGCCTGATGAGGAATTAAATAATCAATATCTTCGGGCTTTAACCCTGCATTTGAAATCAACTCTTCAACATAATGAGGAAGAACTTTTGCAACGAAAGTATAGACCCCGCGTCCGTTCATTCTTATACCCTTTGGTTTTTCTTCATATTGTTCAACCAACGGGCAATTTTTTCCGTCGAATGAAAGTTCGATTAGGTTGCCGTAATTCCCGTCAGCTTTGATATCAATTGCAATAACATCATCAATTCCATCTTCTGCCTGAGTAACAACCATTGCGCCTGCACCGTCGCCGAAAAGAATAGATGTACTTCTATCCTCCCAATTTACAAGGCGAGAATTGTTATCTGTTGCAACAATCAAAATATTTTTGTACATGCCCGATGCAATATAAGCCTTTGCAATACTCAAACCGTAAATCAGTCCTGAGCATGCTGCAGTAATATCAAATGCAGGTATTTGAGCTTTGATACCTAATCTTTGATGAATATGACAGGCAATTGCCGGATACAAATCAGGCGGAGCAGAAGATGCTGCAACAATTAAATCAATATCATCCGGATTCATTTTTGCTTTTTCAAGAGCTTTTTGAGCAGCTTCCAAGCCCAAATCAATAGCATTTTGTTCACCGGACACAACACGGCGTTCTTTAATCCCTGTACGTGTATAAATCCACTCATCAGATGTTTCGTACAATTGCGTTAAATCATCGTTTGTAATAACTGTTTCGGGTAAACTGTATCCAACCCCTGCAATTCTCAACGGAATTAATTTATCTGTCATTTTTATTCCTCATAAAATTTAGCTATTTTCTCATTTATACCGGTTTCAACTGCAAATTTTGCAACTCTAACCGCATTTTTAATCGCATAAGCCTTGCTTCTGCCGTGAGATATAACTGTAATACCTTTAACACCAAGAAGCAGAGCTCCGCCAAATTCTTCATAGTTAATTTTTGTATAAATTCTTTTCATAAACGGTTTTGCAAGCAATCCGATTATTTTACCCAACAAATCTGCTTTAAATTCCTGCTTGAGCATTCTGAAAAGCATTTGAGAAGTTCCTTCGGTTACCTTTAATGCAACGTTACCGACAAAGCCGTCGCAGACAACAACATCGCAAACACTTAAGAAAATTTCTTTACCTTCAATATTTCCGACAAAATTTAATTTATCCTGCTGTTCTTCTAACAGTTTATATGTAGCCTGAGCAAGTTCGTTACCTTTTCCTGCTTCTTCACCAATATTCAAAACGCCGACTCTCGGATGCTCAATTCCCAAAACGTTTTTAGAGAAAGTTGCACCCATAATTGCAAACTGATGAAGCATTTCCGGTGTACAGTTGCTGTTTGCGCCGCCGTCAATAACAACAATAGGTTTTTTTATAGTCGGCAAAGTAACAGCAATTGCAGGTCTGTCAATGCCTGGAATTCTGCCTAAACCAAATAAGCTAGATGCCATAGCAGCGCCTGTTGAACCTGCTGCAACAACAGCGTCAGAACTACCTTGAGCAACAGCATCGACTGCAAGAACTATAGATGATTTTTTCTTTTTGCGGATAGCCTGTCCCGGTGCCTCGCCCATTTCAATAACTTCAGAGGCATGGGTAATTTTTATATCAAGCTTAGACGTATCTATTTTCATACGATACTTAGCAGCTCCGCCCTTGCCATAATCAGTCATAAAACCTTCATGAGAAATTTTATCTAATTCTTGTTCAATTCTATCCTGTTTTCCAACCAATTCAATTGCAACACCGTATTCTTTTGCTGCCCAAACAGCTCCTGCGACTATTTCGTGAGGAGCATGGTCACCGCCCATTGCATCTATCGCTATTCTTGTCATCTTATCCCTCTCAAATCTAGTTTAACGGTTTAAAGTTGAATGGTTGAAAGGTTGAAACTTTCAACCATTCTCTTTAAATTATTTTTCTTCAGTTTCAGAAGTTTCTTCAGTTTTTACTTCTTCAACAGGAGTTTCAGATTTAGTTTCTTCAACAGCTTCTGCTGTCTTAACTTCTTCAACTTCAGCTTTCTTAGTTGATTTTTTCTTTGCCGGTTTCTTTTCTTCTTTAACCGGAGTTTCTTCTACTCTGTCTTTAAGGCTTACGGGTTTTCCTTTGTATGTTCCGCAAGCTGTACATACTGTGTGTGTTAAAACTGTTGCTCCGCAGTTAGGGCACTTTGTAGTTTCCGGTTTTGTAGCTTTCCAGTTGCTTCTTCTGTGTCCTTGAGCGGAATGTCCTGTTCTTTTCTTAGGTACTGCCATTTTTCTTTTTCCTTTTTTATTTTGTTATACTACTTATATTTCCTTTTATCAGGCCAAACGCCAGAGCGTAAGAACCTGAGATGGGAGTTATTCCCTGTCTATTTTGATGTTTTTAAAGACATCAAGCCGCGGATCAGATAAATTTTCTTCTGCAAGAAATTTATCCCCATTACAATTTATACCACAAACTTTTTTATTTGGTAAATTTAATATTACAGATTGATACAATAAGTCATAAATATCAATTTCATCCTGCCCATTGAGATCTGTAATAAACTGGCCTTCTTTAAGCTCTGTTTCCTGCCCGTAATCATCCATCAGAGCCTGTTTTGCATACATCTCATCAATTTTAAAATCAAATGGATAATCAAATTCTTTTAAGCATAAGTCACATTCAAGTTTTAAAGTTCCTTTAACATTCCCTGTAACTTCTATAAATTCTCCAAGTGATTTTATTTCTAAATCGGATGTTATCGGCGTAACACAATTGAGTCCCTCAATTTTATCTTCAAAATGAAAATCAAGAGTTTTTGACGGCGTATTTTCAAGTTCTTCAATAGAAATTTTGTATTCCATATATTATCCGACGAACTGTTCTTCCTGAACTGCAACTGCTGCAATCTGGTTTGAAATAAAGCATACTTTTTTCAAAGGTCCCAGTGTTTCTTTTTCAATCAAAGCTGAAGATGCGCTTTTTATTGCCTGCTGAAGCTCTGCATAAAGTTCTTCCGGTTTTTCCACATACAAAACCAGAGGTGCTGTTGAACCTTTTAAAAATACTAGAACAGAAGTTCTTTTTTTAATATTTTGTGCATTAAATTGCTGAGCCATTTCTCACTCCTTCTTATAAGTATAACAATCATATAAATTATAAAATAAAAAGAGAGATTATGCAAATATATTAATCTAAATCAGAAAATTTGTCAGAAGCCTTTTCTATGAATTTTTGAATATCCTGAGATGTTTTTTCGTTCTGGAGAAGTTTTAAAATATCAGCTTTCTCCCCAAATTCAAGAACAGTTGAATAAGAAGTGCCTTTGTTCAATGAATTAATTGAAATTCTTAGTTCCCGCTCTTTCGGGCGTTCTTTACCCAGAACAGAAGGATGGATTGATAATGTAATATCTTTTACACCTAGATTTTTATCAGAATTTTTAAAATTCGTTGTGACTGCTCTAAAATCTCCGTATTCCGGAACAGCGCGTTCAGATTCTGCATAAAGTTTTTTTAAAGCATCAGCAATTTTGCTTGCGTTATCCGAAAGCTGTTTTTCCTTTTTTGAAAAAATAGTTCTTAACGTTTTCTTATTCATAATATTGTCAGCAGGTTTTATCATATTTCCTCCACTATTTTAACCGAATGTTTAATTTTTTACAACATGTTCTGCTGCATCTTTTATGGCTTTTGCGTTACAATGTATTATCTCCAGATTTTCAAAACTTAAAATTGAATAATCCTTCAATTTTGAAGGAAGTTTAGGTAATTTAAACTCACCCTGAATTTCACCGAGTTCGTATTTTCTTATATATTGATAACATTTCAAAATATAATTATCATATTCTTTATCCAATCCGTTACGTTTTAGTTTTGTTACGGCATCCTGTACGGGTCTGTAAAAACTTTCTAACTCGGGAATATTTTTACCAATATTTTTGCCCATCCTTATATCATAAGGAATATGCTCTATCTCAGCATATTTCATCATTAATTTCCCTCTGATTTGAAGTTCGCCTTGAGCACCATTTGAATGAACTATATTCATCTGGGTTGTAACATAACCTGATTCGCTCAATTGTTTATCAGTATCAAGATTTTTTACTTTCATATGCACTCTTGCCGCAGATTTGTCAATTTGTTTAAAGTGAGCTTGTGAAAAATATCTGGAAGAACTTTTCGCATAGTTATTAATTTCAGTAACATCAATTTTACCATTCTCTATAGCTTTACATAGATTATCAACCACTTTTTGAATACCATCTGGAGATATGTCATCCAGTACAAGCCTTGTTCCAACAAGGTCGCCTATTTGCGAGCGGGCATCTTCAAGGCTGCGGATGTCAGCACCTTTTTTCAAAACTTTTTTACTTAGTTTATCATAGATAGATTCAAGCCCTTTGCCTCTTGCCTGAGGGACAATCCCGAAAATTTCATAGATTTGTTCGGCAGCAGAGCCGTTTTCAAACCCTATAACTTTCCCTGTTTCGTCTTTTATTAGCCCTGCAGCTTTTTCTCCTTCAATTTCAAGCTGCTTTGCATACTTGTACAAATCCTCTTTTACAGAAAGCCATTTTTCAATGTTTGTACGATTTTGAATTATTTCATCAGATGATTTATATAAATTTAAAACTTTATTAAAATCTGCTCTAGACAAATTTTTATAATTTTGCTCAAGTGTAATAATCTTATCATATGTGTTTTTATCCAATACAGTTAAAAATCGTTCAAGAGATTTGCCGGTAACACTGCCATTAGAAGTTCTTGTTATATAACCGAGTTTTTCACCTGCTGCCAGTAAAGCTGAAAAATTTTCCCTTGCAGATTCAGGAAGAAAATCATATAATTTTGCCGCCGTTTTTTTATCTAGTTTAGTTATATCAGCTATTTTTTTTATAGAATCTTTTTGCGTTTTTATTTTGACAGCATACGGCGAAACTATGTTTTTTACTGGCACATCAGGTTTTGAAACAAAGATTTTGCCGCTGCTGCGAATATTGCTTTTATTTGATGATATAAGTTTACGGAACTGTTTGCCAATTATCTTGGAAACAGACAAAAAATTAGCCATTATCTTTAATATCCCCTATACATATATAAAAAAGATATTATCCTTGATAATTGCTAATTTTTCGGGCTTTGTAAAGAATTATTTATAATTTATTTTGCCATGATTTCAATTTCGTTGCCGTCAGGGTCTTTTAAAAACGCAATGTGCATATTAACTTCCGGCATAAAAAACGGTTCATAGAGATATTTGTAACCGAATTTATTCATTTTTTCAGTAAACTCTTCCATTGATTTTGCCTCAAACGCGAAATGTCCGAAAGCGTCCCCGTTTTTGTAACCATCTTTGGGAGTTTCATTATTGTATGTAAGTTCAATCTGAGTCTGCCCGTCTTCGTCGCTTAAATAATACAAGGTACTGTCATCAAGTTTTACCTCGCCGGTTCTATTCAAGTCAAGAAGTTCTGTATAAAACTTCATAGATTCATCAATGTCTTTAACCCTGATCATTGCATGTAAAAATCTCATATATTCCTCCTTTTGATTTTAGTTTAGCACATCAAAAGAATTTTGTTAAAAAAAAATTTTTAATCAACATGTGATATAACACCGTTTGATGCATTTTTATCAATTTCTATTACATGTCTTATAATTGTATGCGCCATTAAAAGCATATAAGGATTAATTTCATTAGTATCAGACATATTAATTTTTGCCTGCGGTTTTTCCTGAGCTTCATTTATAGTTGTCTGACCGGAAGTTTCAAAAGACAGTACAGATGACATTGAGTAATGCTTTTCATCTCCTTCAATACGGCGTTGAAGTTCTTCTTTCGGGAATTCTTTTACACATTCTATATTTACATGAACCGAATTTGAACTTTCTAAAATCAAAGTTGCGATAACATTTCCAAAATTTAACGTAGAAATCGTAATAACAAGAATACTGTCTGAGCCGTCCTCTTTTGCTCCGGCCTCAATATCAAGATCAAAACCTACGCCTTCCTGCAAAGGCAGCCAGGGCAAATACAACAAAAGCAGCATTTTCATAGTCTGCGCTGAATCGTTTTGAGAAGCCGCTGCCACACTTGCATTAATCAGTTTTGCAGTATCTTTCAGCTGCGATAAATCCGTAATGCCTAATTTAGCAGAATTTGCCATTGCTGTAATAAGTTTTGCAACCGCATCTTTCCCGTTTGCCTGAATCATAGCAGCAATTTGAGAAAGGTTTATCAAACCATTTGATGATATGGCAAGATTTTTTATAGAATTTTGAAGCTGGTTCAACACGGCTTTGTTCCCTGTAAGAAGCATATTTTGCGCCTCTGTAAGCGACAACCCCTGAAGCTGTGCTAAAATCTGCGCCTGCGTTTGGGAAAGAGAACTTCTCTGAAGCGCAAACTGACTTGAAAAACGTTGATTAAACTGAGCTAAACTAATATTTTTCTGCAGAATATAAATTAACTCATTGAGATTTTTTGGTAAATTCATCATCTCTTTGACATAAACAGACTGGTCAACTGCAGCCATTGAACCCATTTGAGGTGCCGAATAAGATGTTTGAATGCTTTGAGAAGCCTGAGAACTTGCAGATGCAGTAAATGAATTTTGTGCAACAGATTTTGCATGACTTTGAGTCTGTGAATTTATTGCCCTATAATTCACAAATTTTGAAATCAAATGTCCTAAATTTAAATCTGCCATAGGATTAATTATAATGATTTTTCTGTCTTTGTCCAGAGTAAAAATTTACACAATATTATTAAAATTACTCTTTCACAGGCAGATATGCCTGAGGATAATTGTAGTCTTCTTTAAAACCGAGATGTCTGTACATTTTCAGTGCCTGAAAATTATTTGTTTCCGTCGTTGTATTAACTTCGCTAATCGGTTTGTCGCCGTTATCTGCCCATTCAAGAAGCTTTTCAACAGATTTTTTCAGCATATGTTTAGATAAACCCTTGCCCTGATGCTGTTTTCTTATGGAAACAATCGGAATATTTGCAATTCTTCCGCCTGTAATATTCATAAAACAAAATCCCACAGGCTCATCATTATAAAGCATAACAGATGTTGCTTCCGGCAAAAATTCCGCATATATATTTTCTACAATCTTTGAAATTATATCACGTGTTCCCTCAATTGTCTTAAATCTCGGATCAAAAAGGGCATCAGCAGATGTTTCAAAGCCTTCCTGTACAACTTCAACTGCGTCTTCAATGTATTTGTTATCCCATTCTACAAGCTTGTAACCGTCCTCAAGTTCTTTTAACTGAGCCATTTTCAAAATGTCACGGGAATTTGTACCCGCCATCATAAATCTTAAAACCGCAATCCCGACAAATTTAAACCCGTATCTTGCAATATCTGCAATCAAATCTTTTTGTGCGCCAAGCATTGGATAGCACACAATTTTTTCGGTTCTCTCTGCCTTAGTTAATTCTAAAAACTTTTTAACAAGATACATTGCTCTTGTTGTCATATCCTCCATTTTAAAAGAATGAATAATATTTAGCTCAACCGCCTCCGAAATTGCTGTTGTATAAACTAGAAATGCAACCGGTATTGTATTTTCAAACAGCACTAGGCAATCTATCAAATTTTTCTCGACAGAATCCGCAAAATCCTCAAATCCCAACGGCTCAAGTTCAAACTTATATTCATCACAGGCACGTGTTCTAAAATCCTCATAAACAGGCGCAAAACCTTTATAATCCTCAGGGGTAAGAAGTCTTGCCTCAAAGTTTGTATCATTTTTTTCATTTTCGCTGTGAATATAAGGTAGCATAACTTAATTCCTTGTTTTATCGTTAATTTAGGGGTTATAACATGTGGTGCATTTTATCTTTTTTAGTTTCCATATAACGTCTGTTATAAGAATTTATCTGCGGTTCTATTTTAACTATATCATGTACAGTCAGTCCGTAACCCTTCAAACCGACGATTTTTTTCGGATTATTTGTAATCAGGTTAAAGTTGTTAAACCCTAAATCTCTTATGACCTGCGCACCCATACCGTAATCTCTTAAATCAGGCTTAAATCCTAAAGAAATATTTGCTTCAACAGTATCCTGACCTTCTTCTTGAAGGTGGTAGGCCTTAATTTTGTTGATAATTCCGATACCTCTGCCTTCATGCCCTTTCATATAAACTACAGCACCTTTACCGTATTTGTCTATCATCTGCAGCGCACTATGAAGCTGATAATTGCAGTCGCATTTCAGGCTTCCGAAAATATCACCGGTTAAACACTCGCTGTGCACACGGATAAGCGGAATTTTATCAGAACCGTCGTCTTTTACTAACGCAACGCATTCCTGCCCTGTCAGATGATTTTGATAACCGTAAATATCAAATTCACCAAATTGTGTCGGAAGATGTGCTTCCGCTTCACGGGTCACAATTTTTTCTGTTTTTAATCTGTATGCAATTAATTCCGCAACAGAAATAAATTTAATCCCGTGTGTTTTTGCAAATTCATAAAGTTCATCGCGCTTTGCCATATGCCCGTCTTGTCCCATAATTTCACACATAGGGCCGGCGGGAATATGACCGCAAAGCCGTGCTAAATCAACTACGGCTTCAGTGTGCCCTGTACGGGTGAGGACTCCGCCCTTCCTTGCAACACAAGGGAACAAATGTCCGGGGCGGCGAAGATCTGACGGCTGCGCGTCCGGTGCAAGGCAGACTTCAATTGTCTTTGCCCTGTCAAAGGCAGAAATTCCTGTTGTTACTCCGTATTTTTCAGCAGCGTCAATGCTTACGGTAAAAGCTGTTTTCATAGATTCGCTGTTTTGTTCTACCATTTGAGGGAGCTGCATTTTCTCAGCTATTTCCGGAGAAATAGCTAAACAAATAAGCCCCTTTGCATTTTCAGCCATAAATTTTATGATTTCAGGCGTAACCATTTGCCCCGAACAGATTAAATCGCCTTCGTTTTCTCTGTCCTCGTCATCAGCAACTATAATCATTCTGCCGTTTTTAAAATCTTCTAATGCGTCTTCTATTGAGTCAAATTTAAAGTTTTCCATTTTATATAAACCCGTTTTCTTTCAAAAAATCTTCTGTAATATTATTATTTTTCGTTGATAAAAATTTTTCAACATACCGGCCGAGAATATCTGTTTCAATGTTAACCAAATCTCCTGTTTTAAGGTATTTAAGGTTAGTATTTTCAAGCGTGTGAGGAATTATTGCGACACTGAAAGTGCTATTTTGATTTTTGGAAACCGTCAGGCTTACGCCGTTTACGGTAATTGAACCTTTATAAACAATATATTTATCAAGTTCCCTGGGCACTTCAAATGTCATATCACCGAGATATTTTGCGGTTCCGTCAACATGCCCCTGAACAATATGCCCGCCCATTCTGGTTTGGGGTGTCAGGGCGCGTTCAAGATTAACACACTCCCCAACTTTAAATCCCTTTGTAATTCTTAAAGTTTCCGCACTCACATCAGCACTGAAAGTATTTGACGTCATTGACGTAACAGTCTGACAGCAGCCGTCAATTGATATACTATCGCCGATTTTAGTACCTTCGAGCACTTTTGAGCATTCAACAACAAGTCTTTTGCCGTCAAAACTTTTTATAAATCCTGTTTCTTCCACAATCCCTGTAAACATAAGTTTATTGTAGCATGAAAATGACTAATCTTTAAATATCTATTTTTTTAATAATATTGACTTTTTATTTAACAAAATATAAAATGATAACCGAGGGCAAGCCCTAAATATCATATCCATACTTCTACGACGCAAACTTCAAATTTGTAAAACCGATAGAAGAAGGGAGGTGATAGAGTGGATTTCAGTATAACTGAAAAAGCACTAGTGCTTATCTTACTGATAATACTAGTGCTCAAACACTAACAGGGGCTTTTAATGGGGCAAGCTGCAACTTGTCCCGCCCTTTTCTTTATTATAAATCATGTTTTTATAAATTTCAAGTATCTCTCATTGCAATAAAATATTTTCTTCATATAATGTACATGTTAATTGTAGTAAAAAAGGAGAGAATATTATGTCTAGAAAACCTATTATTGCAGGAAACTGGAAAATGAACTTACTTCGTAGTGAAGCTAAAGAAGTTTTTGAAGGGGTTAAAAATTTCGTAAAAGATTACACCGCTGTTCAATTACCTACAGTTGTAATTGCACCGGTATTCACATCAATTTCAGCTGTTGAAGCTGTTAGATGCGACTGCGGATGCGGCGGAAACAAAATTTCTATTGCAGGCCAAAACTGCCACTGGGAAAAATCAGGCGCTTATACAGGCGAAATCTCAGTTGATATGTTAAAAGATGCAGGCTGTGATTATGTAATCATCGGTCACTCAGAAAGAAGACAGTACTTCTCTGAAACTGACGAAATGATTAACAAAAAAGCAAAAGCAATTTTGGCAGGCGGTTTAATTCCTATCATCTGCTGCGGCGAAACTCTTGAACAGAGAGAATCAGGTGTAACAGACAGCTGGATTGCAGGACAGATTAAGGCAGCACTCGACGGAATTTCATCAGAAGATGTTGCAAAATCAGTTATTGCATACGAACCTATCTGGGCTATCGGAACAGGTAAAACCTGCGACGCAGATGAAGCTAACAGAGTAATTGCAATGATTAGAAGCGTTGTTAAAGAAGTTGCAGGAGCATCTGCTGCTGATTCTATCAGAATTCTTTACGGCGGTTCTGTAAAACCTTCTACAATCGAAGAACAAATGTCTAAATCAGACATTGATGGCGCCTTAATCGGCGGTGCTTCATTAAAAGCTGAAAGCTTAAACGAAATCATTGAAAAAACAATGAAATTGATGAGCAAAGAAACTGCTAACGTTTAAGATAATAAGATTACTAAGCAAACTGATGTTTGCACATAGTGACAAAAAATAAAAAACCCGAAGAAAATAACTTCGGGTTTTAGTTTTTACATTTTATTAAATAAAACAAAATACTATATAAACTTTATAATAAACTCATTATATAGCATATTTTACACTTATCATAAGGGAATAAAAGAAAAATGATAATAATTCCTACTTTACAAATAAAATATTATGTTGTATTATTATAAAGTAGAAAAAGAGATGCTATTAATTTTGAATTAAGAAAGGTGGTCAAAATGGCTAAATTTGTATGTACAGTATGCGGTTGGTCTACAGAAGCAGACAAAGCTCCTGAAAGATGTCCTTTATGCGGAGCTACAACTTTTAAAGAAGTAGGCGGAGCTGAAAAAGTTTACGCTTGCGAACACAAAGTAGGCGACGGCGTTGTTGAAGATAAAGAAGTTATGGAAGGTTTGAGAGCACACTTTACAGGTGAATGCACAGAAGTAGGGATGTATCTTGCAATGGCAAGAGTTGCTGAAAGAGAAGGCTATCCTGAAGTTGCAGAAGCTTACAAAAGATATGCTTTTGAAGAAGCTGAACACGCTGCAAAATTCGCAGAATTGTTAGGCGAAGTTGTAACAAATTCAACTAAGAAAAACCTTGAATTACGTGCAGAAGCTGAACACGGCGCATGTGAGGGCAAACTTGCAATTGCAGCAAGAGCAAAACAATTAGGCTATGACGCTATCCATGACACAGTTCATGAAATGGCTAAAGATGAAGCACGTCACGGAAAAGGTTTTGACGGTCTGTTGAAAAGATATTTTTCATAATTGATGTCATAATCAATAACCAAAAAGGCACTTTTTGAAAGTGCCTTTTTTTATTTATCTTTTTCTTTTTCAAGCTTTTTAACCATTAAAACTTTGTCTTTTACCTCAATGTCTACATCGTGCAAAACAGGATTAATCCCCATTTCTTCCAGATAAAGTTTAGGAATTATTATGCCGTAACTGCCACCTATTGGTCTTAAAGATTTTCTAACCATATTGTCATCCATTATAATAATATTATAACTTTATAGTAACATAATAACTTGACAAAAAATTACTATTTAATTACTATTAAATAGTAAGGATATAGCAATGAACAACGAATCATACTTCAACCAACTACAATTTATTTCCGAACATGTAACAAAACTTTCAAGCTATTTGCAGGTTTTACATGTTTATGCAGAAAACGAAATGACATTTAACGATAAAATTGGCAATATATATGAAATCCTTGACCTTGCGGTCAAGGAAATCGACATAATAACCCAACAAGTCTGACATAATTCAGTCATCCCGAACTTGGTTCGGGATCTCGCCGGGAGTCAAGTTACAACTCTAAATTAGTAAGATGCTGAAATAAATTCAGCATGACACAATTGCTCATAGAAACTAACGTCTATGTATATCAACATTGTTTTCATACAAAAGCTGTCTGCTTTTTATTTTATAAAGGTCATTTTTCTGTGTTTCCATATCTCTGAGCTTTGCATAACATTCGGATTTTGCAGCGCTGTCTAGATTTTCACAGGTTTTTAAATATTTTTCAAAACTTACGCGGCGCTCTGCCCAGTAATTTTTTTTAACCCGTTCTGATTTTACAAAACTAAAAATATTAAAAATATCATGGCTGTCTTTGTAAACAGCGTTTTCATAACCTGCTTCACAAAACTCTGACCACTGCGGCGGGAGTTCTTCTCTCACGGGATCTGCGGGTTTCACAATTTCCTGAGCAGGGATAACCTCAGATTGCGGGATGTTATCCTGCTGTATCACGTCATCACATATCACAGGCATTCCAACTGCCAAAAACAATGATGCTAATAATATTTTTTTCATTAATAACTCCTATACATTTACAAGCTCTTTTACTTCTTTTCGCTTAACTTTTCTTGTTGTAGTACGCGGTAAAGGATCTTTACTTACAACTATATTAATCGGTCTTTTGTAAGGAGTCAACCTCAAAGACAATTTTTTAACCTCATCTTTTATCAGTTTGTCCACAGTATCCCATTCGTATTTTTGGAGAACTTCATCTGACGGGACTATAACAGCTGTAATTTCTTCGGTGCCGTCTTTTGCTCCAAAAGTTCTTGAAGTTCCTAGTACACAAACCTCGGCAATATATGGACTTTTTTCAATAACAGATTCGACTTCTTCGGGAAAAACTTTTTTCCCGCCTGATAAAACTATCATATTTTTAATTCTGCCGGTTATATAAATATGACCTTCTTTGCTGATTTTAGCAATATCACCGGTATGAAGCCAACCGTCAGGCTCAATTACTTCGGCAGTAAGTTCCGGATGATTGTGATACCCTTTCATAACAGAAGGCCCTTTGAGCATTAATTCGCCTGTATGTTCATCTATTCTTGCTTCAAAACTCTTCAACGGTCTGCCAACAGATGCAATATCTCCGCGCCTATCAGTATTTACTGATACAACCGGGCTTGTTTCAGACAAACCGTAACCCTGATAAACTTTTATTCCTATTCTTTCAAAAAACTCGCCCACCGAAACATCTAAAGGCGCTCCGCCTGAAATACAACCCGAAAAATGTCCGCCGAATTTTGCATGGATTTTTTTGAACATAAATTTCTTTATTCTGTATGAAGGAATAAATTTAGCCAGTTTAAACATTACAGAAAAAGCTGTTTGAACAGTTTTGGGGGAATTATTCAATTCTGTTTCAATACCAGTTTTCAAAAGTTTCAAAAACGCAGGAACAACAATCATAAATTCTACCTGCTTTTCTCTCATTATGCTCAAAACATCTTTGGGCTTCAAACTCGGTGTATAATACACAGAAAACCCAAAGTTTAAAAATGTAGAAAACCCGACAGTCATTTCAAAAAGATGATTCATCGGCAAAATTGACAGAATGTTTACATGCCTGTACGGTAAAATTTGATCAAGTGCATATTTTAAATCATCTAATTGCGCCATCATATTTGCAAACGTAATTTCAACCCCTTTTGGCGCACCGGTTGTACCTGATGTATAAATTATAAAAGCAGTTGAATTAGAGTTTCTAAACCGCCATCTGCAGTCATAATTGTCAGGCAGTTCATAAATACTTTTCTCATCAATATTAGCGGTCGGCTCATCCATCAAAATAACTTCTTTTATAGAAGGAAGTACATCCTTTAAATACCTTGCCATTTCAATATTGTGTTCAGAAACCATAATCACGGAAGGCTCGCAATCGGATAATATTGATTTCAATTCGTATTTAGTAAGTTTTACATCAAGAGGCACTGCTGTCATTCCGGATATTACAGATGCAAAAACACATGCGCCGTATTCGGGTTTTGATTCCGATAAAATTGCTAACCTGTCGCCTTTTTGAACGTTAATTTCATTTATAAGGTAATGTGCCAACTTTCGTGACATCAACCCTATTCCGCGATAAGTAAATTCTCTCCAGCCGTATTTGTTTTTCATTCCAAGAGCAACTTTATCTGCGTATTTTTCAGTACGTTCCTGAAGCAAAAATAAAACATTCTTTTTACATAATCCCATATAATAAACACCTTTCACACCATTATGATATAAGAATATAATTTTTTTTATGGGAAGTCAAGAGTATTAAGTATTTTTGTATTATAATTTAAACAGTTAATATAAATAGCGGGAATTTCAAAGATGAAAAAAGTTTACATAGAAACAATGGGCTGCCAGATGAACAAATCCGATACAGAAAGAATGCTCGGAATGTTATCTTATCTTGATTATGAAGAAACAAAAAATCCTGAACAGGCAGATTTGTTGATAGTTAATACATGTTCTATCAGACAGTTAAGTGAAGATAAAGCTTTCAGCCAGTTAGGCGTCTGGGGAAAATGGAAGCAGGAAAAACCTGCCTTGAAAATCGGTATAGCAGGATGTGTTGCGCAGCAAAAAGCTCAAAGTATTTTTAAGCGTGCACATTATGTTGATTTTGTTTTAGGAACCCATAAAATCTATGCACTCCCTGAAATTATAGAAAAAATTAACAGAGGCGAGAAAGTGTGCGAATGCACCGAAACTAACTCAACAGAAGATGATTTAGCTGTAAAATATGGCATAAAAAGAGTAAAAGGCGTTAATGCCTGGATTCCTATAACAGAAGGCTGCAACAACTTCTGTACATACTGTATAGTCCCTTACACAAGAGGAAGAGAACGCTCAAGACTGCCTGAAACAATTCTTAAAGAAGCTAAAGACGCTTTGAATGCAGGGTTCAAAGAAATTACACTCCTCGGGCAAAACGTTGACAGCTACGGCAAAGATTTTAAGGATAGAGATTACAGACTTGCAGACCTTTTAAGAGAACTGAATAAGGTTGAAGGAAAATTCAGAATACGTTTTGTAACGTCATATCCGACAGACATAACCGATGAACTTATAAAAACCGTTGTAGAACTTGATAAGGTGTGTGAATACTTCCACATTCCGATGCAATCAGGGAGTTCCGAAGTTTTAAAAGCTATGAACAGACGCTATGACAGAGAAACCTATGCCAGAATAGTTAAAAAAGTCCGCGATATGGTTCCAGATGTAACTATAACAAGCGATTTTATTGCGGGTTTCCCTGGAGAAACTGAAGAACAGTTCCAACAAACGCTTTCCGCTATTGATGAATTTGAACTGGATTATTCAAACCTTGCTGCATACTCACCTAGAGAAAAAACAGTTGCTGCAAAATGGGTTGACAAATTTATTCCAGAAGATGTAAAAGATGAAAGATTTCAACGTTTGAACAAAAAAGTTCAGGAAAACTGTTTAAAATCCAATCTTAAATATGTCGGACGCGAAATGGAAGTTCTTATTGAAAACTTCTACGAGCATAAAGGCAAAATGATAAACACAGGCAAAACGCGAAATTTTAAAACTGTTCATATTCCCTGTGACAAAGATTTAACAGGAGAATTTGTAAACGTAAAAATTACGGGCGCAAAAACCTGGTACCTCCAGGGTGAAATAAAATAATTAAGTGAATAAGTAAATAGGTGAATAAGCGAATAAGTCTTTAAGGTGTGCAAAGCGTACAAAAAATAATTCCCCTCGCCCCGTCGGATTGACCTCCGTGCGGGAGATGGTTAGTGTGAGGGGTAATAGTAATTACTGTTACAGAATATCTAGCGGGTCAACGTCTACAATCATTTTTATATCTTTTGGCAAAGTAATTTTATTTAAAAAGCTAGAAATAAATTTATGCCCTTTTTCATCAAGTTTATTTTTTATTAAAATTTGAAACCGGTACTGGCTGTTAATTCTTTCAATAACACACGGAGTTGGGCCGAGAACTTCCAGACGCTCTGATATTCCGAATTTTTCAATCATCGTACAAAGCCGCAGAGCAATTTCCTGTGCGGATTTTTCTGCACGAAAGTTATTTATAGAACTTAGAACAAGTCTTATAATCTGGCTGAACGGCGGATAATCAAATTCCTCGCGCGCTGTGATTTCTGTGTCATAAAACTCTCTGTAATTTTGGGATTTTGCACTTTCCAGTGCATAAAAATCAGGGTTATAAGTTTGGAAAAGAACTTTTCCCGCAAACTCTCCCCTGCCTGCGCGGCCTGCGACCTGTGTCAGAAGCTGAAAACCGCGTTCCGATGCTCTGAAATCCGGCAGATTGAAACTTGCATCAGCGGAAATTACACCGACAAGTGTAACGTTCGGGTTATCCAAACCTTTCGCAATCATCTGTGTTCCGACTAATATATCAATATCTTTGCGCTGAAATTTTTCTAATAATCTTATATGTTCGCCTTTTCTTATAAGAATATCACTGTCTATGCGTTCGACTGTATTTTCAGGAAAAAGTTCTTTTACATACTGTTCGATTTTCTGTGTACCTGTTCCGCTGTTTTTAAATGCGTCAGACCCGCATTCCGGGCACACATCAGGAAAATATTCCACGTGGCTGCAGTAGTGGCATTTTAACATTTGATCTTTTGAATGCCAAATCATCGGAATAGCACAATTCGGACATTGAATAACATGCCCGCAGGCCTGACACTGTGTAAATGTTGAAAACCCGCGTCTGTTGATAAGCAGAATTACCTGCTGTCCTTTTGATAAAGTTTCTTTAATTTCTGTCTGCAGAGGAACTGAAATAATATTCCTGTAAGCTGCCCGTCCGTGCTCCTGCATATTTATAACGGTAACCGGCGGAACTTTTGCATCATTATAGCGTTTTTTAAGTTCAAAAAGATTGCCAGAATTTAAGGCTCTGTAATATGTTGAAATATCAGGAGTTGCAGAGCCTAAAAGAAGCGGACAGTTATGGAATTGCGCAAGTTTTCTTGCAACAACACGCGCATCATAGCGCGGTGCAGGAGTTGTTTGTTTATATGCGCTTTCATGCTCCTCATCAATTATTATCAAACCGATATTTTTCAGAGGCGCAAAAACAGCAGAACGTGCACCAGCAAGAATTTTTATCTCATCTTTGTAAAGTTTCTGCCACACATCGTATCTTTCACCGTCTGATATACTGCTGTGCCAGATTGCAACATCTTTTGTGCCGAATTTTTTTGCAAGACGCTTTGTTAATTGTGATGCAAGAGCAATTTCAGGAGCAAGAAAGAGAACATTTTTACCTGCTTTTATGGTATCGTCAATAAGTTTGAAATAAACCTCAGTTTTTCCGGATGCGGTAACGCCATGAAGAAGCAGTTCAGAAAACGGGAAGGCAGGAAGGCAGGAAGGCAGGTTATTATCATTAGTTTGCTTTGCAAACGTAACAGGCATGCCCTCTTGCCCTCTTGCCCTCTGGTCCGCTATTTGTTTTTTAATCCCTTCATAAACAGCTTTCTGATCGCCCGACAATTCAAATAAAGGTTCGCGCTCTGTTATATTTAAAATATCAAGCGGATTTCTGTATAATTCTTCCTGAATAAGTCTTATACACCCCGCCTGCTCAAGTTTTTTAACTGTTGCACGTGTTGTTTTTGCATATTTTTCAAATAAAATAAGCGGCATTTTGCCTGATTTTTCAAGCAGTTCAAGCACCTGCATCTGCCGTTTTGTAGCCCCGTCAAATTTTACAAGTTCAATCAGCTGTTCTGTTTTTGATGCTTTTTCAATCAATTTCATAGGAATTGCCGCATTCAAAACCGTTACCAAATCACAGCAATAGTAATTTGCAACCCACTCCAAAAGTTTTAAATAATCAATTGAAAAAAGCGGGGTTTCATCAAGAATTTTGCTGATTTTTTTTACCTTGAAATCCCCAGGTAAATAATCGGAAAACCCGACACAAAAAGCATTAATCAGCCCCTGTCTGCCAAAAGGGACAAGCAGAGCTTGTCCGATTTTGATTTTATCTTTCATCTCATCAGGTATAAGGTAGCTGAATGTCTTAACCCCGAGAGCTTTAATATTAACAAGTGCGGATGCGTATTTGGGTGAAGAGTGAAGGGTGAAGAGTGAAGAGTGTTCATTATCCGTTAAATTTTTAACCATATTAAATTCCCTTAAAATCTATTTTCACTTCACCCTTACCATCTAAACTTCTTCTGCCATAAATTCTTTGCGTGCTTCCTGAATAGCTTCTTCTAACAAATCAAGCTGATCTGGAGTAAAAGTTACCCCCTTCTTTGTCGGAAGCCAAGTTGAACCGCCGTCTGTTGTGTAAAATATTCTCATATTAAGATAGCTTTTGCCTTTGTATTCGCTTATTGAAATCTGTAACTGTTCTGTTTCGCTTCTTTCAATCGCTGCTAAAAGTTTTGCATCTGACATAATTTTCTCTCCTTATTTTTATGTGAAAAGTGAAGCGTGAAGAGTGAAAAGTATTACTTTTACGCTTCACTTTTTATTTTATCACAGAAAAATTTTTTTATGATAAAGTTAAGAATATATCTATAATTTTTAAACAACTAACCCCCTCCCTTGAGGGGAGGGGGTTAGGGGGTGGGTGAAAAATAAATTCAGGATGACAGAAAACAAAAAATTAAAATAAGGAGAAAAATTTATGATAAAAGTTGCAGTATGCGGTGCTTTAGGGAAAATGGGGAAAGAAGTTGTTCAAGCAGTAACTGATTGTGCTGATACAGAAATTGCCGCACAAATTGACATTGCAGGTGCAGAATTCAAAACTATTGAAGAAGCACATAAATCCTGTCAAATTGATATATTAGTTGATTTTACCCAACCAAAATCAATTTTTGAAAATGCAAAATACTGCCTTAATAACGGAATAAAAATTGTAATCGGGACGACAGGGTTATCAGATGAGCAAATCGCTAAATTAAAAACTTTATCAAAAGAAAAAAGCACAGGATGTCTTATAGCTCCGAATTTTTCAACAGGCGCAGTTTTGATGATGATGTTTGCGCGTCAGGCTTCCAAATACTTTGATAACGCGGAAATTATAGAACTTCATCACAACCAGAAAAAAGATGCCCCCTCAGGAACTGCTATTAAAACAGCTGCGATGATGGCAGAAGTTAAAGACGATTTTACAAAAGGCAACTGCCCTGAAACAGAAACAATAGAAGGGGCAAGAGGCGGTACATCATATTCAAACATTCATATCCATTCTGTCAGAATGCCAGGCTACATCGCATCTCAAGAAGTTATTTTTGGATCATCCGGCCAGATTATGACAATAAGACATGATTCTATGGACAGAAAATGTTATATGCAGGGTGTACTGCTTGCAGTTAAGCATGTTTATGAAAACAATGATTTTGTTTACGGATTAGACAATATTTTATAGTTTACCAGAGATACTATTTCATTTACCGAATGTAAAATTATTGCAGAGATTTTAGGGTATGAAATAAAATTTGTTGAAAAATAATAATGTTTTTTATAAATTAAAGAATATTTATTGTAGTAATTGTAGGTTGGGGTTTCTACCCCAACAATCATGACGTTGGGCTGAAAGCCCAACCTACAGTTAAATTTGAAAGGCAGGAGAATGAGAAAACCAAACATAGCTATTTTAGGTGCCACAGGCGTTGTAGGCAGAGAAATTACAAAAATTGTTGACGAATTAAAAATTGAATTTAATGAGATTAAATTTCTGTCAAGTGCCCGTTCTGCCGGTACAAAACTTGAATTTCAAGGAAAGACATATACCGTTGAAGAAGCAAAGCCTGAAAGTTTTGACAGGGTCAATATTGTTCTTGCCTCAGCAGGCGCCTCAACTTCTAAACTTTTTGCCCCTGAAATTGTTAAACGCGGCGGTGTTCTGGTTGATAATTCCTCAGCTTTCAGAATGGAGCCTGATGTTCCTTTAGTTATCGCTTATGTTAATGATGAAGATTTAAGACGCCACAAAGGAATTGTTGCAAATCCCAACTGCTCAACATCGCAATTAATGCTTGTTTTAAAGCCGTTAATTGACAAAAATCCAATGAAAAGATTGATTGTTTCAACATATCAGGCAGTTTCAGGTGCGGGACTTGCTGCAATCAATGAACTTACGGAAAACACAAAAGCTAAACTAGAAGGAAAAAGTTTTGAGAACAAATGCTTTAAAAAACCTATTGCTTTCAATGTAATTCCACAGATTGATGTTTTCTGCGAAAACGGCTACACAAAAGAAGAAATGAAAGTTGTTAATGAAACAAAAAAAATTCTTCATCTTCCCGCTGATTTGCCGATATCCTGCACGGCAGCCCGTGTTCCTGTATATAACGGACATTCAGAAGCTGTTGATATAGAATTTGAAAACGAAATTACCCCTGATGAAGTGCGTGAAATTTTAAGCAGTTCATTCGGCGTAAAAGTTATTGATAATCCTGATAACTTTGAATACCCGACAACTTATGACGCTTCAGGAGTTGATCCGGTATTTGTCGGCCGCATAAGAAAAAATCTTGCCTTTAAAAACGGAATTTCACTCTGGTGTGTGGCAGATAACCTTAGAATAGGCGCTGCACTCAATACAGTTAGAATATGTAAAAAATTAATAGAAATGGAGCTATATTAAACATGCAAATTACAAAATTAACCCTTACCCCGCTTGCTAAGGGTTGGCCGCAAGCAGTTATTGATTACCCCTCAACTTCAAGTGCCAGGCAATTAATAAAAGAAAGATTAGTATCAGGTTATTCTGATAATTTCAGCAAGCCAAGAGTATTCAGAAGAATTCCTAAATTTTTAAAGGGTTTTGTAAACCCATCAACAAAAATTACAGAAAATAATAAATTTTTTGCTACAGTGTAATATTTCTTAATATTAGTTCAGATTAACGCAATTTTATCTTCAAAAAAATTTTTATACAATTAGGGATAAAATTGGGGGATAAATTATCATGGAAAAATTGAATGCAAAAAAAGATCAAGGAGCAAAATCAGAATTAGCTGAAAAAATTGAGAAATCAAAAGAAGTTAATGTTGATATTCCGAGATTAACAAATGACTATCTTGATCAGACATTACAAATTGCTTAAATTAAAATAAAACCCGCTTAGGCGGGTTTTATTTATGCTTAACAAAAGGTAACTTTTGAGGATTTTTATTGATGTTTTTGGTAAAATAAGCTTTATGAACTAGGGTTAGCGGATATGTTGATAAAGAGAGAAGATATAAAAGCTTTAGTTGATAAAATTCATAAATCAGGCAAGACAGTTGTCTGCACAAACGGCTGTTTTGATATTCTTCATGTAGGACATGTGAGATATCTTCAGAAAACTAAATCTTTTGCTGATTACTCTATAGTTTTATTAAATTCCGATAAGTCAGTCAAGAGTATAAAAGGCCCGTCACGTCCTGTAAACAACGAAAATGACCGTGCAGAAATATTAAGCGCTTTGAGATGTGTCGATTATGTGGTATTATTTGATGAAGACAGTCCTAAAAATCTCTTGGATGAAATAAAGCCTGACGTTTATACAAAAGGTGCGGATTACAATATGGAAACGCTTCCTGAAGCTGATATTATGAAAAAAAACGGCACAAGGGTCGAATTCATAGAATTTGTAGAAGGCAAATCAACTACAAAAACTATTGAAAAAATGCAGAATATGTAATTTTTTAAGGAGAGCGGGTTATGAGCGCATATGTTTACATATTATTTAATAGACCTGATGAAAATTTAATAATAGGCGTGACTTCAAATTTATTGATGCACATGCATGAAATCAAAAATAAAATAAGCAAAGTTTACGAAAATGAATTTTCTACAAATAAGCTCGCTTATTACGAAAAGTATGACGAGTTTAATGATGCTGTTACAAGAAAAAAGACGCTTGAAGGAATGCCAAAAGATGATTTAATATCTATGATAAACCGGGATAATCCCGGTTGGGACGATTTGCATGACAAAATTTTAAAAGTCTGGAGCGACTCATTAAAATCTGATATAGAATAAAATTATATTAAATACAAAGGAGAAGATATATGAAAACCTTTACATTGGAAGAAATTACACAGATTACAGGCGGTATGCTGACAAAAGTTCAGGACGTAAAAATTTCCCAAATTGCTCCGCCTCTGCTTTCTGACGAGAACACACTTGCTCTTGCGCTAGGGGAAGAAGAAATTGCAAACCTTGCAAAATCGAAAGCAAAAGCAGCTTTAGTACCTTTAGGAGTTCAAATTGACGGATTTACAACTATAGAAGTTGAAAGACCAAGACTTGCAATGATGAAACTGCTTAATCTGTTTTACACCGCTCCGGATGTAAATAAGGGGGTTCATCCAACTGCAGTTGTACATGAAACTGCAAAACTCGGCGAAAATGTTCAAATCGGCCCTAATGTTGTTATTTCACATGACGCAGTTATCGGCGATAATACAAAAATTCTTGCAAACTGCTATGTCGGCGGCGGTGCGGTAATCGGTAAAAACTGCTTCTTCCATCCGGGTGTAAATATCGGTGACAGAGTAAAAGTCGGCAACGATGTTATTCTTCATCACGGAGTATCACTTGGTGCTGACGGTTTCAGCTTTGTAACAGAAAATCCTGATAACATTGAACAGGCAAGAAAAGACGGCGAAATTAAAGAAGCGTTGACAAAACAGGTTATCTTTAAAATTCCTTCAATCGGTTCTGTTGAAATCGGAAATAACGTTGAAATAGGTGCAAATACAGCAATCGACAGAGGAACTATCGAAAATACAACAATCGGTGATAACACAAAAATTGATGACCTTGTAATGATAGGCCATAACTGTAAAATCGGCCAGGGATGCTTCATCGTGTCACAGGTTGGTATTGCAGGAAGCTGTGTAATCGGCGACAGAGTAACAATTGCAGGTCAGGCAGGCTTGGCTGATCACATTGAAATCGGATCGGATACAATTATCACAGCAAAAGCAGGTGTTACAAAATCATTCCCTGAAAAATCAATTGTTGTCGGTATTCCTGCAATGCCTAGAAAAGATTTCATAAAACAATTGAAAACAATGAAAGACGCTCAGGAAATCTTTGCAAAATTCAGAAAATATGAACCGTTATTGAAAGAATTTGAGGACAATATAAACCATGACCACAATTCTTAAAGAAATCTCGATATCCGGTAACGGTTTAATGAAAAACAAACCGTGTACGATTAACTTTTTTCCGTCCAAAACCGGGAAAATTCGTTATTTTGTCGATGGCGGAGAGCCGTTTGAAGCTAGCGTTGACAATGTTTTGTCAACAGATCATTGCGTTGTTTTAGGGAATAAAAAGACAAAAGCAATGCTGACAGAACATTTAACTGCAGCTCTTGCCTTTTGCGGAATAGACAGTATTGATATATGTATGGATGAAATGGAAGTTCCGGCTTTAGATGGAAGTTCTAAAAAATGGATAGAACTTTTTGAAAAAGCAGGGATTGAAAAACATTTGTTTGAAAAACCAAAATGCTATACAGTATCTGAACCTGTTTATTATCTGAATGGAAAAACAAGTTTAGTTATTCTGCCGGATAAAGAATTGTATATTTCTTACGCAGTAAATTACGATCATCCGGATCTTACAAGACGCTGGGCAGCTTACAATCCTAAAAACAAACAGGAAATTATTGAGGCAAGAACCTTCGGTTTTTACAAGGATTTGAGAAAATTCCAAATGCTCGGGTTTGCTCAAGGGGTCACAATTGAAAACACCCTCGGACTGCAGGATAACGGTTACACATCAGAATTGCGCAGTGAAAATGAGCCAATAAAACACAAAATTCTTGATTTAATCGGGGACTTATATTTGACAGGCGTAAATCCTTTGAATTTAAAATGCCAGATTTTAGTCAAAGAGGCAGGTCATGCAGTTCATATAAAGACAGCAAAAATGTTAAAAGATAAATTAATAGAATGTAAATAAAAAAGAATAACAAAATCTCCCCTCCCTTGAGGGAAGGGGATGTAAAGGGGTGGGTGACAGTCAAAAGGCAAACCTAAACCTTGAAATAAATTTAGAATAACAAAAATAGATAACAAAAATAAGGAGAGAAAAAATGACAGAAGAAACAAAAACAGAAGCATTGAGTTTTGACATTATGGATATCATGAAAATGATTCCCCACAGATATCCGTTTTTATTAGTAGACAGAATAACGGAATGTATCCCGGGTAAAAGCGCAAAAGGGTATAAAAATTTGACGATGAACGAAGAATTTTTCCAGGGGCACTTCCCGAACAATCCGATTATGCCGGGTGTATTGCAGTTGGAGGCTATGGCGCAATGTTCTGCTCCAATTTTAATGACAATGCCTGAATTTAAAGGGAAATTAACTTTATACGCAGGTGTTGACGGCGTAAGATTTAAAAATATCGTAAGACCGGGCGACAAGTTTGAAATGGAAGTTGAACTTGTAAAAGTAAAAGGCCCTGTCTGCAAAGCTCACGGGGTAGGAAAAGTTGACGGTAAAGTATGCGTGGAAGCTGATATGACTTTTGCTTTAAAATAAGTTTACGTTAATTGTCATATAAAAAAGTAAATCGAATGTAACGATTTACTTTTTTGTTGGCAAAAAAAAATTTTTACAAGATTTATATAGTCCGGAGAAGATAAAATGAGAATAAATAATATACAAAATTATAACATTACCCCTAAATTTAATACTTATAAATATACAACCCAACCAATTCAAAGCGAAAACAAGCCTGAGGTGTCAAATACACAACTCCCGACAACCGCACAGTATTTGGCTTTTACAGGCGGCTACAGCCTTGATTTGGCAAAAACTATTCAGCAGCTTGACAAATTTGCCGAAAAAAATTCTTCCATATACCCGCCGAACATAAGAGAATGGGCAGGGCTGATTTTGGAAGAAGGCAACAAAGCTAAAGAAACATTAATTAGTATTCACAAAAAATATTTTGCAAGCCTTAAAGAATGTTTTAGTTTAGACGAAATAAAAGAAAAATTCCCGGAATTTAAAGATGTTATCTCATCAGAAAATGTTACTGCTGTAAAAGGTTCAGTAATAGATAAATTCCGCAAAGGCGAACTTGAATATTTTGACAATGATGAAGATTTAACGGTTCAGTTAATAAAATTATACTGGGGAGAAGGTTTCTCTACAAACGATTTAAAACGATATGCTGACGGGCAAGATTTGTACCATACAATGAAAAAGCTTAATATCCCGACAGCAAGCAGAAATTACGGTCATATTTTAAAATTTTCTGACCCTGAATATAACGAACGTTTAATGCGTGAGATGACAGAAAAACGTCTTGCAACGTTGGATAGAAAAGCTCAAATTGAAACAGGAGAACCTGTATATATCAAACGCGGTCCACTTTCTGCAGAACATAAACAGAGAATATCAGAAGGTTTGAAAAAATATTATCAGGAAAATCCTGAAAGAATTTATGAAATGTCTGAAAGACAAAAAGAGTTTTACAGACAAAACCCTGAAAAATCAGAAGAATTATCCCGTGTTTTGAAAAAAGCATGGAACTTGCCGCCCGCAGACAGAATTAAAGCTGCTTTGTCAAAATTCTTAAAAGGACGTAAAGTTGAAACATTTGATCTGGAAACATCTCCTGAGAAATTAAATCAAGAACAGTCAAAAGCAATGAGAGCGTTCTGGGGATTAAACGATTGGGCGCGTAAAGCTTTTTCAAAAAACATGAAATATGGATGGAGAAAAGTTAAAGAAGAAAATGAAACATTTTTTACTATAAGAACCGCACCTACCCAATTAATAAGATTTATTGAGAAACAAGCGGGAATGGAACCAGGAACATTAAAGAGTTACACTGTATTTAATCCTTATACAAAATATAGTTCAATAGATGAAAAATCTAATGAAATATTCACAAAATATACCGATATTAAAGGTATTAATAATCTTATGGCCGATACGTATCAACTGGCTGTGTTGAATATTGGAGCAAAACTTAAGGATTTAAAACCAGGCAAAAAGGATAAGGCATGCAATGAAATGTTAGATTTAGCAAGTCTTATAGTACACAAGAACACATCCAAAAATGGCGGTTACAAAACTCAATACACAGAAGAAGCTCAACAGGATTTTGTACACTTAGCTATGTTTGCAGCAGAAAGCCGAAATGAAGAATTAATTAATATAGTAAATCAATCTATTGATGAAGCTTTTGAAATCGCTTATGATTTTCATAAGAAATCAAAAGGTTTCATATTAAAATAATATAAAAATTTTGTGACTGAACAGGATTTGTACTATAATTAATAAAGAGGGTTACCCTTCATCCGTCTTTCAGACACCTTCTCCCGCAAGGGAGGAGGAGGAAATTTAAATTTAGAGAGGATAAAAAACGGAGGCGAAGCCTCTGGCAAAGAAATAATAAGTAACACGAAAATCGACAAAGAGGATAAAAAAAATGATAGACAAAACCGCAATTATTCATCCGTCAGCAAAAATTGCAGATGACGCAATCATAGGGCCTTATGTAGTTATAGGTGAAAACGTTACAATTGGTCACAGAACAAGAGTAATCTCAAATGCTCATATTGAATTTGCAGAAATAGGTGATGATTGTACAATTTCTCCGTTTGCAACAATCGGTTCTGAGCCTCAGGATTTGGGTTACAAAGGCGAACCCACAAAAGTCGTTATAGGCGACGGTACAATTATTAAAGAAAACGTAACTGTCCATAGAGGTGCTGCATGCGGTGACTTTACAACAAGAATAGGGAATAAATGCCTATTAATGGTAGGTTCACATGTTGCTCACAATTGCGTTTTGGAAGACCAGGTTATTTTAGCTAACCTTGTAACTTTAGGCGGACATGTTCATGTTGGTTTTGGCGCATTTGTTGGCGGTATGAGCGTATTCCACCAGAATATAAGAATAGGGGACATGGCAATAATAAGCGGATTTTCAGCTTCGCGTCAGGATATTCTGCCATACTCAAAAGGCGAAGGCAGACCGCCTGTTCCGCGCGGCTTGAATGTTATTGCGATGAAGCGCCGCGGGGTTCCTCAGGATATAAGAACCCATGTTAATGAAGCTTTCAAACTATTGATTTCAGATGAATATAACACATCTCAGGCAATCGAAAAGATTAAAGCTGAAATCCCGATGAATGAGTATATTGAAAAAATGATTGAATTTATTCAGACATCAAAACGCGGAGTTCTTTTAAAAACCCACAAATCAGGCCACGAATCATTGGAAGATAATTAAATAAATTTCCCCTCGCCCGAACGAGCGAGTAGAGGACTAAGATTAGGCCATTTTATTTATTTATTTAGAGCGAGTGGCTTGCGGGAGAGGGAAATTTTTCAATGCGAAGGATGAGCATTTGAAAAATGGGTGAGGGAAAAAAGAGGTATTATATGCAAAAAACTATCTGGGAAAAATATGCCCAAGTTCTTGTCGATTATTCGACAGACGTTCAAAAAGGCGATCTTGTTCAAATAAGGGCAGCAAGTATTTATGCAAAGGATCTTGTAAAAGCCGTTTACAAAAGAGTTTTAGAAAAAGGAGCTCATCCAATTTTGAGAACATCTTTTGAAGATTTTTCTGATATTTTTATCAAATATGCATCAGACGAACAGCTTGATTATATCGACCCGATTATTAAGCTTGAATATGAAAAAATAGATAAATTTATTTCAATCGGCGCTCCTATGAATACAAAAAATATGGCGCGTGCAGATATGAAAAAACTTGCACGCAGGTCAAAAGCCTCTCAAGGATTGTCAAAACTTCTTATGGACAGATCAGCAAAAGGGGAAGCAAAATGGGTTATAGCAGATGTCCCGACCCATGCTCTTGCTCAGGAAGCAAAAATGTCTTTTGACGAATATTCAGAATTTTTATTTAAATCCTGCTATCTTAATCTGGATGATCCTGTTGCAAAATTAAAAGAACTTGACGAAAAACAAACCAAATGGGCAAATTACTTAAACGGTGTTAAAAAGCTGCACATTGTAGGCGAAAAGACAGATATAACTTTCAACATTGAAGGCAGAAAATGGATTAGCTGTTCAGGGATTAACAACTATCCTGACGGCGAAGTTTTCACATCACCTGTTGAAGATGATATTAACGGCGAAATCTACTTTGATTTTCCGCAAAATTACCGCGGCAACTCTGCAACCGGTGTTCATCTCTGGATTGAAAACGGACAGATAGTAAAATTTGACGCTGATACAGGACGCGATTTCCTTGAAGCAATGCTCAACACTGATGAAGGTTCAAAAGGCATCGGAGAAATTGCAATCGGAACAAATAATGAAATTCAGGAAGTTACAGGAAATATTCTCTTTGATGAAAAAATCGGCGGAGCAATTCACATGGCAGTCGGCGCATCTTACCCTGAAACCGGCGGAAAAAATGTGTCAGGCGTTCACTGGGACATGATTAAAAATATGAAACCAGCTGAAGGAAATGCAGGCGGAAAAATTTATGCCGATGACAGACTTATTTATGAAAACGGAAAATTCCTTATATGATAGTTAGAAATTTTATAGATAAAGATATTGAGGAAGCTTCCAAAATCACCCGCCTTGTCTGGGGTGATTTGTATGCAAAAGAAAGCACAGAGCTTCAAACTTTTATCTATGATTTTACGCTCAAATACTATTATTTGAATAAAACCTATTCTTTTGCGCTTGATGATAACGGGCTGAAAGGGCTTGTTTTTGCATCATCAAAAGCTGACAAAAATGGCAGCGTTGAAAATTTTGCTGCAGGCATCCAAACTTTGGCGCAGGATGATAAAATTACCGCATTTAATTTTCTTGATTACGTTGAAAATACCGGTAAAGAAGTTAAAACGATAATGAATGAAGATGATTTGATGATGGGGCTTTTTATCAGCACGCAAAAAGGCGGCGGCAGAATGCTTCTTTCAAAACTTGTGGAAACAGCAAAAGAAAATAATATAAAAAATATCTATCTCTGGACTGATACAGCCTGCGACTTTGATTACTATCAAAAAAATAAATTTACGCTTGTTAAAGAATTTGAATGTAATGTAAATAACAAAAATATAAATACGCTAATTTTCAAAAAAGAAATTTAAAAGGAGCTGCGATATGATAAAAATTTCACCGGATCTTACATCTCCTGTTGCAAAAAGAATTGCACAATTAAAATCTGATACAGCTTTTTCTGCAGTAACCGGCGATTACAAAGGATTTAAACATGCAATAAAAGAATACGCAAAATTAGCTGTAGATAATTTTGAACTATCAAAAAATATATCATCGCCGTCAGTTAAAGCTCCTTTGTTTTCTAAAGCAGGCCTGAGAATGGCAAAAGTATGGTTTTTAAATCTGTTTAGAATAAAAACACCTGAAGAAAAACTTCTCAAAAAAATGGCAAAGCAGGAAAAGTTAAAGCAAGAAGCTAAAAAATATATTTCTTAAATTTAATAATATTTCCACTATATAAATGATTTAATTTTTGCATTTACTGTTAATATATGATTGAGGGTAAGCCCTTTTTTATCGTATCCATACCTCTGCGGCACAAACTACAAATTTGTCAAACCAGTAGAGGAAAGGAGGTGGTAAAAAGTGGATTTCAGTGTAACTGAAAAAGCGCTAGTAATCATTTTACTGATAATACTAGCACTTAAACTACTTTGAGGGCTTTTAAAGGGGCAAGCGGTAACTTGTCCCGCCCTTTTCTATATTATAACTTATGTTTATACAAATTTCAAGTGGGTGGTAAGGAACTAATAACATAATGTCATCCCGAACTTGTTTCGGGATCTATAAGAGATGCTTCATTTCGTAAGGACAAACTCACTCAAAATTTTTAAGATCCTGAAATAAATTCAGGATGACAAAAATTTTGGTTCGTTTTATCAAACAATTTCAGAATGACGTTTTTGCCTATAATTAGCGTAAACTTAATTTTCGTCAGGTACATATTTGAACAGGTCATTCGGGGTGCAGTCCAATGCAAAACAGAGTTTGTTAAGTGTTTCAAATTTTATACCCTTTACTTCGCCTTTATAAATTCTATCCAAAACATGTCGGTCAATTCCTGTGAGTTTTGTAATATCACGTTTTGACATTCTTTTTATTCCCATGTAAATAGAAACTCGATTTTTTATCATGGTATTTATACTAACCATTATGATAAAAAATCACACGCCCAGATTAAATTATAACCGTATGGGTAATATACTTACCAAAAATATTAATATATATTAATATTGGAGGTACGAAATGGATATAAAAAAAGATAATTTAAAAACTGTTGGAACTATTGAAAGCGCAGCTGTTGAGCTTAAAAGTTTACTTGATATTGCACAAAAATATACTGACGGAAAAGCTGACAATAAAGACATTAAAGAAATTGATTTTTGCCTTTCTAAAATGGAAGAACACGTTGATAAATTAAATAAATTGTTCAATGAAGGAAAGATAGAAATGCTTCTTAATCCCTGAGATATTATAATATCAATTTGAAACTAAGAGTTTCAACTATCGTTTGGATATTCATGTTCAAACGGTTTTCTTTTTTAGCTGTTTCAATTGCTTTAAGATCAGAAATTAGTTTTACTTTCAGCGGCAAATTATCAAGATTTGTTTTTAATAAGGCCTCAATATAATTTTGCATTTGCGTGAAAATTTCATCAGGTTCATGTTCTCTAGCAAGAGCTAAAATTTTGTCGTTAAAATCTAATACCTCTCCCCGTTCAAGCTCCAAATAACCTTCCATTGCATCTTTAACAAGTGAAAAATCTCTTTCCTCTTCTTTCATAGACGGGACATAGAAACACTGCGCACGCGAAACAACCGTATTAATCACATCCGTTTTATCTTTAGTTAAAAAGAAAAATGTTGTCCTGGAAGGCGGTTCTTCAAAAGTTTTAAGCAAAGCATTTGCAGCATCTGCCTGAAAATTCAATTGATTAAGCCCTTGGATGTTTCCTTCTTTATCTCTGTCGCAGAAAATTAAAACTCTGTGATAATCTGATGTAACAAGCAAATCATTTTTAATCATTCTTGCCTGATCAATAGAAATAACTGTTTTTGATGTATCATCGGAAGGTTTATTGTCGACTTTTGAAATTGTTAAAACAGCAGGATGATTGTTTTCCCTAATCCATTTACAATTCAGACACTGACAGGTTTCCGTACGGTCACCGGTGCAATTGAGCAGTCTTGCAATTTCAAGCGCTAAATCGTACTGAGCCTGAATATCAGAGCCGTAAAACAAAATACAATGCGCAATTTGACGATTTTGTGACGATATACCGTTATGAAAATATTTCATTAAAAATGGATATTTTTCATCTAAAGAGTGCATTTTCCACCTCTTTTTCAACATCAAGCGCAAGTCCTGATTTAATCCTGTATTCCGCTTCCGTCAAATTTTCTTTTAATTTCACTAAATCTTTAAGATTAGTTTTTTTCAGTTTTTGGAGATTTAGTTTAACAACATATTCGTGCATCCCTGTAAGTTTTGCAAGTTCAAACGGTGTTGAGCTTTGCGCCTTTGCTTTAAGAATTATCCAGCGTCTGAGCATAGTTTGCAGCGTTGACAGTATTTCAAGTGGGTACCTTGTATCAAGAAGTTTTCTGTATTCAAGAAGCGCCCTGTCTTTTTCGTTTTCCATTAAAAAATCCGAAAAGGCAAACAAATCTTCATTAGAAATACAAATTTCTCTGACCATATCGGCAGTGACTGTATCAGAGGGATAGGCAAAAAGCTTTAATTTATCAAGTTCTCTATCAATTTGGCGCAGATTGTTGCCGATTTGGGAAATTATAGCTGTCAGAGCGTCTTTGTCAAACTTTATTCCCTTTGATTTTCCCTGTTTTACAATCCAGCTTTCAAGCTCTGATGTTTTGTATGTGGGAATAACATTACATTCAACTGCATTATATTTTTTCAGGAGTTTGAAGAATTTTTTGCGGCTGTCTAGTTTTTTCCCCTCCCCTCTTGGAAGAGCGGCTGCAAAAACTATATCAAGGTTTTCGTTATTTCCTTCAAGTGCATTTTCAATTTCTTTTATCTCTTTATCGTCAAAAGTTTTGGAAAAATAATCAAGACAGTTGATTATAATGAGCATTTTGCCAAACATCATGGGCTGTGATCGGAGAATTGAAATTAAATCGGGAAACTTTAGATTGTCATAAGTCTTGAAAGACATTTCAAGAAAATTCTTATCGAGTCCTTTTTTCAGTTTCCCGATTTCCTGTTCAATATTAAAATCTTCTTCGCCGTAAAAAAAGTATATTGCCATATAATTTATTTTTATTTTTGTCAGCTGCGTCATTATGTGAGATCCTGAAATAAATTCAGGATGAGAAAAGAAAAAAATACTTCTCACTTTAGCTTTCAATCAATAAGCTTGCGCCGATAACGCCTGCTGTGTTGCCAAGTTGAGCGGGAACAACTTCTACTGCCGCGCCTGCAACTTTCATTGCACGTTTGTAAAGTGTTTCTTTTAAAGGATTTAAAAGAAAGTCACCTGCATCTGCAACTCCGCCGCCCACAATAATTTTTTCAGGGTTCAAAAGATTGACAACGCTTGCCATACCTATTCCTATGTATTCACCCATAATTGTGAAAATTCTTTGTGCAACAGGATCTCCTGCTTTTGCAGCTTCGCAAACTATGAAAGGTGTTATTGCTCCGCCTTCAGCCATTTCACGGAATTTCGCAGATTTTCCGCCTCTGATATAGTCATTAGCCATTGCAACTATGGAAGGACCTGAGGCAAATGCTTCTAAACAACCTGTATCACCGCATCCGCATATAGGCCCGTCTGTCATTTGAAGTTTGATATGACCGATTTCGCCGGCTGCGTTTGAAGCGCCGCGCACAAGTTTTCCGTTAACAATTAATCCTGAACCTATACCTGTCCCTACAGTAATACAGATTAAATTTTCGCAGCCCTTGCCGGCACCGTAATTGAGTTCGCCTAGTGCAGCGCATCTTACGTCGTTATCAACACGTGTCGGGATATGAAATTCGTCTTCAATAAGTTTTGCAATAGGAACTTCTACCCAGCCCGGGATGTTTGGAGCGTTTCTGACAATTCCTGCTTTATAATCAACCTGTCCCGGAAATCCAAAGCCTATACCTTCAATATCTTTTGTTGTCAGCTTTGTTTCTGCCAGAAGGTCATGAATTGCCTGTTTTATATTATTAACAGTGTATTCATAACCCATCTCAGCACGTGTCGGAACAGAGTTTGAATATTTGATTTCGCCTTTGTCATTAACAAGTGCAATTTTAACATTAGTTCCGCCTACATCTATACCAATTCTATTCTTTCCCATTTGTAATTTCTCCCTTTACCTGACAGTAACATTATATTACAAACAAGATAATGTACATAATAAATGTTATCTGAAGTCGATAAGACGTTAAGGCGATAGGACGTTAAGTTCTTTACAGTGCGCGAAGCGCACGAAAAATAAAAAAAATAATCCGGCATTTAACGTAGTGAACAATCAATGTTTGCGAAACAACAACAAGCCGGCTATTGTCTGAGCGTAATATTTAAAGATTCTGAAACAAGTTCAGAATGACGTATGAGCGAGTTTAGCCGGCTTGAGTTGAGCAATTACAATTGATTAGTGAACGAAGTGACTGCCGGGAGTTTCTTTGCGGTACTTTCTTGTCGGTACAAGAAAGTACCAACAAGGTAGCTTTATTATATTGTTCCACTTCCCATAACATTTATTATGAAAAAAAATAGCCGAATTGAATCAATTCGACCTTATATTTTTTTGGTGAAAAAATATAAAATTATGCACTAAAGTCATCTTTCATGACATTATGCGCAAATCCTGCCAAAAAGCCTGCGCCTGCACCTGCTACCAAAAACGGTACAGCCGGTCTTTTAAATTTCAACATAATATGATAAGCTGTTGCAAATTTTCTTGTCATTGATTTAGATGTTTCATTCACATATCTGATGATATTTCTGAATTCTTTTCCCGCAGCAGACTCTTCGCCGCCCAGAGCTTTTACCTTATTAGTAATATTCTCAAATGTGAATGCATCTTTTTTGATTTTGTCTTCATTTTCAATCATTTTGACAAACGTATCCTGAGCAGGTGTCATTTGTTTTTTTAATTTGAATTCTGCAACACAATTTTTGTTCGTAACTTTACGGCAGTAATTGATAACTGTGCGCGGGTTAAAATCATTTTCCTGTTTTGTTACAGGCCACAAATATTTGAGAGAGTATCCTGCCGCCGTACCTAATGCCGTAGATTTAACAATCGTATTTAAATGAGTATTTTCATTTTGTCCAACTTTACTTACTGTCATAGCTAATAAACCTTTACTTAACTAATACACGTAACGTCTTCTACTGTTAAACTTGTAAACAAAAAAGTTTAACATTCAACTATATAGGCGGACTTACACTTAAATATTTTGAACATCTATCTCGTGAAAACGACATGGCTCAAAACTGAGTAATTAAATCCATGTGGGATGATAACACATAATTATTTTTTTGTCAAGACCTTTATGAAGTTTAACAACAACATTATGGCAACTATTACCAGAATATAGATAAAATAGTGTTTTATTGTCTGGCTTCCCATAAAGAGCGACGCAAGCGCACCTGCGATAATTGCAACAGATGTTAAAATCATAACAGTCTTTTTCTGAGAAAAACCGGCGTGCAGCAATTTATGATGAATATGCTCAGCATCAGCTACAAAAGGGGATTTTCCTTTGGCAATTCTGCGTAATGATGAAAAAGTTATGTCCATAATAGGAACAGCCAATACAAGAAACGGCAATAAAATTGCGAGTGTTGCAGCTTTCATAACTCCTGTTATTGATATGGTTGCCAGTAAAAAGCCAGAAAACAGCGCTCCGCTGTCCCCCATAAAAATTCTTGCGGGATTAAAGTTATAAGTTAAAAACGCGAGCATTGAACCTGCTAGAATAAATCCGATTAAAGCACTTATGGGATTTGGCGGTGTCATTGCAACAGCAATAATGGCAAGGGTTACTGCATTTATGGTTACAACAGAACCTGCAAGCCCGTCTACACCGTCGATAAAATTCAAAGCATTTGAAATTCCGACAATCCATAATAAAGTTATCGGGTATGAAAATATACCCAAATCACCTATGAATGGAACATTATTAATCTGAACACCCAGAAGATAAACCAGTGTCGCTATTGAAACCTGTAAAAACAGTTTAAATTTTGCATCAAGATTATAAATATCATCAACAAGCCCGAGCAAAAACATCAAAGAGCCGCCGAGCAAAATACCTGATAACAGACTTCCGTAAGGGTAGTAGCTCATAAAAACAAGACACAAGAACGTGAGCATTGTACTTGCCCAGATGGCAACTCCGCCTATTCTTGATATAGGTTTGGTATGAATTTTCCTTTCGTTCGGAACATCTACAAGCCCCTCTTTTTTAGAAAAGCTTATAACAAGAGGCACAAGACATACCCCGATTAAATAAGCTATTACTGTTCCGATTACGTGTGCGTGTGTTAGTTTTATAAGCATTGAATTAATCCTTTGTAATTAGAAGGCCAGAAGTACGGAGATCAGGAGGTCAAGCTAATTTCTACTCAAAATGTTTATTTCCCGATAACAGCCTGCCTTCCTACCTTCTTACCCTCCTATCTTCTGATATATCGGGTATTTCTTGCAAAGTTTGAGAGAACGTTCTCTTAAATTTTGCAATCCCAATTCATTATCTGATGAAAATATCGCAGATGCAATAATTTTTGCAACTTCCGTCATATCATCTTCTTTAAAGCCACGAGTGGTTACAGCAGGAACCCCTAATCTTATGCCGCTTGTAATAAAGGGGCTTTGCGGATCATTTGGCACTGTATTTTTGTTTGCGGTAATTCCGACACGCTCAAGAACATTTGCCATATCTTTTCCGGTTTTGCCGGTTTTGCGAAGGTCAAGCGTCATCAAATGATTTTCGGTCATTCCGCCGACAATATCCATGCCTTCGTCCATTAAGCCCTGCGCAAGAGCTTTTGCATTTTTCAAAATCTGCTGCGCATACTCTTTAAATTCCGGTTTTGAAGCTTCCAACAGCGCAACAGCTTTACCTGCAATAATGTGTTCTAAAGGGCCGCCCTGCATGCCGGGGAAAATAGCTTTATCAATAATTTGTGCAAACTCCTCATCACACATAGTAATTCCGCCTCTGGGGCCTCTTAAAGATTTGTGAGTAGTTGTTGTTACAAACTGAGCATAACCCGCAGGAGATGGATGCAAACCTGCTGCAACAAGTCCTGCAATGTGTGCAATATCAGCTAACAAATATGCTCCAACTTCATCGGCAATTTCTCTGAACTTTTTAAAGTCAATAATTTTAGAATAGTTGCTTGCACCGCAGATAATAAGTTTTGGTTTGTGTTCGTGAGCCATCTGACGAACGTTTTCATAATCTATATTACCGTATTCATCGACTCCGTAGCTTTTTACATCAAAGTAAAGCCCTGAAAAATTGACAGGTGAACCATGCGACAGGTGGCCGCCGTTTGACAAATCCATACCGAGAACCTTATCACCCGGTTTTAAAACCGCCATAAAAACAGCCATATTTGCCTGAGCACCACTGTGGGGCTGAACATTTGCATGATCCATTTTAAAAAGTTCGCATGCCCTTTTTTGAGCAAGTTCTTCAATCACATCCACATGCTCGCAGCCGTTATAAAATCTTTTATGGGGCTTGCCTTCTGCGTATTTATTTGTCAAAACACTTCCGCATGCTTCCATAACAGCTTTTGATGTTATATTCTCGCTTGCAATCAGCTCTATAGTATTTTGCTGTCTTTCAAACTCTTTTTCTATTTCTGCTGCTACCTGCGGATCAACTTTTTTAATGTTCTCAATATTCATGCTCACCTCGCACATTACCCTAAATCTCAAAAGTAATTATAGGTTAAAATAAAAAATCTTACAACTTGTTAAGCATATTTTTTATATAAGCAAAATATTCATTATTATTGAACTTTTCAACAGATTTTTGTAAATCTTCTTTTGTTACAAAACCCATACGATAGGCAACTTCTTCAAGGCAGGCTATTTTTATCCCCTGATTTTCTTCAATTGTTTTTACGTACTGGCTTGCCTGTAAAAGTGAATCGTGTGTTCCTGTATCAAGCCATGCAAAGCCGCGCGGAAAAAGCTCCACACTTAATTTATTGTTTTTCAGGTAAATATTATTTAAATCCGTAATTTCAAGCTCGCCCCTTAGAGAAGGTTTTAAGTTCTTCGCATATTCAACAACTTTGTTATCATAAAAATACAAACCTGTGACTGCATAATTTGATTTGGGATTTTTCGGTTTTTCTTCAATAGAAAGTGCTTTGCCGTTTTGGTCAAACTCAACGACCCCGAACCTTTGCGGATCTTTTACCTGATAGCCGAACACTGTTGCTCCGCCATTTTTATTTATATTTGCTACAACACGTTTTAATTTGCCTGAAAAGCCGGCGCCGTAAAATATGTTATCGCCAAGAATAAGTGCAGCATTATCATCACCTATAAATTCTTCGCCTAGAATAAATGCCTGTGCAAGCCCGTCAGGAGATGGCTGCTGTTTATATGAAAATTTTACGCCAAATTGGCTTCCGTCACCGAGAACTCTTTTAAAATTAGGCAAATCAACAGGGGTTGAAATAATCAAAATATCTTTTATTCCGGCAAGCATCAAAACAGAAATAGGATGATAAATCATCGGCTTGTCATAAATCGGCAAAAGCTGTTTTGAAACTGCTATGGTACTCGGATATAATCTTGTACCTGAACCGCCCGCTAATACAATACCTTTCATAAATACCTCTTTTTGGAAAGTATGCCGCACATTTGAAAATAATATTACAATAAAATTACTTATTTGTCTATTTACTTCGTAACAGAAAACTCCGCAGCAGCAAGAACTTTATGCGGATTGTCTTTGGAATAAACCTTCATAAAATAGTAACCGTCCTCATGTAAAACAAAGTAGTCCGTAAAATAATTAATTTCTTCATCTTTTAATCTTATGTCGCGCGTCCAGACGAGTTTGTAGCCAAACTGTCCGTAGTCATTATCTTTTTTTACAACCTGAATATAAAGATATCTAGATTCAACTTTTTTAGGCATCAAAATTACATAATAAATTCTTGAACCTGCGGGAAAAACCTTTTCGTAATCATAAATATTATCCTTTGTAATTGGATATTTGTTAAACAAAATGCCGGCTTTATCATTTATGCAGGCTGTTGTAAATAAAAGTATAAAACAAACTGCGATAATTAATTTTTTCATTTTTCGAGTGCTTTAATTCTTTCTCTGACTGTTTTTGCAACAGCTTCATCTTTATTGCGGGTTAAGAATATTCTGTAATTATCAAGAGCTTCTTTTTCATCACCGTCCTGATCATAAGCCAGAGCAAGTGCATAATATGCATAACCGTATGCAGGATCAAGTGTAATTACACGATGGAAACATTCTTTTGCCTTAGAAGTATTTTCTTCATTCGCGTAAACCAAACCGAGATTAAACCATCCGTCAGCATAGTTCGGGTTCACAACTATAGCTTTTTTATAAAAATCCAATGCGTTTTTGTTATCATTTTTTATTTTATAAATATTACCCAGTTTCAAAAGAGTAATTTCATCCGAAGGATTAAGTTTTAATGCTTCCTGATAATTGGTAATCGCATCATCGTATTTTTGGCTTTTATAATTTTCATCACCCTTAGCAATCAAACTCTTATTAGTCAAATTTTTGTCTGGATTTTCTTGCTGCTCAGGCTCTACTGTGAGTTTTATCTCTTTAATTTCTGAATTGTCAGGCTGAGGAGCGGATGTTATATCTGCAGGTTTATTTGCTGTTGAAATAAATTCTGCGTATTCATTGCTGTATTCTGTATTATCAGGCGCAAGAGCAATAGCTTTTTCATACGCATCAGCGGCCTTGTCGTCAAGTTCGCAGGCGCGGTAAGCCTTTGCAAGCCCGTAATATGCATAAGAATCTTTTGTACCGAGAGAAACGGCCTGTTCAAACGCAGAAGTTGCAAGGGAGAAATTTTTATCATTCAGATAAACATCGCCGAGCGCAACAAGAGCTGCCATTAAATTATTCTTTACGGCAGTATCATCAGATTTTTGTTTCAGCAAATCATTATAGATTGCAATCGCATCATTATACCTGTCCATTGCATGAAGCACAAGCGCTTTGTTATATTTGAGATTGTAATCGTCTTTTTTAACAAGAAGAACTTCATCATAATATTTCAAAGCATTTACGTAATCTTTTTTCATATGATAACATTCTGCAAGGTCTTCAACAAGATTTATATCCCTTTTATCTTTTTGAAGTTCAAGAGCTTTTTCATAATTTGCGATAACATCGTCGAGCTTGTTCATGCGTTTGTATACAACACCGATGTTCTGATAAGCCCTTGCATCCTGCGGATAGTTTTGAATATAAATTCTATAGTTCGCAATAGCAGCATCATCTTTACCCATATCTGCAAGAAGGTTTCCGTAATCAAGCCTTAAAGAATTCAAGCCGGGCTGCTGCCTGAAAATAACATCATACTGTGCAAGCGCAAGGTCATCTTTTTCAAGCTCCTGATAAGAAAGAGCAAGACTTATTCGTGCAGTTATATTATCAGGCTCGGCCTCAACAGCTTTTTCAAGAAATGCAGAGGCTTTTTCGTAATTTTTCAGCCTGTAAAGTGCAAGTCCAAAGTTTGCATAATCCTTAAATGAAGCAGGATTTTTTACATATAAATTTTCATACTCATTTGCGGCACTTGCGAAATTGCCGTCATTCATATATGAATTTGCGAGATTTTCACGAGCTTCCGAATGCTGTGAGTATGTTGCTAAAAATTTGTTATAATTTTCAATTGCGCCTTTGTAATCTCTTAATTGGTACTGGACATTTGCAATATTTAAATAATTATACAGATATTCAGGACACATTTGTGCAACTTTGTTATAAGCCTCAAGAGCTTCTTTATATTTGCCCTGATTTTCATAAATACTTCCGACGCTTATGTAAATATATCCGTCAGCGGGTTTCAGCTGTGCAACTTTTGCATAAGCTGCAAGTGCTTTATCATACTCGCCCATTTCGCTGTAAACGCCTGCGAGTTTTGTATAAAGCATAACATCGTTGCCGGCAAGCTTTATGGCTTCAGTCAGCTTCTGTACTGCCGTTGTATAATCTTCCTTATATTCCGCAGAACATGCCTGCTGATATAACAAATTAACTTCAGGTGTCATTGCCTGAACCTGAGAACCTGTAAGTATTAAAGATAATAATGCCGAAACTAATAACTGCTTTTTAATAATCCCACTCTCCTAATCTTTAGTTATATAACAACATTATAGCAAAAATTATATTTGTGTAAAGCTTGGGGAATAAATCTCTTTATTCAAGAGAATTCTTGCTGTTTTAACAACTTTTGCCTGTTCTTCGCAATCTCTGTCATATTCAACCCCGTCAATTTCACCGAAATCACGCACAATTGCTGCGAGTTTGAGATAAAGGACATCAAGCGGTGTTTGCGGATTATCAGTTTCTAGCATTTTAAAAATCCGCATAAGTTCCAAATCCCTTGCATCAACAATTGCCGCATCAAGTCCCGCCCCAAATGCCAGTACGGCAAAAATTCTGTTAATTAAAGACCTTATATCTTTCAAACAGCCGTTTGAGATATTTGAAAGTCCGATAACAGTTTTTACAGGCGGGTCAAAACTTTCCTTAATCATTTTAATTGTATTTAATGCTTCCAAAGCCTGTCCCTGCTCAACACAGACAGGTAAAGTCAGAGGATCAAAAAATATCTTGCCGCTTTCTATCCCTTTTTCAAGACATTTTTCATAAATTTCAAAGGCAATTTCTAAACGCCCGTCACAAGTTTTTGGAATACCTGTTTCTTTACTCAAAGTCAGAGCAATCAGGTTGCTGTTATATTCAAGCGCTAAATCTGTCATTTTTTCAAGACGTTCAACATCTTTGCTCGTACTATTGATAAAAGTTTTTCCGTGAAAAGACTTTAAACCTTTTTCCATTTCAACAGAATTTGTCGTATCAAATGAAATACCGGCATCAGTCCTGCTTTGCGCCAACCCCGCAAGCCATGACAAAATACCTTCAAGATTTTTCTTTGCAGGCCCCACGTTCAAATCAATATAATCCATATTTTTCTGAATATCAATTAAATCCGCAATAAATTTTTCGTCACGTTCAATTAAAGCTTCTCGCACGGATTTTGAAATAACATGAATATTCTCGCCGATTAAAATCATAAAAAGATTTTATCACAAAAAGATATTAAAATTTTAGCCCATTCAGGCAATTGAAAAATTACCCGGAAACACTTAGTATACAAATGTCGATACTGCATCCAAAATTATTAAGAAAAATTTACATCGAAATTTCGCAGACAGGGCGCAAATTTTGATTAGTTCTTAATTTGTTGCCACTAGAAAAACTTGTCAAGATATGTTATAATTTATTCATGAATTATATATGGGGTACTAATGGGAAATTAAAAGGAGTACATTATGACAGTGTTAGTTTCGAAGACCAAAAAGGAAAAAAGAACAAAGTCAAAATTTAATGACGAGTTCGAAAACTATTTAAGAAATCAGTGCTTAAAAACAACATTCAACGGTATTGAAGTTGAAACATTCTCTTGGTACAGAAAAGTACTCGGCTTGATATAGCCAGAACAAAAAGGATTTTAAAATATAAAAAAACAGCATCCAAAACCGACCATTGAAAATAATTGGCCGGCTTTTTGGGTGTTTTTTATTATGAAATTTCCCTTATCATTTCCTGAGCTTCTTCACACTCGGGGAAAGCCTCGACAACTTTATCTAATGCTGCAAGTGCAGAATCTTTATCTTTGAGTTTTTCATAACACCTGGCACTGCTTAACAGCAAATTGACATTCATCGGGTTTTCTTTCAGCATACTTAAAAATATATTATTTGCCTGTGCATAATCCCCTAGTTCATAATAACAAAGCCCTAGAAGATTTTCCGAATCATGTGTCTTTTCAAGCTCGTATGATTTTATTAAAAACATCTTTGCATCTTCATACTGTTCTTGAAGATACTTGATTTTTCCGGCAATATAGTACATAAATCCGTTATTTGTAACATGCTTTAACACATGTTCAATTTGCTCATAGGCTTTATCAAAATCTTTCAAATGAATTTTATTCAACGCTGAAAATCCGAGCGCATCAATATCATGCGGGTTTTTCTCAAGCGCTTTTTGATAGTACTCATCTGCTTTTGCAAAATCAGTTGTAGCATGAAGATAATTGGCATACTCAAACAAAACATCAAAATCATCGGGAGCAGCTTTTAATGCCGTATTAAACTCATCTTCTGCATAATCAAATAATTTTTTATCCAGATACAGTACCCCCAAATCTTTATGAGCCGGAGCAAAATCAGGATTAAGCTCTACAACTTTTTTCAAAATTTTCTCAGCTTTGTCCATATCACCGGTTTTTACACATATATGAGCAAATTCATAATAAATCTCAAAAGAAACATTCCCTTGTAGAAGGATTTTTTCATAAAGTTCTTTTGCTCCCATAAACTGGCCTATTTTAGTATAAATCCCTGCAAGTTTTCTTGCCATAGAAACTGATTTGGGATTTAACAGCACAAGATGAGAAAGAATACCTATAGCATTTGCATGCTGTCCCACAGCATCATAGCAGCAGGCAAGGTTGTATTGAAAATTATGTTTTTCCGGATGGTGTGCAACAAGAAGTTTATAATGTTTTATAGCTTCTTCCATCTGTTCTGATTTCACCTCCGAAAGCGCAAGTGCTACAAGGTAATTGTCCTGAGGTTCTAAAGTGTAAGCTTTTTTGAAAAATTCACAAGCCTCTTTATGCTTGTTCTGAAGCTGTAAAACTGAACCTATATTAAAGTAAGTTATGGAATTTTGAGGTTCTAATTCGCTTGCTTTCAAAAAGTTTTCATAAGCCTTGTCTAATGTTCCGACCGTTACATAGCAGGTGCCGAGATTATTATAAAGCTGTGCATGTTTCGGGTTAAGCGCAATAGCTTTCTCCAAAAAATCAACAGCCTCCTCAAATTTTTTCATTGCCATACAGGCAGTCCCTGCAATATAATAAATTGTATAATCCTTGTCACCCGCAAATTCAATTGCTTTTTTAACTGTATCAACAGCTTTTTGCGGTTCTTTATTTTTGACGTAGACAACAGCAAGATTTTTATAAGCATCAACATAGCTGCTTCGCATTCTCAAAACTTCTTCATAAGCTGAAATGGCATGCAGAAAATCATCCTGATTATCATAGCAGTTTGCAAGATAAAACCAACTTGTTGCATCATCTTTATATTTTACAACAGTTTCAAAAACACCCTGTCCTTCTTTAAATTCCCCGAGATTAATATGGCAAAGACCGAGCATTTTTAATGCCTCAATATTTTTTTCATCATTCTGTATAATATTTGTTAGCTCTTTTTTAGCCTCTTCAAAATTTTTTTCTTTTATAAGCTCATTTATTTTATCTAAATTTTCCATATTGAAATTATACATCAAACAAAGGGATTTATATACAGTTTTAAGCCAGAATGATTAAATTGTCATGCTGAATTTATTTCAGTATCTCAATTAGATCCTGAAACAAGTTCAGGATGACCAAAATTAACAAAAATAGATGTTAAGCCAATTTATTACTTTACAGATTTTGGAAACACGTGGTATAATATTATATCAACGCCTTAAAATTCATTACATTTTTGTCCGGAAAGGAACAAAAATGGGAAAATCCTCAAAATATCCGTCATTTTCAGGCGGAACTATCTCTATTAACGGAACAAACAAAGCTACTACTAACAAGCAAGGGAATAATATAGTTTCAAATTATAATATGTCTGATGCAGAGAAAAAAATCTTTGATTACGCTCAGAATTCTCTTGCAAGCTCATTGCCGTCAGTGAATGTCTTTGACGAAGATACCAAGAAAAATCTGCAATCGCAGCTTGATGCATATACCCTTAACGGACAAAAACTTATAAATAATATGTATACTCCTATGATAGAGGATTTGAAAACAGATATTGCATCACGTTTCGGCAACTTTGATAACTCTGTATTTATGGATAACTTGAACTCAATTGAAGAAAACCGCGCAGAATCAATTAACAACCTTGCGCAGGATGTTCTTGCCAAACGCGACGAGCTCATCAATAACGAATTATCCCAAAGATATACCTATCTTGGATTTTTACAAGACTTACAAAACAATATTAATTCAAATATTCTTAATTATATTTCAGGTTCTCAGCAAAACAGTTCAGCAGGCAACGACTATAATGCGCGGGCTTACGCAGCCAATCAGGCTTCCGGCAGCACATTTGACAATTATGCAAATCTAGCATCCGGCGCCTTAAGTATGATGGGGCCATACGGAATAGCCGCTTCTGCTGCGCTGCAGGTTGCAAAAAATTATGTGTAACAACATGGAACGGGCTTTTATAAAATAAAAGCCCGTTATTTTTGATGTATAATCAAAATATGAACATCTTACAGGAATTTGATACAATAGCTGCAATTGCAACGCCGATAGGCACAGGCGGCGTCGGAGTTATTAGAATTTCCGGCGGAAAAAGTTTTGACATAGCAGATAAAATTTACTCAAAACAAAATCTTGAAGCAGGAAAAATTTCACACGGTTGGATTGTCGACGACGGCAGAAAAATTGATGAAGTTTTGCTTCTGCCTTTTAGAAATCCAAACAGTTACACCGGTGAAGATGTTATTGAAATTCACTGCCACGGCGGAATCAATGTTGTAAGAAATATTCTTGACGTTGTTTTAAAAAACGGCGCACGTATGGCCGAGCGCGGGGAATTTACAAAACGCGCTTTTTTGAATAAAAAAATGGATTTGTCACAGGCAGAAGCAGTTGCAGACTTAATCCACGCTAAAACCAGAGATTTTGCAAAACAATCCGCCAAAAACCTTTCAGGAGTCCTCAGCACTAAAATTAAAGAAATAAGAAAAGATATATTTGAAGTGCTCTCAAAAATTATTGCAGGGATTGATTTTCCAGAAGACGTATCAGAACCCGAATACGATTATATAATTACGGAATTTGAAAAAGCTCTTGAAAAAATAGATAAAATTTTAGCCTGCGCAAATTCTTCAAACATTATGCGTCAGGGGATAAAAATTGCGATTGTCGGCAAACCCAATGTCGGCAAATCTTCATTATTCAACACTCTTTTAAATGTTGAACGTGCAATCGTAACAGATATTGCAGGCACAACACGCGATGTCTTAAAAGAAACTCTCGATTGGGATGTTGCAATTACCCTGATTGACACAGCCGGTATCCGCGATAACGATGAAGTCGGGAAAGTTGAAGAAATCGGAATTGAATACTCAAAACAATCCGCTGATGAAGCAGATTTAGTTCTGTTTTTATATGACGCTTCAAAAGGAGTGAACGATGACGATAAAGCTATTCTTGACTTAATTAAAGACAAAAATCACATCATAATCGCCAACAAATCAGACCTCATATCAGAAAAACAAGAAGGCACATTCTATCTTTCCACCAAGACAAAAGAAGGTCTTGAAGAACTGAAAAACAAAATAAAAGAAATTTCTTACAACTTCTCTTTGGATGACACAGAATTTGTAACAAACAACCGTCAGCAGGATTGTCTTAAAAAATGCAGAGAAAGCTTAGTTCAGGCACTTGATGCCGCAAAAGAACATCAATTGCAAGATTTAATCTCAATTGATTTAAAATCAGCACTGTTATTTTTAGACGAAATCACAGGCGAAGTAATCACTGATGATATCCTGAATAATATTTTTGACCATTTTTGTATCGGGAAATGAAGCGCAGTTTATATAATTTTTTTAAAGATTACCATAGCCCCCTCCCTTGGGGGAGGGCAGGGGAGAGGGTAATTAGAAAAAAAATTGGGATTAAGGTATTTTGGTCAGGCTTCAGCCCGATCTATATTCTCTAATAACTGAAATATCTGTCAAAATCCACATCGTCAAAACTGCAAAGCAGTTTATAAACTTCATCATCCTCATCCATACGCTGAAAATTATAATTATCAAACTTCCAAAACTTAGGATTAATTCCCTTTACACTGACTATCCCTGCATCACGTAAAATAATTAGTTTTTTCTTCACCGTTTCAACAGGCAAATCAACCATTTTCGCAAGCTCTACTGCCGTAACCCAGTTATCTACAGCACCTTTTTCAGGCGTCATAAACATCAGTTCAAGTCCGACTTTTTTTAATTCTTTATCTTCAATTTCCGGCATATAATCATACATACAACTATATTAAAACCAAAAATAAAAATTTTTATCATTTCTTTAGAGTAAAATTATATATTACATTTGTAACATTTTATTAATAATTCAGGGAATTAAAACAAAATTTAAAAAAATTATTATATTATAGAAAAAAGTGTGATAGGGGTATATTTTTATGAAAATAGATAGTATTAATCCAGGTGCATCCAATTATCAGCCTAATTTTCAAATGAAATTGATACAAACGCCAAGTTTAAAAAAGTATATTAATAGTTTCCACTTCAGAGAAGAACAAAACAATTTAAAAGAAGCCTTCAGTCTTATAAGCAAATTTTTAACCAGAGAGCCGAATAATTCGGAACTTAAAATTTATGCTTTACATCCGTCAAAAGCCAATTATGTCAAAAACGGAACTTATGACGAATTCTATTACAGCGGAGAAAATCGTATAAAGCAAACTTTTGACAGGTTTGGACGTGAAAATATATACATGCAGATGGCAGGAAGTAATAAAACGCAGAATTTTTACATGAACCCGCAGGAAAAACCCGATAATCTTGCAAGATGGTTTATGGAAACTTTCAATTTTTATAAAAAAAATCTCTAACTATTTATCCGTAAAAATTTTGACAGCACGCGGCAAAATCCCGAGGCAATATGATATTACAACCCCGTAATTTGTGATTGGAACGCCTGCCTGATTTGCAATTAATATCCGCGACAAAACCTCGCGCCTGTTTGTCATACAGGCACCGCAGTGGATTATTAGTTTGTAGTTGCTTATATCAGGGAAATCATGACCTGCATAATTATGTATTACAAGATTTTTACCTGTTTTTCTACCCACTCCTCCAACTTTATTCTGATTTATAATATCTTGGTTAGTCACTTCGCATTCGCTCGTTCCCGTTTTTTTACGCAGAAGATTAGGAATTTTGACGCGTCCAATATCATCTTCTATTGCGTGATGTGTACAGCTTTCAAGTATTAATACCGCATCGCCGTCTTTCAAATTTTCAATAGCTTGCGCCCCCTTAACAAATTCATCCAAATCACCTTTCAATCGTGCAAAAAGAATTGAAAAAGATGTCAGAGGAATATTTTCAGGAACAATTTCCGCTACCTGTTTAAAAGCCTGACTGTCTGTGATAACAAGAGCCGGCGGCGTTTTCAAATTTTCAAGAGCCTGTTTTAGCTCAGTTTCTTTAACAACATAAGGCAAACAATTACTGTCAAGCAAATCCCTTATGGTCTGAACCTGCGGTAAAATAATTCGGCCTTTCGGGGCTTCTTTGTCAATTGGAATAACAAGGATGACCGTGCTTCCTTCCGGCACAAGATCTCCTACAATTTTTGGAGAATTTACAAAATCATCAGGCAGGAGCTTTACAAGCGCCTCTTTAAACCTGAAAACAAGCCTTTCATCCTCTTTTACAGAAGTGTATAAAATATTTTTAAAGCCCTCAATTTCTTTTTTCTTTATGTCGCATTTATTTACGACTACTAAATAAGGAATTTCAAGCTCATCAAATTTTTTAATAAGTTCTTTTTCATAATCGTCAAGCCCGTTAAAATCGCATACAATTACCCCGACATCAATACGGTTGACAATTTTCATTGTTTTTTCAATACGTTTTTCCCCGAGTTCTGTGCTGTCATCAAGCCCTGCAGTGTCTAAAAAAGTTACAGGCCCCACAGGCAAAAGCTCCATTGACTTTTCAACAACATCGGTTGTTGTTCCTGCAACATCCGACACAATTGAAATTTCCTGTCCGGTAATTCTGTTTAATAACGATGATTTGCCGACATTTGTTCTGCCAAAAACTCCGATATGAAGACGCATTGATTTTAATGTTTTCATGATAAAATCCCTCCACCGCTTACGCGATCCCCCTCCCTTTTCAAGGGAGGTTATGTTTATTATTTTTATTTCGGAATTAACTCCACCGCTTTCGCGGTCCCCCTCCCTTTTCAAGGGAGGTTATGTTTATATTAAAAAAGGCCGTCATTTGACAGCCCTTTAAAATTTTTCATAAGCTTTAGATTAGCCTCTGATACCCAATTTCTTGATTAAATCTCTGTATTCATCAAGATTTTGAGATTTCAAATAAGAAAGTAGTCTTTTTCTCTTACCTACCATCATCAAAAGACCTCTTTTTGTAGCGAAATCTTTTTGATTTGATTTAAGATGTTCAGTAAGTTCGGTAATTTTCTGGCTCATCATAGCAACCTGAACGGCTGTAGAACCTGTGTCTTTTTCATTTTTACCGTATTTTTTAACTATTTCCTGTTTGTTTTTTAAGTTCATATCAATTTTCCTTTACTTGTTGAGTGATTATTGGCGTAAGCACTCTACAAGTTGCATGATAATATATAAAGG
>CALUYN010000011.1 GCA_944325025.1 Candidatus Gastranaerophilales bacterium | reverse complement strand
GAAGATTTTACAGATATTTATACCCTAAAATATGCGCCTGCCTTAAAACCTGAAATTAATTTTGAAGTAAAAAACGGCAAAATTCGTATTGGTCATGTTGAAATGGAATTTGTACGCTTTAAAGACGAAGGAGACACATACAATTTCGGTGCTGTTGAAGATGACAAAGGAGAAAAAGCAGAAGTATATTCTTTCAAAAATAACATTATAAAAACAAGCTTTTTTGATGTGCAGGTGGCAGTTCAAGGCAAACTTGTAAACTTTAAAATAGAATGGGACAACAAGCTTAAAAACAAACTATGGCAGGTAAAATTTAACCTGAAATCACCTGTAACTGAAACTTTTTCGGAAGATTTGAACGCAATTATCCGCAGAGAATTTGCCCCTGACTATGATATGCGAAAACACCTGCCAAAAGTGAGAGGTATTGAAGTTAAAACAAACTTTGCTCCGATGCAAAGATTCGTCGGCGCTCAAGGATTTGGGGTTATAACAAAAGGTTTAACAGAATATGAAGTAAAAGAAAAGTCGCTACTTATAACACTTTTGAGAAGCACAGGCGTTATTTCCAACCCTAAAAACCCGTCCCGTTCAACTCCGGCGGGGCCGCCGATAGAAGTGCCGGAAGCCCAGCAGCTTGGTTATAATTGTGCTGAATTTTCGGTCGGATTTTTTGAACCTGAAGATTACCAAAAATATATTGATATGGTCTTTCCGCCAATTATATAGATAAAATATATTTACACAAAAATGCAGACTTATCACACCATCTGCATCTTTGTAATTAAAATTATTTACCATATCGAATTAGCTTAAGAGCATCTGTTGAATATTCTTCATTCAAAACTTCCATAATTTCTTTATATGCCTCAGCCTTACTATCAAATGGTATAACACTCGTATCATATAAATTTTCAAATCTTTCTAAATTATATCCGCCCAAAAGCTCTGATGTAAACCCATGATTTCTGATATCAAGCTTATAACCATCTGCTTTGTAATGAGGCTTCCATGTCTGCTGGGGCTCCCTAAATGTCAATGTGATTTCTTTTCCTTCGTTAGAAGTCCAATGCCTGTCACCATAATATACTTCTTTTGTCTTGATAGGATAATTTTCCGGATAAGTATAAATTTCTTTCAGATTTTTCCTGTCACCATGGTGTCCGAAATTTGTAATTTCTTCAACAACTTCATATTTAATACCGCGCTCATTTAACGCTTTAATTTCTGCTTCTGTTTTAGGCGTATATTTTAAAGATGCACGCAAATCCTGTAATGCTTTTTGATTTTTTAAAGTAAATGTTACTGCCCTTCTATTATCTTTAAAAGTTTTAATTCCTCTTAGATTTTGTCCATGATAATATTCATAATTTTTTATAACAGGATTGTCTATAGTTTTTTGAGTAGACATAGTTCTGGCTCGAACAATGCCATCTTCAACATATTCTTCAATATTTACACCATTTCTTGCCGTATATGAATGAGTGCCGGTATAAAGCTGTTCAACTTCTTTTCCATCAGCACCTTTTTTCATAACAGTTAAAAGTTTTTCATCGTTAAGTTTTACACCTAAAGATTCCAAAACTTCTTTTCTTGAAGGCAGTTTATCCAAAACTTTTGCAGCTTGATCTTTAACAGCCTCTGATGCTGAAGCTGCAATATTTTGTCCTGCTTCGGAAGTTTTTTCAACAGTTTCAGAACCTTTTTTCCCTCTTGTAGCCAGATAAATACCTACAGCACCAAGAGCAGCCAAACCTGTCCAGAGCATCCAGCTCTTACTGCTCTGTTTTTCAGATTCTTTTTCTTCTAATTTGTGCTCGGGAATTTCAGCTTTAAATGCAACTTTATTTACATTAACAGGAGATACCGAATTTATCACAATATACCTTTCTACGTTTTAACCCTATATTTTTATTAAAACAGGAAAATAAAAAAATTTGCTATTTTCAAATCTACCTTTACAATTTATTACATAATAGTTTTAATAATTACTGCTTAACGAAACAATACCCCCAAAAAACGGGTACTGTCTGAACGGTAAAGAGATTGCGCAACAAGTGCGCAATGACATGGCACCAGACGGATTGTCTGTCTTTTGATTAATACCTTCTCGCTTAATTTATCATCTTTTAAGAAGTGAGTTGCATGAACACCCTCCCTGATTATGACGGACTGGGGTGGGTAGTAATTGTTACCCCTCCTCTTATTCTTCCCTAATAATGGAAGGAAGACTTTCATTTACTCCCTCTCCCAAAAGAGGGGAATTATAGCGGATCGAGCAGCACGCTCCTTTTTTAGTTTTGATTGTACAAGTTTTTCACAACATCTAAGTCGCGGGTCGAGCGGCACTAGTTGTACCTACGTGCGTAGCACAACGGACTCGCATTAAACGGCACCGCTCACAATCAAAGCGAAAAATGCGATTTTCGCTTATGCTTGTTCGACTGTCGAAATACATAGTATTTCTCCTGCCTCTGCTCGTCCTAAAAAAAAAACCCTATCTGAAAGATAGAGTTCGGAATTCTTTTTACGTAATTCCTCGTGTGTGTAGAAGGTTAGTGTGTAGTAGGTAGTGTAAATAGTTAGTGTGTAGTTTATGTCTCGTGTTTATTTAATTCCTCATAATGTTTATTGTTTATTGCTTACATATTAATAAAGTATTTTTTGAGTATATAATTGCTATATCTTATTTATTTCGTTACATTTCTTTACAAATATCTTTAAACCGCCGGTTGTAAACTGTTTCAGAAAATGCGTGTTTTTAATTCTCTAAACTTAATATCCCTGTTTCCAATTAATATATACCCGAAAAATTCATATATTTAACACTATTTTTAGAAAAACATCCAAATTCACGATAATTTTTCTTTTTTCTTTATTTAATCTTTATACATAAAATACTTGACCTTTTGCATAAAAAGTATTGTAATAGAAAGATAATTTAAATTTGTATACAGTGTTAAGGAAAGAGGTTTGTATGAAAGAATTTTCCCACACCCGTCTGGATAACAGGCAGTTTAGCGAAGATGATATTAAGGGGTATATCAAAGAGTATAATATTAAATTTATCAAATTACAGTTTGTTGACTTGAACGGTCAGGTTAAAAATATGACAGTGCCGTCACAGCACATTGAAAAAGTTTTGAATAACGAAATTATGCTTGACGGTTCATCTATTAAGGGATTTAGAAGTATTGAAACATCTGATATGTTCTTTTTTCCGGACAAAAATTCTTTCCAACTTCTTCCATGGAGAGAAAAAGACGGAATGCATTCCGCAAGACTGATTTGTGACATATATAATGCTGACGGAACACCGTTTGAAGGCTGCCCGAGATGCAACTTAAAAAGAATTATGAAGGAAGCCGAAAAAATGGGATTTTCCATGAACATCGGGCCAGAAGCCGAATTCTTCCTGTTTTCTAAAGACAAAGACGGCAATGTAACAACAACAACGCAGGACAGCGCAGGTTATTACGATGTAGGGCCTGAAGATTTAGGTGAAGATGTAAGATCAGATATTGTTCTGACATTACAGGAAATGGGTTTTGACATTGAAGCATCACACCACGAAGTTGCAGACGGTCAGCATGAAGTTGACTTTAGATACGCGGATGTTTTGACCGCAGCTGACAATGTTGCAACATTTAAAATTGCGGTAAAAGCAATTGCAGCAAAACACAATCTGCATGCAACGTTTATGCCTAAACCGATTTACGGTATAAATGGTTCCGGCATGCACTGTAATATTTCACTGTTCAAAGACGGCAAAAATGCATTTTATGATGAAAAAGCAGAATATCAATTGTCAGATATTGCAAAATACTCTATCGGCGGAATGCTGAAACACGTAAAAAGCATAACTGCAGTATTAAATCCGACTGTAAACAGCTTTAAACGTCTTGTACCGGGCTATGAGGCTCCTGTTTATCTTGCCTGGTCGTTAGCTAACAGAAGTGCTCTTTTAAGGGTTCCCGCAAAACGCGGAAGCTCAACCAGAGTAGAGCTTCGCTCACCGGACCCTGCCTGCAACCCATATTTAGCATTTGCAGCAATTCTTGAATCCTGTCTTGACGGTGTTAGAAACAAAATCGATCCGCCGGCTCCGGTTGAAAGCAACATTTACAAATTAACTACAAAGGAACGTAAAAAACAGAGAATTGATGCTCTTCCGGGAAGCCTTGCCGAAGCTCTTGATTATTTTGACAAATCACTTGTTTCAAGAGCAGCACTCGGTGAACATATCTTTAATGAATTTTTAACTTCTAAGAAAAAAGAATGGGATTCATTCAGGACTTACGTTTCTCAATGGGAAATCGACAGATATTTGGAAAGATATTAATTATTAAAAAGCCTCTCTTATGAGAGGCTTTTTAAATATTCTGCAATTTCTTCCATTGAATATATGTTTTTTACCACAAAAAACTCTTTTTTAGTACATTCTTTTACATAATCTAAATTTTTTCCGTCCAGAAAATCCTCGGAATAAGGACGTAACATTACAGAAGGAATTATAACAAGGTCAGTATCCAAATCTTTTACTGTCCTTATTAAATCATCGGTTGTAATAAGACCGGCAACAGTAATATCATCCCCCCAGTATTCAGATTTAACGGGATTAACACTGACCGACAAATTTTTAATTTTATTCAATTCTTTAGCAACTCTATTAATAGCATATTCTGCCGCGTAGCTAGTTGCAAAAGATAGCTTTAATGGTTTTGTTAATTTTCTAGGAAGTTTTCTTGATTTAAAATCATCAAGAAGAAGTCTTAAAGCTCCAACGCCATCCTCAAGCTGTGCATAATTCCCGTAATAATTTGCCGGCGGGATATCACGTTCAGCAAGCAGGAAAAATTCATCCGAGCAGCAGACACGCTTGTATTTTGAGGCGATATCAATTGTCTGTTCAGCGCATTTTTTATCAACACGTTTTAAACCCTCTTTCCTGAATTGCGTCACTCCTACAGGAACAATGGCAGTTGAAAGAACTGTTGTTTTTAATTTTGCTAAATCTGAAAGCGTTCTTTCTAACTCTTTTCCGTCGTTATAACCGGGACAAAGAACGATTTGAGCATGAAACGGAATTTTATTTCTACGAAACCAGTCTAAATTCTCAAGAGCTTTTCCCGCATTTGGATTTCTTAGCATTTTAACACGCAATTCAGGATTTGTCGTATGAACAGATACGTAAAAAGGCCCTAAATGCATTCTTTTTATTCTTTCTTTGTCCTGTTCTGTAAGATTTGTCAACGTAATATAAGTTCCTTGAAGATAAGAGAGCCTGTAATCATCATCTTTTACATACAAAGTATCTCTCAATCCTTTTGGCTGCTGATCAACAAAACAAAATATGCAATGATTTAAGCAAGGTTTCACTCTGTCAAATACTGCACTTTCAAAGACAATACCCAAATCTTCATCAAAATCTTTTTCGATTTCTATAACTTCTGTTTCACCATTAGCTTTTTTCACTTCAAGAGTCAATAATTCCGATTTACAAAGGAAATTATAATCAATCATATCAGACATTTTTGTACTATCTATTGATATGATTTCGTCTTTAGGCTGAATTTCCAATTCCTCGGCAATTGAGCCTTTCAAAACTTCGCTAACTATTGCCGGCATTGTCTTTTTCCAATCCTTCAACTATTGTTATAAAATTTGAAAAGTCACATATAGTATTATCAAGAACAATTTTCTGATAAAAATTTGTATGTTTATATTCATCATTCAAAATAATCTGCGCCTCAGTTTTAAATTTCATAGCACGAGCCTTTATTGAGAAAAAAAGCCGTTTCCTCTCATCCGCAGACAAAACATCAGCACAGCCGATTTTTACCCTTGCGTTTGAATAAAACTGGAGCGGGTTATCACTCAAATCTTCCAATATTAAACGAATTAACTCGTTCTTCCCTTTGTTTGTAATCGAATAATACACAGATAATTTCCCGCCGTCTGAAAGCATTTTTCTTGCTGAAAGATATTCTTTTTCAACCAAACGCTTTAATGCAGGATTTAGTGCCCCGAAACTCGGCTTTGTATAAGGTGCAAAAATATCTTCAATATGCTTTTGCACAGCATACATAGTCAAATCGCGTTTTAATAAAACATACAAAATTAGAAGTTCTGTCATATAATAAATATATCACAAAATAACTCTTAATGGGAAATTATATCCAACAGAGCCGAACCAAAAAGCAAAACACCGACAACTATTGCTACAACTGATGCAAACATTACAGCACCTGCTGAAATATCTTTTGCCATACCTACAAGTTTTGAATACTTGTTATGAAATACAGCGTCAAGTGAAAATTCCACAGCAGAATTAAGCATTTCTGTCACAATTACAAAAGCAATGGTTAAAAGCAAAATACACATCCGCTCAATACTAAAGTCCAAAACTATTGCAAGCGCAAGGACTGCCATTGCAATACAAAAATGGACTCTAATATTAATTTCAGATTTCAACACAAGACGCATCCCTTTTCTGGCGTTTTTGAATGTGTTTGAAAATCCCTGCTGCTTAAACTTTGTCATATCCTATACTTTCCAGTGCCTTGTTTTGTAAATCTATAACAAAATTATAATCTTCTTCTGTTTGGTGGTCAAATCCCAACAAATGCAATATACCATGACTTATCAAAAAAGCAAGTTCAAATTCTTTTGTCACATTCTTTTTTGAGGCTTCTTCAATAACTTTATCAAGCGCAATTATTACTTCGCCAAGGTTTATTTCTCCGTCAAAAACAAATTTATCTTCACTGTCAGCAAAAATTGCAAAAGTAATTATATCTGCCGGATAATCTTTATTTCTATATTCTTTGTTTATTTGATGAGTTTTTTTGCTGTCACAGTAAAGGAAGTCAAATGATACAGTATCATAGTCAAAGCCGTTTAAGCAGCATTTTGCATATACATCAGGCAATGAAAGGTAAAATTTCAAAATATCGCGTGCTTTATCAATAAATTCTTTTTCGTCAACTTCCCAGACACTGTAAATATTTTCACTAAAAATATTAAAATCAGGCATTTTTATCCTCATCCGATTTTTGAGATACTTCCGGTTTCTTTTCACCTTCAAGCTGTTTAATTTTGTTTTCCAAATCTTCATCAAGCTTTGCAGGCATATTAATTTTTTGTTTTTGAAGTTCCTCTGCGAGATTTTCCTGGTATTTAATTCTGTTATGCTGCATACCGCGCAGAATTCGAGAAAATGTCGAAGCTATTGTTTTAATATCTTTCAAGGTCAGCGGGCTGTCAGACAACTGCCCGTCATTCAGCCTTTCAACAATAATCTTATTAATCATTCCTTCAATTTCTTCCGGTGTAGGATTTTTTAATGATCTTACTGCTGATTCAACGGCATCAGCAATCATTAATATTGCAGTTTCTTTAGTATTTGGTTTTGGACCTGTGTATCTGAACTGTTCTTCCTTAACGTTTTCAACGCCTTCTTCTTTCACGGCCTGATTATAAAAATAACTTGCAAGTCCTTCGCCATGATGCTGTAATATGAAATTTTGAATAACTTGAGGCAGATGATATTCTTTTGCAATCTCTATACCATCTTTAGGGTGCGCAGTGATAATCATTTTACTTATTCTCGGAGTAAATTTGTTATGCGGATTTTCAATCAAAAAATAAGACTGGTTTTCCACAAAAAATAAAGGTCTTTTAAGCTTTCCGATATCATGATATAATGCACCGACACGCGCAAGAATAGGGTCAGCACCGATAGCTTCTGCTGCGGCTTCACAAAGATTAGAAACCATCAAGCTGTGGTGATAAGTTCCGGGAGCATCTATCTGCAGCCGCTTTAAAAGCTTTTGATTATGATCTCCTAGTTCTGCAAGACCGTATGAAGTAATAATTTTAAATGTACTTTCAAATAACGGCAGAGAACCTAAAGTTATAATAGAACTTAATACTCCATTTAGAAATATGAGAGAAATGTCCTTAAATATTAATACATTATCAACATCAATCAAACATTTTTCAAGTATGTAAATGCTCAGTACAATTATAATACCTGCAATTGATATATTAAACCCGATTTTTATCAAATCAACACGTTTTGCATACTTTATCTGTGACATCAAAATTACAGAGAAGATTGTAAGCATAATAAAAGTAACAATAAACTGTATATTATACTGATAGCCGACAGCCATTACAGAGAGCATCATAACAGAAGCTACAAGTGCAACTCTAGGATTTGTAAATATAGACATTAACATTAAAAAAGCAGGTACAGGCAAAACATACGGAGAAAATCCAACCGGCAGCATTACCCCTATCAAAGCAAGCAATAATGACAAAACCGCAGATAAAGAAAGATATCTGGGCTCCAAATAATCCTTTTCAAAGAATTTCATAAATCCCAGGAATAGAGCTGTAGCAATAAATACAATTATATAAATTGCAGCCAGCCCCTGCCAGTTAAGCTCATATACATTATACCCTGCCTGGCGAAGAGCATCTCTTTTTAGACGTGTAACAGGTTCACCTTCAAAAAGGATTTTATCCCCTTTTTGGAAAACAACTTCATATGGTTTAACAGAATTTTGTGCATTTTTTCGTGCAATTTCTGTTGCAAATTCATCTACAACAAGATTAGGCACAATTACCTGCTCCAAAAGCGCAGTTATAACTGAAACCTGACGACGTGACACATTTGATACAAGATTATTCAATATAAGTTTATCTATATTATCTTTTTCATAGTCTTTTTCTGTTATACCTGCATTTAAAATATTCGTTAAAATCAATGAGGATTTGTCAAAAACTTCATGAAGACTGTTGTCATCTGCTTTCAAAAGGTAGTTTATGACAAAATCACGTTTTGAATTATCAGAAAGGTCAAATAAAATTCCGATTTCTTCTTTTTTTACAGATACATCAACATCTTTGCGCCTTATTTGCATTATAGAAGTCTGAAGGGTCTGTAAATTTCCTTTTATAAAATCATCTTCTGCAGGAGCCATTATAGGATCTATTTTTTGAGCGACTTCTTTTTTATGTTGTTCTGTACGCTTTACATCCTCTACAATTAAAGTCTTTTGAGCAATAATATCTCGCTTGCTTATCCCATTTTCAATAATATTTTGAAAAAAGAAATTTTGAGAAGCAATTATAGCTGTCAAAACTATCGTAAACATAAAAAATGAAAATATTTTTAATGTCTGCGCTGATGTTAAACAATCTTTAATTTTTGAAATAAATTCCAATTTTGCCATATATAAAAATACCTTATTTATAAATAATCTCTATACATTTTATAACGTCCTAAAATTTTTTCAAGTCTTGCATTTTCAGGCGTTTTTGAATATCTTCAAGAATTTTCCTGTTAATTGAAAAAAGTTCAGAAAGCACTGCTATTACCCCTATTTGAACACTTATAATTATGAGAATTGCAGAGAATATTAAAGACTGAACATGCCCACTTCCATCTCCGCAAAAATAAAACCATAAAAAGCGCAGAGCCAGAAGAACACCGGGAATAAAGAAAAAACCTGCAAGAATTGTAAAAAACCTAAAAGGACGATATATAATAAACATTCTGAGCATCGTAAAAATTGAACGTCTTATATAATCAAACATATTCTTCACAAGCTTTGACTTTCTTAAATCGGGATTAACATTTACAGGCACGCAGACAAGCTGCAGCCCTTTGGCTTTTGCCTGAATAATAGTTTCAAGAGTATAGGTGTAATTGTCAAATATGTTTAATTGAAGTGCAGCATTTCTTGAAAATGCTCTAAAACCGCTAGGTGCATCCTCAACAGAAGTGGAACTGATTATCCGCATAACCCACGAGCCAAGTTTTTGAAGGAATTTTTTCATCAAAGAAAAATGTTCAATTTTGGAAACAGGACGCGAACCTATAACTATATCCGCCTGTTTATCTAAAATCGGTTTTACAATATCTTTAATATTATCTGCACAGTACTGGTTATCTGCATCAGTATTGACAATTATATCAGCACCAAGTTCAAGAGATTTTTTTATACCGGCTAAAAAAGCTCTGGCAAGACCGCTGTTATGCCCCATTTCAACAAAATTTGTAACACCGTATTTTTTTGCAACTTCCAATGTATTGTCAGTTGAACCGTCATCGATTATTAATACTTCTATTTCATCAATTCCTTCAATACGTTCAGGCAAAGCCTTTAATGTTATTGGTAAAGCTTCTTCTTCGTTATAACAAGGAATTTGAATAACTAATTTCATAACTATCCTCTTTTAAATTTTTCTTTTTATTATATAATTAAAGAGGGATTTTGACAATCGTGAAAAAACACTATTGGATATTAGGGATAACGATTCTCGGTCTTGTATTAAGACTAATCTGCATCAACAAACCTGACGGACTTTGGAATGATGAGTATGTCAGCTACATGATTTCTGCGACTCCGCTGTTCAACGGCTTTATAAATGGAGTAAAATCACAGTGCCACATGCCGTTTTACTATCTGTACTTAAAGTTCTTTATGGCTGTTTTCGGGCAAAGTGATATTTTATTAAGGCTTACATCTGTGCTGCCAGGAGTTATCTCAATACCTGTAATGTATCTTGCAGGGCTAGAAAAAAATAAAATGACAGGCTGTTATTGCGCAGGATTTGCGGCAATAAGCTCATTTTTAATATACTATTCACAGGAAGTAAGGTTGTATTCAATACTGTTTTTATTTTCTGCTTTAACTCTTCTCTATACAATTAGAACAATAAAAGAACCTCTTAAAAAAAACTTTATTTTGTGTGCATTATTTAACTTTTTAATCCTTTTTACCCATACAATAGGTTTTGTATTTGTTTTCTTCAATTTAATATTTTTAAGTGTAAACTTATACAGCCGCTTTAAAAAAACTATAAAAATAATGTGGCTTTGCATTACAGCCGCAGGGTTAATGTTAGCTCCGCTCGTAATAAAAATATTTACAACACAGTCATTTTCTCAATGGTGGGGGCATTTTTCCTTATCGAAAATCGGATTTTTATTTACGGACTATTTTTCTCCGGTATTAACCAACCTTACCAATGCACCGGATAATCTGTTTTACATGCCGAAATTGGCATTATACATGTTTATCCCGTCATTAATAGCGATATTTTGTATAATAAAATCTCTAATAAAAGATAAATTAAACCTGCAGCTATTCAGCGTAGCATTGTTTACCACAATTGTTCTTGCTGCGGCTTCTATATGCGGCAAGCTCGTATTTATTACAAAATATTCAATTGAAATATACCCGATATTAATATTTTTGGCATGCTCAGGACTGGCTTCCATTAATAAAAAAGGATTGAAAACTACGCTAATTATAGTTTATTCACTGCTATCACTCTGGTATATTATAAAAGCTCCAAATTCTGCCCCTAAGATGCGCAGAGCTGAAGGACATAAATTAGCCGCAGATTTGTTATATAATGCAGACTTGCAAAAAGATGATATAATATTGCTTCAATATTATGCCCCAAATAGATTTTCAAAATACTTTAATTTTTCTGATTACAGAGTTATAACGATTAATAAAGAGAATTTCCCAGAATATTTATCAAACAATAATAGTTATCGTGATGTATTAACAGATGGTAAAAACATATACCAAAATACTTTCGCAAACTACAACAACCCTTATTTCGAAAGCAAACTCAAGCAGCAGATTTTTGATAACTTAAACAATGGACAAAGTGTTGCTGTAATAATTTTGAACAGCGTTTCTTTTATTAACCCGCAGGCAATGGTTAAAATAGCACAAAATGAAACGCTATATAACAAACAGCCATTGTTATTTCTTGTATTCTCATACCTTAAAAACAAAACATTCTTTGAGATGAGCAAAAACCTTACTTTGACACGAGTAGAACAGAAAGGAAGCTGGACTATAATAAAATTCACAAAACTTAATAATTAAGTGCATGACTAGCAATTTTTATTATGTTTAGTCCTCTATATATATAGAAGAAGATTTCATATTGATGTGTAGGTAGTAAAATGAAAGTCGAAACAATTAAACAAAATTATTCTGCGCAAAGACTGCCATTAAACAGTCGAAATTCCGGTGGAACACCCAATTTTACCGGCATGAACATTAACAAAGAAATTATGGAACAATTGCCTAATAAAACAGCAATTAAAGTAATGGAAAAATTTAAATGGTTAAAAGGAGAGCTCGGCGGTATATTAATAACAGCTTTAGGTACAGGGGCGGTTGCACCTATATTTATCGCTTACAACCCGTTTGTTAAAGCTCCTAAAGATGCCACAAAAGAACAAAAAGAAGATGTAGAAAATACAAAAAAATACACAGCAATGAGGCAGCCTGTTTCAGCAGTTTTGGCAGTTTTGATCCAAACAAGTATATTAAAACCTATAGATAAAGGTTTGGAAATACTATTTAATAATCCCAAATATGCTAAAAATTTATGGATAAGCTTAGATCAAAGTACATTAAGCAAACAATCTTATGTTGAAAAACAAGTCAAAAAAGAAATGAAAAAAGAAGGGCTTAAATTTGAAAACAAAGAGGCATTTAAGCAAGAACTTGATAAACGTGTAAATGAAAAATTACAGATGCAGATTGGACAAACTGCAGAAAACTTAAGACAGACAGGGAAAATCAAAATTGGCGAACGCATAGTTGAGAATAAAACAACAGCCGAAATTGTTAACGATACAATCGATTCTTATATAGAAGATGCAAAAAATCTAAAAACTAGCGACGAAGGTCTTAAATTCTATAAACAACGCGCCCAAATACTTGTAGAAAATGAAGACGTATTCAAAGAATTATTTAAAGAGCTTCCAGAATCAGGAAATGAGATTGCTGAAAAGCTGAAAAAAGCAAGTTTAAATACTGATAATCAAGATGTAAAAACTATTCTTGAAGAAATTATAAATGCTCCTGAAAATCTCAGGGCCAGCAGATGTCAGCGGACTCTTGAACGTATTGAAACTGTAAGAAAAGCTTGCAACGGCAACTTTACTCCTGAAAATTATTTGAAAGCTATGCAAGCTACCAATAAAGAACTAGATAAAATAATTGCGAACTTAGAAGCAAGTAAAATAAAAGATGTTAATAGTGCTACAGAAAATACAATTAAATCAACAATAAATAAAGTTGCAGAATTTTGTCACTATGATAATACAAACTTCAGACTTGATAAAAAATTCCAAGAAACAGCAACTTTCCAAACAAATGTCGAAGATTTAATGAAAAAAATATATAAAGATATAACAAAAGGCTACAAAAAAGTTATTGAAAAAAGATATAAAGGCTTTAACCAAATTTCGAAAATCGCAATTGGCCTCTGTATCACACTACCGATAACTTGTACTGCTCTAAACTGGGTATATCCGAGATTTATGGATCTTTGCTTCCCTAAACTTTCAGGAAAGAAAAAAGATGATGCCCAGAAAGTTAAGAACGGAGGTGACGACTAATGGCTTCTGTCGGCTCTGTAAGCTCTAAAATCATAGGCGGTATTACAAACTTTAAACCGGTGCAAAAATGCTGCAATTTCTTTAAAAAAGATCCGGAAAAAGCAATTGCTTATTCAACAATAGCATCAGTTGTCGGGAAAGACGGTATCGGATGTTATATGTATGTTAATCAAAGTTTAAACAACGAGAAAATACCTGAAGATAAAAGAAAATTCGTTGCAGCTCTTGACTTAACAAATGGTATATTAATGATTGTTGCACAACTTGGTTTATTCTTTGGAATGAGAAAACTTAATGAACCACTGTTCAACAAACTTTTCCAAAAATCATTTGATAAAGGCGGACAAATATTCAAATCAATTGCTACGCAAATAAGAAAACAACAAAGAGAAGCAGGTGAAACCGTTTCTAGAAAACTTTCTTTAAGAAAAGAATATGATAAAATAAGAAAAGACTGCCTTGATACTTTCAAATTTATAACTGAACTTGCAGCGGCAACAATTCTTGCAAAACGTGTAATCGTTCCATTTATTGCTACACCGCTTGCTCAAAAAGTTAAAAACAAAATGGATGCTAAATTTGATAGTAAAAATGCAGAAAACAAAGTAGAAAAAGACGACGATGACAAACATGAAGATGATAACAAAATTGAAGAACATAAAGAAGAAATAAAATCACAAGATGTTCCTCACAATTCAAATCTTCTGTCAAAATATAAAAAGTAAAAACACAAAATAAAAAATCCGCAAAATCAATTGCGGATTTTTTATTATTAAAAATTATACTAAAATGGTTTAGTTTGATTTAATTTTAATCTGAGTTCTCTGAACCTTGATATATCCTCCTGAGTTCTGCCAGATTCCTGGAACACAGCCTGCGAAGAAGGATGAACCATTAAAACGTAATCCATATGAATTTCAAGGAAATTATATTTTCTCGGAGACTGGTTTGAATTTCGAGGATATATTTCTGCATTTGTCACTGCAAGAAATCTGCGCTCTCTATCATTTAACAAATCAGTTAATTCTCTGTTTGTATTTGTATATTTAGAAACGTGAACCACTCCTTTTATGTCATGATCAGCTGTTAATATACAAACTTCTATTGGTACTGTATCAATATTTTTTGCCATTTTTAAATCCTCTTCAACAATATTATTTTAATAATACAACATTCTGAAACAATTGTCCATTATGTAAATTATTGTTCTTATTATCTTTGCCTTCCTCTTATTCTTCCGCCGTAAGCTTCATGAACATCAACTATAGTAATAAATGCGTTTGTATCAATATTTTTTATTATTTCTTTCATTTTAGCAAGTTCAAGTCTTGAAACTACGCAGTAAATAATAGTTTTTTGAGTACCTGAATATCCTCCGACACCGTGTAAATATGTTACACTTATATCAAGTTTTTCAATAAGCTCCTGACCGATTTCTTCAGCCTTGTCACTTATTACCTCTATTGATTTTGCAGAATTTAGACCTTCAAGAACAACATCTATAATTCTAAAAGCAATAAAATAAGTTAATACCGCATACATAGCTCTGTTCCACCCAAAAACAAGCCCTGCTGCGCCATAAATAAACACATTAAACAACATTATCCATTCACCAACAGAAAAGCCGAATTTTTTTGACAGAACCAAAGACATAATTTCCGTACCGTCAAGTGAGCCCTCATTTTTTAAAACAAGACCGACTCCGGTTCCAAGAATTATACCGCCGAAAACAGTACATAAAAGTAAATCATCAGTTGTTGGCAAATGATGCGTTGTAAAAATGTTTAATGCTAAAGACAGCATTCCAATTGCATAAAATGTCTGCAGTACAAATTTTTTCCCGATTTTATTAAATGCAAGAAGAAAAAACGGAATATTTATAACAAAAATCAATAAACCTAAATTAATTTTTGTCAAATAACTGACAATAATTGATATGCCGACAATACCGCCGTCAATAATATTGTTTGGGACAAGAAATACTTCCAATGCAAATGCCGCGATAAAAGGCCCGACTGTCAAAAAAAACAATTTATTTAATATAGAAAAAAATAATTCTTTTTTGGTTAACTTTCTCTCTGGCATAACTCTTACTTTCTTTATTTTTTATCAGGCGTTTTCTTTATTGTCATAAAATTATTTATTTTAAATATTGTTTTTTTATCTTCTTCTGCTTGTTCTTTGTAACCTAGAATATTTTCCAAATCGGATTTTAAAGTAACAAGGTCTTCATACTTTTTCAAACTCCCGTCAATTGCAATTGAAACATCACCTGTTTCTTCAGAAACGACAAGACAGGCAGCATCGCTTACTTCTGACATTCCAATAGCAGCTCTGTGCCGGGTTCCATACTTCCAACTCAATTTTGGATCCTCTGTTAAAGGCAATAGCACACCGGCTGATATTATTTTATCCCCGTTGATAACAACTGCACCGTCGTGCAAAGGAGTATTCGGATGAAATATAGTTAATATCAGTTCTGTAGACAAATCTGCATTCAAAATTGTACCGACATCAGTATAAGTGTTGCTCAAATCGCTCTGGAAAACAATCAATGCACCTGTATGTGATTTAGACAGGAATTTCACACTTTCAATAAGTTCTTTAACAACATCAATTTTTTGTTCTTTGGAATTATTATTTGAATTAAATAATTTGCTGACAAAATCAACCTGTCCTAAAAAACCGAGAAAACGTCTTAATTCCGGTTGGAATATAACAATTAAGCTTAATGAAACCAGTGTGACAATAGCTTTCAAGAACATTCCAATAATTTTTAAATCTATTCTCAGCAAGATTTCACTGATAACCCAGACACAAACTAGAATTAAAAGTCCTTTTACAAATTTTTCAGATGATGTGTTCCTGATAAATTTTCTGTATAAAAATAACAAAACAGCAGCGAGAAAAGCTATCTGAAGAAAATCTACCCAGTTAAAAGTCAGCTCCAGACTAGTTATATATTTTAAAATGTATGCAAAAATATCATTTACCATCTACTTTTTCAACCTATCCGGAATTACATCATGAGATATCAAATCATCAAGATCTTCTCTCTTAACTATCATATCAGATTGTGAATTATTTACAAGTACCATAGCAGGTTTTTGCACTCGATTGTAATTTGATGCCATAGAGTAATTATATGCCCCTGTGTTGTATACGCAGAGAATATCGCCTTCTTCAAGTTCAGGGAGTTTTATATCTTTTATTAAAATATCGCCTGACTCGCAAAATCTGCCTGCAATTGTAACTATATTTGAAGATAAATTATCTTTTTTATTAGCAATTTCTGCAAAATATTTTGCCTGATACATTGATGGTCTTGGATTATCAGCCATTCCTCCATCTATTGCTACGTATTTTTTACCTTTTGGAACCTGCTTAGAGCTTCCGACAGTGTATAAAGTCACACCTGCTGTGGAAATTATACTTCTTCCGGGTTCGATAAACAAAGCCGGAGGCTGAATATCATATTTTTTTATGCATTCATTTAATCTATTTATAACAATCCGGGCAACTGTATGTACAGATGGAGGACAATCTGCTTCGGTATATTTCACGCCTAAGCCGCCGCCTATATTAATTTCATCTAATTTCAACCCGAATTTTTCATCAAGCCGCGCAATTTCTTTTACAAGGATTTCAATTTCATCACCGTAAACAGATGTTTCAAAAATTTGAGAGCCAATATGAGCATGAAGCCCGTGTAGTTTGAGATTTGTATATTCATTTAAAATCAATTCGACTGCTTCATCAATCTGAGTCAAATCAAACCCGAACTTTGAATCAAGATGGCCTGTTTGAATATATTCGTGCGTATGGCATTCAATTCCCGGGGTAATTCTGAGAAGAATATCAACAACTTTATTATTACTTTTTGCAATTTCATTTAACAGCGAGAGTTCAAAAAAGTTATCAACGGAAATTCTTCCAACACCCAGTTCAATTGCTAGCGTTAATTCATCAAAAGATTTATTATTACCATTAAAAAGCACCTTTGCCATATCAACACCGGCTTTATAAACAGTATAAATTTCGCCCGCAGACACAACATCAAACCCGAAGCCTTCATCAAAAAGAAGCTTTGAAGTTGCCATTGTGCATAAAGCCTTTGATGCAAACATCATATTAACTTTCGGATACATTTTGAAAGCTTTTTTGTAATCGGAGCATACAGTTTTTAAAGTTGTTTCATCAATCACGTATAAAGGCGTGCCGTATTTTTCAACCAGTTTTACCATATCGCATCCGCCGATTTCAAGATTACCGGCTTCATTAACTTTTACTGTAAGCGGTTTTAAAGACTGATTTGTGCTATCCATTGATGTCCCTTCTTATATTTATAGGATAACATAATTAATTTAAAATTAAAATAGTAGAAATAGTGTAATTAATAAAGAAAAATACACCATTAAATTTCTTGCTTTTAAAAGCCTGAAGTAAAATTCCTTTGTATCTTCGCCGCAAGTAAAGGTTTTTAAGGAGTTATAAATATCAAATACAAACGGGACAAGAGCAAATGTGACTAAAATAAAATAATTTTTCAACATAAAAGCAAGAAGCAGCGTAAATAAATACCCCAACCCGTAAACTATAAAAACACCTTTTAAGGCCTTTCTTTTGCTTCCAATGCGGCAGACAAGAGTTTTTTTATGAGATGCCATATCGCCTTCAAAGTCAAGCAGTGTGTGAACATACAAAAGCCCGACTGTAAACATAACAACAGCAAGCGACATTATAAAAACAACAAATGAAAATTTATCTGTCATCACAAAATAAACGCCTTCAAAAAGCAAAGGCCCAAAAGCTATTCCCACAGCGATTTCGCTCAATCCTTTCTGCGAAAGTTTTGCATAAAGCAAAGTAATAATAGCGCCAACCAGCCCGAGCCACAAAACAGGCAAACCGCATCTCAAAAGGAGAAAAAATCCTGCAATAGAGGCTGCTGCACAATAAATTACAACAACTGTCAAAACATCTTTTAAAGCGGCTTTGCCATCCTTTATATAAGCACACTTACATTTTTGTGAATTATCAGTAAGTTTTTTATAATCAACATAATCATCAAATAAATTTGTAGCCAGATGCGCAAAGGCAATACCAATTAATGCAATAATACCGTTCAATACATTACCGCCATCTTTCAAAGAATACACAAAAATCACAAGCCAGGACAACAACGTCATAGGCAGAGAAAAAATTCTTGAATTCTCAAGCCAGAATAAAACAGTTTTAATCATCCTAAAATATTTTCCATTCCCTTTACATCTTCATAGCTTGCACCGGCTTCTAGAATTTCTTCTGCTGTAAGCCCGAAAAGAGTTATTAAAGAATAAGCTTCTTTACAGTCTGATTTAAGATGCTTTGCAACAGTCTTAACAGCTTCTTCACGTGTAAGATTAGCAAACTGTTGATTTTTTCCTTTATTAATAATCCTCTTTTTAGACTTACCCACGGCTATTTTACCCCCAGAGCTAAAAGTGCGGCGCCTATCATCCCGGAATAGTTTCCCGCTGATGCCTTCACAACCTTAAATGGAGTTGTAACGATTTCTTTATTTGCCTGTGTTTCGAGATATTCAATATCAACAAATTCTGCCATAGAACCTGAAAGAACAACACAATCAGGGTCAAAAATATTTGCTAACCCTATTATTCCTTCTAAAATATCATTCTGCCACTTTTCAAGAATTTTTTTCATCAAAGGCCTGTCTTTATTTTCTATTACATCATAAGTTGTAATATCAGGATCGCCGGATATTTCTTCAGCAGTCTTTTTCAACCCTGTACCGGACGCGTAAGCCTCAAAACAGTCGTAACTGCCGCAGGTGCATTTTCTGTGTTTATCAGTTCGCATTTTAAAATGCATCTCGCCTGCCGCACCGTTTTTGCCTTTATAAAGTTTATTATCAAGAATAATTCCGCCCCCGACTCCAGTACCGAGAGTAAGCATAACAGAATAAGGCATTCCCTTTGACGAACCAATTATATGTTCAGCCCAAGCAGCAGCATTTGCATCATTTTCAACAAAAACAGGCTTTTTGCTCAAACTCTTAAAATCCATTGAAGGATATTCTTTTGCGATATTGCCGGTTGATCCTAAAATTCTGTCATTACCGTTATTTACAGCACCGCATGTAGAAAAGGCAATAACATCTACCTGACGTTCATATTTCGCAATAATTTCTTCAAAAAGAGCTTTTATTTCATTAAAAGTTTTGGGAGTAGAGTGTTTTTCCACTTCTGATATAATTTCTCCCTTTTCATTAACTATTGAGTTATAAATCTTTGTTCCGCCGACATCAATTGCAAGCGCACATTTTAAAGACATAATCTCACCCTCTCTGTACAAATCTTTTAGTAATCAACTGCGGTCTTGTTATGGCAGATCCAATAACAACACAGTGAGCCCCGATTTCAAATGCTTTATCAACTTCTTCAGGCTCCCAGATACGGCCTTCAAGAACTACAGGAATATCGACATTATCAACAAGTTCTTTTAAAAGTTCAAAATCAGGTCCAGAACCGCGGTTTTGAGAAAACTGTGTATAGCCTGAAAGTGTTGTTGAGAGAATATTTGCTCCGAGTTTTTCTGCATTTAAGCCTTCTTCTAGAGTCGAAATATCTGCCATAGAAACACGATTATTAATTCTTACATATTTAATAAGTTCCTCAAGCTTTGCGCCATTTGGTCTTTCCCTCATTGTTCCGTCAAATGCTATAATATCAGCACCTGCTTCAACAAGTTCAATAACTTCCTTTAAAGTAGGAGTTATATAAACAATTTCCTGCCAGTTTGAAGGAATTATATCAGGTTTAGTAATTCCAATAACAGGAATATCAAAAAGATGTTTGGCATTTTTTACATCTCTGACACCTGCGACACGCAAACCGCCCGCTCCGCCTTTTACAACGGATTTCATCATTGCGACCATGCATTTTTCAAGATACAAAGGTTCAGACGGCATTGCCTGACACGATACAACAACCTTACCCTTTAAACGATTGATTATATTCATAAAAGTATTATACATTAAAAATTTTTATTTGAGTTATAATAAATACAAAGAATTATATTCAAGGGAGAAAAAATGAAAAAAACTACTGTCAAATATCCGTACCTTACAGAAGATGTAGAGATTTACGAAAGAGAGAACGGACATAAAATTGTAATTGCACATAAAGAAGGCGAACTTGTAAATGTCAGCACATGGGTCAAAACAGGTTCAATAAATGAAGATGATACAAATAACGGGATTTCTCACTTTTTGGAACACTTGATGTTTAAAGGTACACATAAGCATAAAGCAGGATACTTTGACAAAACTCTTGAAGCGAAAGGGGCAATAGTAAATGCCGCAACCTGGAAAGATTATACATTCTACTATGTAACTCTGCCCAAAGGGCCTCAAGATTGCGATTTAAACCTTGCAATAGAACTTCATGCAGATATGATGCTTGATCCGGTTTTGCCGGAAGATGAAATAGGCGCTCCGTTTGACCTTAACAACCCGAAAGTTACTGACAAGCGCGAACGCCACGTTGTAATAGAAGAAATCAGAATGCGCAAAGACCAAAACTGGACAAAAGTTTACAATGCATGCAACTTTAATATGTACAAAAAACATCCGTACAAACGCGATGTTATAGGTACACCTGAAATAATTTCACGTGTTACACGCGATGAAATAATGAATTATTACAAAACATTCTATACACCCGAAAATATGACAACAATTATTGTCGGAGATTTTGACAAAGAAAAAATCCTAGAAAAAGTTGAAAAAGAGTTCGATTTCAAAGGCAGAGAAAATACTCCTAAAAGAGTTAATGAGATTGACACTCCGACAGATCATACAATTGTTGTTGAAAATCAAGGCAAATCAAATACATCTTATCTTATGGTAGGATTTTTAGGCCCAAAAGCTAACCAACTTAAAGAAAACATAGAACTTGATATTATAAGCATAATTTTAGGTGAAAGCACAAGTTCAAGATTATATCAAAATTTAATTGAAAAACAGCCTGAGCCGATTTTTAATATGGCAAATGCAGAGCATTATCAGTTTAAAGACGGCAACAATTTCTTTGTTCAGGCAAACTTCAAACCGGAAAAACGGGATAAGGCAATAGAACTTGTAAAAAAAGAAATAGAAAATCTTTTAACAAACAAAATAACAGAAGAAGAACTCGGAAAAGCAAAGAAAAAGACAAAATCACGCTTTGCTTACGCTGCAGAAACCGTATCTGAAATAGGAGAAACAATCGGATACTATATGACAGTTTGCGAAGATTTGAAACTTATTGAAAACTACCTGAAAGCCGTTGAAGCAATAACAGTAGACGATTTGGAAAACACAATCAGAAAATATCTAAATCTTAATAACGCCGTTATCTCAATATTAGAACCGGAATATTAATATGCAGGAAGCAACTACAACCGAAATTGAACAACTTGAAAAAGTCAGAGAAAAATGCCTTTCCTGCAAGAAATGTCCGCTCGGCAAAACCCGTACAAATATTGTTTTTTCAGGCGGTCTGCCAAATCACAAACTTATGCTAATCGGCGAAGCTCCCGGGTACTATGAAGATCAAAAAGGAGAGCCTTTTGTCGGGAAAGCAGGACAGCTTTTGGATAAAATATTTGCGTCAGTGGGCTTATCAAGACAAAAAGATGTTTATATATGCAATACACTAAAATGCCGTCCGCCTGACAACCGCGACCCTCTTCCGGAAGAAAAGGCTGCCTGCCGCGAATATCTTGATGCACAAATAGAAATTCTAAAACCGCGTATAATTCTTCTTTGCGGGCGTGTCGCCGTACACTCTTTTATTGAAACAACACAAGGGATTACGAAACTCAGAGGTAAATGGTTTGAAGGGCCTTACATGTCTAAGATGATGCCGATTTTCCATCCGTCATACCTTTTACGGAACGACTCTAGAGAAAAAGGAAGCCCCAAATGGCTTATGTGGCAGGATATTCAAGAGATTAAAAGAGTATATTCGCAGATGGATTAGTTTCGCTGTCTAACTGTTGTGAGATGCTGAAACAAGTTCAGCATGACAGAATTCCCCTCCCTTTTTACTTATAAATATCCTGCAGTATATGAATTCCATCTTTTTCTACTGGCAGACAATATGTTACATTTGTATGAAAATAATAGTTTCCTGATTTCCCTCTCATTATAACAAAACTGAATAAGTCATGACCGCTTTTATTCGGGAATAAATTTCCGTTACTATCCACTGCGAACATAGGTTTTTGGACGTTTGCCGGCAGATTAAAAACGACAATATTAGACTTATCTTCCATAACAAAAACTTGATTAAATCTGTTGAACATACTCTCAGAAAAGCCGGCACAGGATGGGGTAACAGCATATTTCTTATAAATAGGGACACAACCTTCTTTTAACGCATTATTTTTACAATATTTTCTAACGTTTAAATTAGTTGCAAATGTTTTATAAAATCTGTTACAGCCTGAGAAATCACTTTTTAAAGATTTATCAGAAGTGTAATAACATCCTGTTTCACCGCCCATTTCATACACAGTCATATTCAAAGCTTGAGAGTAAGAAGAATACAACTTTTTAAACGAGGTTATCGCAGATTTTTCAACAAGATTAATTGTATATTTTGAAACTGCAAAAAGCAGAACAATTAAATATATTCCAAATAAAATTAATTTTCTTTGTTTTCCAATCATAATAATTACACTTATAATATTTCCATTGGTTCAACAACAAAGTCGACAATAAACGGTTCTTGACAATTATACGCCTGTTCAACAGCAGGTTTTATATCCTCAAATTTTTCAACCCTTATGCACTTTATCCCGTAGCTTTCAGCAAGCTTTATATAATCAGGACTTGAAATTTTTGTTGCAAAATACCTTTCATCGCATATTTTTTCCTGAAATTGCCTTACCATACCAAGATAACCGTTATTAATTATGAAAACTTTAACAGGTATATTGTAATCCCTGCACACAGCCAATTCCTGCATATTCATCTGAAAGGAACCGTCGCCTGCTATGCAGACAACAGGCTGTCCGCCCAATGCAACAGATGCACCGATTGCCGCAGGCAAACCAAATCCCATTGTGCCAAGTCCGCCGGAGGTTAAAAATTTACGCGGCTGATTAAATTTTAAATATCTTGCAGCCCAGACCTGATGCTGTCCGACTTCAGTCGAGATAACAGGATTTTTACCCTCCAGACAATTTTGAATTTCCTGCATAACTTCAAACGAATGAAGTTTATCGGATTTTTTTACAGGAGATGGGTTGTGTTTTTTTAATTCATGCAAATAATTACACCAACTATGATTTGTCGAAGCATTATAATTTCGCTTTTTATAACTATCAATCATTATAGATAGAATTTCTTTCGCATCCCCTGCAAGTTCAATTGCGGCAGGAATTACTCTTGAGATTTCTTTTTTGCTTATGTCAAGGTGAATAAGTTTTTTAGACAAATCATCTTTCGCAAAACAACATCTTATCCTATCATTAAATCTTGTCCCGACAGCAAAAACAAGATCGCTCTCTTTTAAGGCTTTATTTGCCGAAGCGTGGCCAAAAATCCCAATCATACCGGCATAATTTTCATCATCTGCGGGAAAACCTCCAAGTCCCATCATTGAACACACAACAGGGATATTTAAAAGATGAGCAAACTCAATTAATTGTTCAGAAGCATTTGCCTGAATTACCCCGCCGCCGGCTATAATTAAAGGACGCTCGGCACTGCACAAAGCACCCAAAGTCTCTTTAACATCATTAGATGAATATTCAGAATTCTTATCCAAATCATAACAAATATCAGTATCAAATTCATCAGTTTCTGTAAAAACATTCTTTGTTATATCAACAAGAACAGGCCCCTGTCTGTCAGACATTGCAGTTTTAAACGCTTCTGTTAAAGTTCGCTCAAGATTTTTTACATCCTTTACCTGATAATTTTTCTTTGTACAGGATTTTGTAATACTTAAAATATCAACTTCTTGAAAAGCATCCTGATGCAACAAATCAGCCATAACTTGACCAGTTAAAACAAGAAGAGGAGTACCGTCAAGATATGCATCTGCAATACCTGTAACAGTATTAGTTGCCCCCGGGCCTGATGTTACAAGAACAACCCCGCACTTGCCGGATACTCTTGCATAACCTTCTGCAGCGTGAACAGCTGCCTGCTCATGGCGGACGAGGTAGTGTTTTATATCATTTTGCTTAAAGAGTTCGTCATATACACTCAGCACAATTCCGCCGGGATAACCAAAAATAGTATCCACACCCATTTTTTTTAATGTTTCAACAAGTATTTGAGCACCAGTAAGAGTTTTGTTCAATGTTTGCATAAGAGCTCCATTTTTTATAAATGGATTTTAGCACAGAGAAATTTTTTATACAAATAAAAAAGATGTCTAAAAAGACATCTTTCTTATTACTTAATCATCTGAGAACAATTCTTTCAATAATGATCTTTTCTTTTGAACTTTTTTCTGTTGTTCCTGAGCTTTTTTTTGTCTTTCTAGCTGTTTTTGTCTTGCTTTAGCTCTTTTCTTTGCAAGCTTTTGTTCTCTTTTTTTCTTCTTTTCTGCAAGTTTTTGCTGTTTAGCCTGCTGTTTTTGGTACGCAGATTGTTCTTTTCTGGCAACTTTGCTTGTCAGATTATCAAGCCATCTTGATACAGGTCCCTGTGCTTCTGCCGCATAAACAGAAGACATACTCAACACTGCTACTGCCATAAGGGCTGCTAACTTTTTCTTCATAGAAACCTCGCTTTCAAAACTTTCTTATTCTGAGATTAACTCATTCCACAACTGTTTTTTCTTTTCAAATTTTTGCTGCCTTGCTTTTTGAGCATCTTCACGGGCTTTTTTGTCTGCTTCTAATTTCTTTTGGAAAGCTTCTTGTCTTTCAAGACGTTCCTGGCGTTGTTTTTCCATAGCTTCTTCTCTTGCTTTTTGCTGCTGCTGTAATTCTTTTTCTTTGTCAACTATTTTCTGGGTGTGTTTCTGGATAAATCTTTCGGTATAAGTTGAAGGTTCAGAATCTGCTGCATAAACAGCTGCAGCTCCTGTCATAACCAAAACCAGTGATGCAATTAACAATTTCTTCATAATACACTCTCCTTTTTTTCTACAAAAATTATTATACTAAATTAAATCGTACATATCAACTATTTTTTTTATACCTTGCTCTGCTACGTTAAATATTTCAAGCATTTGAGCTTTTTCATACGGTTCGCCTTCCGCAGTTGTTTGAAATTCTATAATTTTTCCGCTTTTTGTTAAAACGACATTGCTGTCAACCTGAGCGTGCGAATCCTCTTCATAATCCAAATCAAGTCGAACTTCTCCATCAACTATGCCTGCAGATATTGCAGCAACAGGCTCAATTATGGGATTTTCTTTCAATGTTCCGTTTTTAAGGAGTTTTTCAACAGCGAGTTTCAAGGCAAGAAAACCGCCGCAGATGCTCGCAGTTCTGGTTCCGCCGTCAGCTTGAAGCACATCTGCGTCAATTGTTATAGTCAAATCAGGAATTTTTTCTAAATTAATACAAGCTCTAAGACTTCTTCCGATAAGACGCTGAATTTCCTGAGTTCTCCCTGAAATTTTCGTTCTTTCTCTCTGGCATCTTGTATTTGGAGCGGAAGGCAAAAGAGAATATTCTGCTGTCAGCCAACCTCTGGGATCATCTTTTTCCATCCATTTTGGCTTGCCTTCTTCTACGGATGCTGTTGTTAAAACTCTTGTATCGCCAAATTCTACAAGTACTGAACCTAATGCGTGTTTTGTATAATCTTTAATAAATTTTATTTCACGGGTTTCGTTATTTTTTCGTCCTTCTCTTTTCATTTTTTTCCCTTCTTATTCGTAATCCCACATATAAATTTGCCCGCAGTATCTGCATACTGCATGGTCATTCATAAACTGCAAATCCGGGATAAATTTGTATCCATCTACAGTTATTTCTATATCGCCGTCTTTGTTGTATTCCTGCTTGAAACTTTTTTCTCCGCGGTAGTCAGGAGAAAACATTAGTTCAAATTTATCTATTGATTTGCAATTCTTACAAATAAACATTTTTAATACTCATCATCTTCAAGTCTTGCCCGTCTAATAATTTCAGGGTCAATTCCTCTTTTTTCAATCTTAAAAGTTTTAGCAGAAGCTTTTTTAGAAGATTTCCTTTTTTTCTCAATAATTTCATTTGAATTATTATCAGAAAGATTTCTATACCACAAAGTCCAACATATACTTCTTACCGGTAAAGTAAACCCGACAACAATTACAAATACCAGTTCTTTTACCAATTCGCTGCCTATTAAAGCCGGTGTTATATTAAATCTTTCAAGAGGTTCAAGAGGCAGAGTAAACGCCCAACTTTCAAACCCTTTTGCCAAAAATCCGGTTAGGTTCAAATAATCAAATATCACGGATAAACCTGCCGGTAAAAAATAATAGGTAAAAATACCGAGTAAAATCATTAATAAAAAAGTTCTTGCAAATTTACCCTTAATAAGGCTCATACTTCTTTTAAAATAACCTACAGGAGAAAGGCCTTGTTCAAATGTAAATACCTGAAAAATAAGTATAAAGTAAATAAAAAATACAGCCCCTATTATCCAGAACACCGGTATTATTGCAAGAAGAGTAAAAATACCGAACAATAGCCACAAAATAATGTAAGAAAATGTTCTGTTTGTGACAACTTCATTATGCGCTCTAAAGTCATACACTCTGCCGGTATTTAAATAACCTTCTGTCATAGAGTTTATAGAACCGTAAGCTACAAGATAATCCCAGAATGCTCTCATAAATATTAGAAGTCCCGGAATTACTGTTATTACAACAACTGTAAGCATCGTAGAAAAATCATTCAAAGGTGTATATTTTACTGCGAGATTTTGATAATTTTGAGTATACCAGTAAGTCAGCCCAAAAATCATAACCAGACCAATTAACTGCCCCAAAACAGGAAATACCATGTATAAAAGGAATTTATGAATATTTAATGCATAAATTTTTATCCCCTCAAAAAATATAAGCCAAACACTTTTATCTTCTTTTGCCATATCTCTCCTATAAAAAATTTTATTGTATAATAATTTTATTACAAATATGGAAAATTACACAAAAGAAGATTATATAAATAAAAAAGTAAATTTACACATACACACAAAATTTTCAGACGGGGAAGCAGACGCCGTTGATATTCTCAATCAGGCAAAAGAAAAGGGATATAAAAAAATAGCAATATGCGACCATAACACAATTGAAGCACATAAATTTGTTAAAGACGAAATTCTTATGACTGCTGTTGAATTTGATGTATGGTGCGGATATGTCTTTATGCACCTTCTTGCATACGGAATTGATATTAACAGAGAAGAGCTTTTATCTTTCTGCGCAAAATCAAAAAAGGAAACTGAACTTGATATAGTAAGAATTTTTGCAAAAAGAGATATAAAAAAGCTTATAAATGCAATTCATAGTGCAGGCGGGATTGCTGTTCTTGCACACCCTGCATGCTGTTGGGCAATAAACCTTGAAAGATTTGTAAAAAAACTCATTTCATACGGTCTTGACGGGCTAGAAGTTTATTACCCGTATGAAAGACACAGAGGAATTATAAAATTTCATAAAGCAGAAACTGTTGAAAAAATAGCAGATAAATATAACCTTATAAAAACAGGCGGAACTGATTTACATAAAAAAGATCTCAACTAATCTTTATCTTTTATTTTGTGCAATCCTTTTTGAATACCGGATGAGGCTGCAGCACCGGCAATAGCACCCAAACCCATTCCAACTAAAGAACCTAATGCTCCGCCGTGTTTTGCACCCAGTGCACCGAGATATCCCATGCCGGCACTTACACTTAAGACATTAAGCGAGGATTTACCTGTCTGAATAGCAAAAGATTTAGATTTTTCTTTTGCATTATCACCTTTTTTCAAAGATTTTATAATTTTTGGAAGTTCCAAAAGTCCCATAAATGCAAGTCCCAAAACTGTCGTACGTTTTAAAGCGCGTCCGGTAAGTTCTTTTAGTCCAAGAAAATCATTTTTTACATTTATTGAGCGCACTGGAAGCATCCTGCCCCATAAATCTTTTACTGCAGAAGCTGATGGCGCACCGTTTTCTATTCCTAAAATTTTCTGCACCCATTTCCCAAATTTTGTATTATAAAGAGTTTTATCTGCGCTGTATAATTTGCCAACAATCCTTTTTCCGCGCTCTGATTTTACTTTTTTCATTCCTTCATGTAATAAAGTGCCCCTGAAAAAAGAAAAATCATGCTGAAATTTTTTGTAATCATAAGCTTTAGGAATATTTTTTCTTGTTAAAGCACAAGCAGAATGATTGTATGCAGCTTTTAAATCCCTGCAGTCTTCAGGAAGATTAATCAGAGTTAAAGCAGCAATTCCCGCAGCTCCGATGGTATCACCGCTTTTAAGCATATCAGGGATACCGGCTATACGTCTTGCGGGCGCAACGCTGCTTACAACAGTCTGTTCAACTGGTTCCAAAATACTATCAACAGAAGAATTTTGTTCTTTTTCTACAGGCTGCTGTTTATTTATATAATGATTTTGAGCAGATAATGAAACTTGATTTACAGACACAAATATACCTTAAACCTTCTATCTACTCTTATATAAAGTATTTTTTTATAAAAAAATTGCGTTTTTATTTCATATTTCTTAAATAGCTTTCAATAAAACCGTCAAGTTCACCATCCATGACAGCGTCAACATTGCCGGATTCAAAACCTGTCCTATGGTCTTTAACCATTTTATATGGATGGAAAACATAAGATCTTATTTGTGAGCCGAAATTTATATCAGCACTTTCACCTTTCAATTGTGCAAGTTTTTTCTCATGCTCTTCCTGACGAATTGCAAGGAGTTTTGATGCAAGAATTTGCATTGCATTTTCTTTATTTTGAAGCTGAGAACGTTCCTGCTGGCACTTTACTACAATACCTGTCGGTTTATGCAAAATTCTGACGGCTGTTTCTACTTTGTTAACATTTTGACCGCCCGCACCGCCTGAACGCATCGTATCAATTTCAAGCTCTTCCGGCGGAATTGTTATTGTTTTTTCAAAATCTTCAATAATCGGAGTAACTTCAACAGAGGCAAAACTTGTCTGTCTTTTTCCGTTAGCATTAAAAGGAGAAATTCTCACAAGCCTGTGCACTCCTTTTTCTGCTTTGGCATAGCCGAATGCGAACTTACCCGTAATTTTTATGGTTGCAGATTTTATTCCGGCCTCTTCACCGTCAAGCTTGTCCAGAAGTTCAACCTTCCATCCTTTGCTTTCTGCCCAGCGTGTATACATTCTGAGAAGCAGACTTGCCCAATCCTGTGCATCTGTCCCGCCGGCTCCCGCATTTATTGTTAAAATCGCATCAGCGTCATCGTATTCCCCGCTCAACATCTGTTTTACTTCAAACGAGTCACAGGCGCGCTCCATTTCATTTAATTTTCCAACACTTTCATTTATAAGCTCAGCATCTCCAATATCAAGTGCAACCTCAGAATCATCCAAGACATTCTGCCATTTATCAAGAAACTCTAGATTATCCTTTATTGAACGCACTTGAGCGCCTAAATCAGACGCTTTTTTTTGATCCGCCCAAACATCAGGACTTTGAAGCTCCTCCTCAAGAGTTGAAAGTTCGCTTTTCAGTTTAGCAGTGTCAAAGACACTCCTTTATTTTATTAAAACGTGATTTTAAATTATTAATCTGCTGTTTAATTTCTGTTTCCATAAACCAATTTTACTATAAAAAAATACATTCTTGCAATTGTACAAAAAACTGCTATAATAAACTAAATAAAAGTGGAGAGAGAAAATGGCAGGAATAGTAGACTGTTACAAAAAAATATATGAAAATAAAAAAATACATATAGGGCTTTTTATCATTGCTCTTGTATGGACAATAAGTTCTATGCTGCTTGATATAGCTGCCGGCAAACCTCACAATCACACCCAGAATATTTTTGATATACTTTTTAGTTTTTTTGTAGGCGCGCACAGCCTGCAATTTCTGCATAACGCTCTAAATAATATTAATTGCGGAGTAATCCCGAATTTTAAAGAGATTAAACCCAAAATTTTCTGGGGAATGCTCAGACTTGATATAGTTTGGGCTATTTATGCAGCAGCAGTTGTTATAACATCCGTTGTAATTTATATTACCTTGATTAATACTATAATTTTTCCAATTACAATCCTTGTAATAACTGCTTTTGTTGCAATATTTGTGTACTACATCTATTTAGCTTATGCTGAAAATTTAGAAACCAAAGGACTATTTAATATAGCATTAATATTTAAATTCATAAAACCTGCGTTTAAAGAAACATTAATTAAACTTTGCTTGTTTATTCTGGTTACACTTCTTGCGCTGCTTGTATGTATTCTGCTATATGCTGCTGCAGCAATAACTGGAATTGACACAATGGGTTATATAAGCGGAGAGTATTATGTATTAGATTTTGTTATAATAACTTTAGCGTCATATTTTATGATTATAACCTGGTATTATGCTTACCCTTACTCCTTAATTGACACCTATAACGAAAAAATTAAACCGTTATTGAGCGGAAAGGAAGATATTAATGGCGAAAATGTGTGAAGGATTTGTTAACCTTTTTGCAAGTAAAGAAGCTTTTCCAAGACAGATTACATTATTTTCTATTTGCGGTATGGTCGGTTTGCTGCAGGGGTACATTGCATTAGGTGAAACCGATATTATTTGGAAATATATACTTGCGATTGTTTCAATTATCTATACATTGTTTCTTACGGGGTATGAAATACTTTTTATGAAAGAACGCGAAATTCCCGATGTGGATTTACGCTCAATAAAACTTTTGCGAAACAAAATTCCGTTTATTGTTTTTATTGTATGTATTCCTCTTTCTATGGTGTCACTCTTTGCCCCGCACTATCAACATCTGGCATTCTGCATTGAAGCTTTCCTTGCCGTACCTTTAACAATGCTGCAAGCCGGATTTTCTTACAATTTTGCTGACAAGGATTGGAATATATTGTTCAAAAATTTTAAAATTTCTGATTATATATTGCTTTTCTTAAAACGAATCTGGATTATAATTCTTGCCTATGCAACTACATATACATCTATATTTTGTATATTTTTTGCAATAGGATTTATCATGGCGCTTGTTTATAAAGGGAATTTAACAGAAATCGGACTCGTGATTTCATCAGGAGAATATGCCATAAAAGCTATTGCAACTTATATGACTGGAATATTAATGGTCTACACACTAACAATAGGTACTTTAATTTGGGATTATGAAGTAATAAAAACGTATGAAAGAGAGGTAAAATGAACGCTGTACAACTTATTACTGATGGTTACAGAAAAATTTTTTCAGGGCCAGATGCTCTGCTAAAAAATATTTCTTTGTTTGCTTTAACTGGGTTAATGTCTGTAATTTCAATCTATTTTGAAAATTTTAAACAGGCTAAAACAATGCCGCCGGATATGTCAATGTTTTTCTGGGCGATAGCCGGTGCTATTGTAATAGGGATTTATCTTGGAGGATATACCTATAAATTTATGCATAAAGCATTCTTTGAAACAGAAGAAAATTTACTCCCTGACTTTGATATGGCGCCAATCGGAATATTTTTAAAGGCTCTGCCCTTAGTTATTGTATGGATTATATATTTGAGTATCATGATCGGGATAGTTGCAGTTGGGACGGCAATATCTATGTTTATAGGTATTGTACTCGGAATATTATTTTTATGTATGGCTGTATTCTTATCATTTATATTTGTTGCTTATTGTGAAAACTTTGATGCAAAAGGGTTATTTAACATAACTTTGCCGTTTAAATTTATAGGTCCTACTATTGGAATTCTAGCATTACTCGGGTTGTTGTTTATCCCTGTAGGGATTTTATCAATGGTTCCGAGCTTTCTTGTAGGACTCATTTTAGGTATTGCAGGTTATGCTGACACTAATATTCCTGCTTATGTAGGCGGATTACTCGGCGGATACTTAGGATGTGTTGCCCAGTTAGTATGGTATTATTGTCTTGTACAGGTTTATAAAGAAAAACTTAGACCTATGATGTTAGAAAGAAGCGCCTATTAAAAAGGCGCTTCTTTAATCAACAATTTTTATTCTGCCGTCATCTTTTATTTCAACAGATCCTGTGTGTTTTTTAAAGTAATTTTCAATACACTTTGTTATATCAAAATCGTATTTTATAGCGTTATCATAATTTTTCAGCATTGTAAAACCGTCATGTCCCTGACAATAGTAATCTGTCAAAGCTGTTTTATAAAACTTATCTGTTCTGGGATTGTTAATATCAATAGTAGTTTCTTTTCCGTTTTTATCAATAAAAGACGCACTTCTTAACTGCCCGTCCTTTGATATTGTATATTTTAATCCTGAAACGTGAAGAATTCCCGGTTTATTATTTGTATTTACCATTGAACGCGCAGAAACCCTTAATGCATCAACTATTTGCTTTTCCGAATAATCAGTTACTACCATTTTATTTTTAAACGGAGATATATCTTCAAGCCATCTTGTATCAAGGTTTCCTGATTCAAAATATCCGCGTATTGTTGCAGAACCAAACAATGCAATATCTGTTCCGAGTTCCTCTCTCATACAGTCGCACATAAAGTTTGCATGACCGCTCGGTTCAATAGAATCATTAACCAAAGGCGGAGGGGCTGATTTAATTTGTCCTACAACACGAGGTTTTCCAACTATCTGTTCAAACACATGTCTTGCCGGCACATTACGTTTAAAACCTCTGGTACTTGTCACGTTATTTTGAATTTTAGTTAAAATACCTTTAGGGTTAAACTCAACATTCAAAATTCCAAAATATCGGCCGTCACGTCCTGCCTGAGTTATGACCACAGGTTCGCCGGCTTTTGAATACAATAAATTATATTCAGGCTTTACATCTTCAACAAGGTTATGCGAATGCCCGCCAAGAATTATATCAATACCTTCTGTTTCCCGTGCAATCCTTTGATCATAACCAAAGCCGATATGGGATAAAAGGATTATTTTATTTACCCCCTGCTTTTTCAAATTGTCAACTTCTGATTGAACATCTTTTATTGTATTTTCAATCCCGTCAACATTCAACTCTTGAAAAATCTTGCCGTACTTTATTCTTGAGAACAAATCAACAGGGCTTATGCCGATTACACCGTACTTGTGCCCATTAATTTCCTGAATATAAGATTTTTCAACTTTTTTATAAAGCGGGTTATCAGGTTTAATATTAATATTGCAGGCAAGCATTTTATATCCCATATGCGGAATAAGCTCAGATATATGATCTTGCATATCAAATTCATGGTTGCCCATAGCAGATGCCATGATACCCATTATATTTTGCGCTTCAACCATGACTTTATTTGCCTCAACAGGTTCTCCAAGCTGAATATCACCCGATGAAAATTTTAATTTATCAGTCGGCTGTGAAGGCTCAAAATGGTCAAAAGCTCGTGATGCGGTTATTGTTCTTTCAACATTTATTGATTTCCCGTGAAAATCGTTTATATAAAAAATGCTTGTCCTCACCTGCTGATTAGCTTCTGTTTTACCGTCCGGCAATTTTGTTTGAATTGCCTTAAATAGTAAATTAGACTGTAAAGCATTTACGGGCGTTATCATTTGGTTAGTTCCCTTCATTATGAAACACCCTGAAAAAAATTTTTGCTATTTAAAATTTAAATAGTTTACAAAAGTTATTATTCAAATTCCATAACCTGAATTTGCCAGTGTTTTGAAAGTTCCAATTTCAAAAGTTCTGCCTCTCCGGTGACTTCAAGAAGCACTATACCTCTATTAAGGCAAACCTCTTCTTTTGAAGCATGCAAACCGATACGTGTTCTAATTTCACAGCCAAAATCTGTCACAATTTTTTGGAATTCAAGAGATGTTTCAAGACGATTTTCCAATGCCACACCAATTATTGTTGTCATATTTACTCCTTTCTGCATAAGATGTGTTATTGGAAGTCGATAAGACGTTAGGACTATAAGGCGATAAGTTCTTTACGGCGCGCTAAAGCGCACGTAAAATAAAAAATAATCCGGCATTTAACGTAGTGAGCAATCAATGTTTGCGAAACAACGACAAAGCCGGCTATTGTCTGAGCGAAAAATTAATTAGACCCTGAAACAAGTTCAGGGTGACTTATAAGCGAGTTTAGCCGGCTTGAGTTGAGCAATTACAATTGATTTGTGAACGGAGTGACTGCCGGGAGCTTCTTTGCGGTACTTTCTTGTCGGTACAAGAAAGTACCAACAAGCTGTCTTTAGTAGATTGCTTGACTTCCAATAACACATCTTATGTCAATGTACACATTAAAATAATAAAAACTTATAAAAAAAATAACACCCGCCATCGGGTGCTATCTTTTATTAATTTTTGATGAGTTATTAATTATTTTCTTGCTCATCCATAGCTTGAAGCTGTTTTTTCTTGTAATTGTGGATTACCGCATCTACAAGAAGCTCATAAGATTTCATATTCTCGATATTCGGAAATTCTTCTTTGAGTTGTTCTCTGACCATTGCTTCCAGCTTACGTTCGTCAGAACTTGATTTTAATTCGTCAACTCCGCTAATCAACCTTACATAATCTGGAGATGATTTATCAATATTGTGATTCATGAAATTTAACCAACGCAATTTCGGACTAAGCTGCTGCTTTAAAGTTTTCACAATCTTTAAATTTTTAAATCGGTTTAGCATTTGTTGACTCCTACCATAATTTATTGTTAAAAATTGAATTACCTTCTTTGTATTATTTTAAAGTATCCTGAAAAAAATAATTTACTTTTTTACAAAGATTGTTTACAATTCTTTATAATTTGCTAAAATCCGCAAGGCGGTTATATTTAGATTTTAAAAGAGTTAAAAGTGCCAGTCTGTTTTCTTTAACATTTTCATCTTTGTCCATGACAAGAACATCATTAAAGAATTTTTCAACCGACGGATTTATTTCTTCAAGCTGTTTTAAATAAGCTTCATAATCCATATCATCGGTCAAAGTATTAATTTGTTCCAAAAGCATGGCTTCCGCAGGTTCTTTGAAAAGACTTTTGTTAACCTGCTTTTTAGAATCTTCTTTCAATATTCTCAATACTCTGTTAGCGCTTTCCAACATTGCGGGAGAATTGAGTTTTGATACAACTTCAACACGTTTTACGTAATCTGTCAGATCAACAAGCGGATTGGCATTTGCAGCACAAGCTTCCAAAACATTTTTAGGATATTTGTCAGACAAGAAAATTATCAATCTTTGAATAAAAAATTCATAAATTTCATCTGTAACTTTACCTGAAAGTCTGTCAGTACAAGAACCTGCGAAGTTTTTAACTTTATCTAAAACATTTTTGCCTTCACCTGCAACCGGAAGCAATAATAGTGTTTCGTTGATTAGCTGTGTTAAATCAATCTTCAAATTATTTGCAAGAATTGTTCTTATAATACCAAGAGCAGCACGACGTACACCTAACGGGTCTGATGAACCGGTCGGTTTTTTCCCTTCTGCAAATACAGCACAGATATTATCTATCTTATCTGCTATACCAACAATTTGGCCTTCTTTAGTTTTTGCAATTTCACTGTCAGCATTAAGAGGGAAATAGTGTTCCTTTATACCTTCACAAACGCATTCTGGCTCCCCTGAAACTCTTGCATAATCAGCGCCAATAAATCCTTGCAGTTCAGTAAATTCAAACACAAGACTTGTTGTCAAATCAGCTTTTGCAAGCAGCGCTGTACGTTCAATCATAGGGTCATTGCCTGCAATAAGTTTTGACAGCATAACAAGTCTTTGAGCCTTGTCATACATTGTTCCCATGCCTTTTTGGAAGGTGATACCTTTTAAATCTTCGACATAATCAGCCAGAGGCTTTTTAGTATCTTCATTAAAGAAAAATACAGCATCATCAAGACGGGCTTTTATAACGCGGACATTACCCGCTTTAATATTTTCAAACTCGTCGCCGATATAATTTGTCATTGTTATAAATTTGTTAATTAGTTTACCGTCTTTATACAGTGCAAAATATCTTTGGTGAACAGCCATAACAGTGACAACAAGTTCTTCAGGGAGTTTCAAATATTCCTCAGAAAATTCACATACCGCAGGCACAGGATATTCTGTAATAAATGTAACTTCTTCTAGCAAATCATCTGTATAATAAGGCGTTGCACCAAGTTTATCAGCTTCTTCACGCGCTTTATCGATAATTCTTTGTTTACGTTCATCCTGATCAACAATTACACAGCAGTTGCGCATAATTTCAACATAGTCATCAGGATTATTAATATAAACATTCTGCTGAGCAAATCTATGTCCGCGAGTAACGTTAGAAGATTCCTTATCAATAATTTTTATTTTAACTTCATCTCTGTCAAGAATAGAAACAATCCATCTTATCGGACGGGAGAATTTTTCATCATTGTCAGCCCATCGCATAAAATGCGAACCTTGAAGTTTCAATACAATTGACGGAACATTTTCCTGCAACAGTTCAACTATAGATTTTCCTTTAATAGTCACTTTGGCGTGAATATAGTCATCTTCTATGTACAAATCTTCTGGATTAAGGCCGTTTTTGCGGCAAAAACCTTCACCGGCCTTTGTTAAATTGCCCTGCTCATCGTAAGCAACTTTTTTAATAGGGCCTTTTACAATTTTTACTTCGTCTTTGCTTTCTTTATCCAGACCTGACACAATAACGGCAAGACGTCTTGGTGTCGCATATACTTTAACATCTTCAAATTCTACTTTATTTGAATTTAAAAAGTTTTCAAAACCTGATTTCAATTGTTGAATTGCAGATGGGATAAACTTATAAGGTAATTCTTCACATCCGACTTCCAATAAATATTTACTCATTCTCTGTCCTTTTTATATCTTTTTCCCTTACAACAATTATAATTTGTCAAAGCAGAATGTAAAGTGCGCATTAATTAAATAGTTACTTATATATTTTTATGCTAAACTTAAATTAAAACAACAGAAAGAGGTATAAACTTATGTCAGGACACTCAAAATGGTCAACCATTAAACATAAAAAAGCAAAAGTAGATTCGCAGCGTGCAGTTGTGTTTCAGAAATATTCAAGAGAATTAATAGTATCTGCAAGACTTGGCGGGCCTGATCCTGCAGGGAACTTCAGATTAAGAACTGCAATTGAAAAAGCAAAAGCAGCAGGACTTCCGAACGACAACATTAAACGCGCCATAGAAAAAGGAGCAGGTGCAGGAGCATCTGAAAACTACGAAGAACTTATCTATGAAGGTTATGCAGCAGGCGGCGTTGCTGTTGTTGTAGAAGCCATGACCGATAACAGAAACAGAACTGCAGGCGATATAAGAAGTTTTTTCACAAAATACAACGGAAGTCTGGGAGCTACAGGCTGTGTCGGCTGGATGTTTGATCAGCGCGGAGTTATAACTTTTGATGAAAACGTTGATTTTGATAAACTTTTTGAAGCTGCAATTAATCTTGATGCACTTGATGTCACAGAAGAAGACGACACTTATAAAGTTTTAACAACTCCGGGAAGTTTTCAATCAGTTGTCGAAGGTTTGGAAAAAGAAGGTTTTAAAGCGCAATCTGCAGAACTTGTAAGAATTCCGCAAAACACAGTTGAAATCACCGATGAAAAAACTGCAGACCAGATTTTGAAACTCTTAGATAAACTGGAAGAACATGATGACGTTCAAAATGTTTATGCAAACTGTGACATCCCCGATGATATTTTACAAAAATTAGAAAATTAATATGATTGATAATCTCAGACAAATATTTAAATTTCTTAACAGCGCATCGAATATTCAAAGCATCGTAAATGTGCTTGAGGAAGTTTTTCCGCTCAACGCAATATATATTTATGACTCTACAACGGATTCTTTAAGAGATTTTTCAAAAAGCTGGATGTTCATTAAATCAAAAGAGTTGAACAACATTTTTAAAAACCTCGGAGATAAAAAATATATAACGGCAGGAAACTTTTCTTATTATGCCCTCTTTAACAACGGGCAGGTAATAGGTATGCTTGAATTTTCGGAAAAACTCCACAGCCGTTTGTTGGAATTTCTAGAACTTTCAATATTTTGCATATCGTTAAAAATTCAAAATATTATCCTGAGTGAAAGAATGCAGAAAAACATAGATTTTCACGATTCAATGAAAAATATTGCTAAAATCATTGAAACCCAGTACGAAACAGGTTATATTGTTCCGATTATCGGCGAAATGATAGACAAATTTGTATCTGACCATCTGGTATACATTTTTATTGATAATAAACTTGTTTGGCCATCAGCTTGTAAGGATGAAAAAATATTTGAGCTAATCAAATGTTTAAACAATGACTCTGAATATATTCTGACTCCTGACAGAAAGATAGGGCTGTTTCCTTTAATAAGCGAACATAAATTACTTGGCTGCATAGTAACCAAAGGGACAGACAGCGTATTAAGCGACAAGGAAATTGAATATCTTGAGCAGCTTTCAAAACAAGCGGCAACAACAATAAACAGAGCAAATGTTTATGCAGAAATTCTAAAACATGCTACCCTTGATGCTCTCACCGGCTTCTATAACAGGCATCAATTAGAAGAACGCATAAAGCAAGAAGTTTCTAGCGCAAAAAGACAAAATAGAAATCTCTGCGCAGTTATGATTGATATTGACTTTTTCAAAAATATCAACGATACATACGGACATGCTGCGGGAGATTTGGTTTTAAAAACTGTTGCCAGAACTATCAAACTGCAGTTGCGGGATTATGACGTTGCAGGAAGGTATGGCGGAGAAGAGTTTGTTATCCTGCTTCCGTTTACAAAACTTGATGAAGCTTCAATGGTCGCAGAAAGACTTAGAAAAGCTATTGAACAAACTAAAATTGATATTTCTAAAATCAATCCTGATTTAAAAAAACAAAATATTAATGTTACAATTAGTCTTGGAGTTCATCAATACAAACCTGAAGAAAGCGAAGAAGATCTTATTGAAAAAGCGGATAAAGCTTTATATGAAGCCAAAAACAGCGGACGCAATAGGGTAGTGACAAAGGAATAGAAAATGAAAAGCTATAAAAAAGTATGCAAAACTCTTGAAGATACAAAACAACTGGCTTATAAATTTGCCGAACTGATTAAAGACGGGTGTTTTATAAACCTTTACGGAGAAATAGGAGCAGGCAAAACAGCATTTGTAAAACTTGTCGCAGATGCGCTTGATGTAAAAGAAAAAGTTACAAGCCCGAGTTTTGTAATCTTAAATGAATACCACACGGGTTCAATTCCGATTTACCACTTTGACCTTTACAGGCTTGAAAATGAGGGGATAAAAACAATTTATGATGAACTGCGGGAATATTCTGAAGGGAAACAGGTTACATTCGTTGAATGGGCGGAATTTAATCAAAATGAAGCACCTTTTAACCATTTAAAAATTAATGTTACATACTCAGATGACGAATCAAGAATTTATGAATTTATCTCCTGCGGAAAAGATGAAATAATAGAGGGATTAGAAAAATGATTACACTGGCTTTTGATACCTGTCTTGACAAAATGTACGCAGTAATAAAAAAAGATGGGAAAATACTTTCTTCACGGATTGTTGAAAACAAAGACAACAAATACCATTCAGCTTTTTTAATCTCAACTTTACAGGAGATTATGAGCGAAAATAATATTAAACCGCAAGATGTTGATTTAATCGGGGTAAACATAGGTCCCGGCAGTTTTACAGGAATAAGAGCCTGTGTGACTGTTGCCCGTGTTATGTCACAGCAGCTCAACTGCCGTGCTGTTGGGGTATCATCACTTGAAATTCTTTCAAAAATTTCCGATAACAATCCGCTTGTTGCGCTAGATGCAAGAAAAAACTGCGCATACCTTTATTATAGCGGAGAAATTAAGGGAGCAGTCCCATTAGAAGAAGTCAAAAATATTATATCATCAGGAGAATATACTGTTATTACAGATGACAAATTAAAACCGGTTCTTGGCGGAACTTCATATCAGGAAAACTCTTATCCGCTCGGAGAAATTCTTGCAGAACTTGCAGAGCAAAAAGATGATGAAGGAAACTGGAGAAAATTAAAGCCTCTATATATTCAACCGCCTCCAGGTGTATAAAATATTTAAAATCGGGAATAATATAATTGAACAAAATCCTGATGGTACGTATGGAGAAGAAATTAAAAAAAACTAAAAAGACATTTGAAAATGAACTACCCCAAATTCCCCTTACAAGAAAGGAGTTAAAAAACCTCTTTAATTACCGCATACCATGCCTGTGCTGCGGCAAAGAAATGCTGCATCCGGATATTTATATGTATTTAAGCGGAAGAAAAGAACTTTGCCAAAAGGCATCTGAAGCCATAAAACTCCTTGAACCGTTTGAAAATATTATGCATCCTGTTGAAAGACAGGTGTTTAATATGTTTAAAACAATGTCTACAAAATATCCTGATAAAAATTTTCAAGAACTTCTATTAATGAAAAAAGATATACATGAACTTGCTCTGGTAAAAATTCAAAGTTCTATATTTAATAAGATCAGCTTTTATAGACGAATACTTCCTAAAAAAATGGCAAGACAACTTAGAAAGCTTATGATTAAAACCAACGATATAATTTTTGACCCCGAACCGCACAAACCATTTTCCAGACGAATTTTTGTCCATAAATTAAAAAATATAATCAGAAATCTAGAAAACAAATCAATTAAAGAAGAGATTATAAAAATTGCACGCAGATTACCGCGTTCAAGCGATGAGGTATGTGCTTTTGTTGTAAAAAATGCCAGAAAAAGACCTGAGATTATAGCACTAAACCTTATACATCCGTCAGTTGGAACTTTTGAACATCTTACCCCTAAATGTATGCATGGGCTGAGCAACTCGCTTAATTTTGCATTAGAATGCACTTATTGTAATAATTCGCGTCATCACTACCCTATACCAATACAAATAGAAGAAAATCCTTATATGCCAAAGAACGCTCAAATTCAGGCTGACAAATTGATTTCTTTATGTAAAAAAGGCATATGCAACAAAGAATATATTGAAAATTTAAGAGAAGTTTTATACTGGCTATCAGATAGGTACATTGATCTTGATATTTCGCAGCTGTATTTTACGTAACATTTTTTAATAAACTAGCAAAAATTTTTAATCAGATGTATTTTTACCCTATGAGGATTGCATCTGTTCTAAATAATTTTATAAAGCCTTTAGGAGTAAATAAGAATAATCAGTATGATTATTCTGTTTACAGGTATCCTGTAAACAACTTTCACAATACTGGCGATATTTTTGTCAAAAGCCAGCCGTCATTTACTGCTATTAACAGTGCATCCGCATTTCGCAATCTTGCATATCAGAGAAAAATACACTGCATTTACTGCGGAAGACCTCTATTGAGTGATAAGATTGTAAACCGGTTAAAAAGCAGCGGGATATTTTCCGGTTCCATAAAAAAGTTTGTACAGGAAATGTTTAATTATATTGAATATCTCCATCCTACAGAAAAAGAATTTGTAAAACGCGTTGCTATTCTGGCATTTGATAAGCCTGACATAAGATTATCCGAAGCCATAAAAATAATGTATCCGAAAGCAAATAAAGAATTACTTGAAGAACAAAAACCAATATTCAAGGAGCTATCTGCGCTCGCAAGTGAAATGCCGCACGGATATAAAACAAAATTTAAAGAATTGCTGAGAGTTTCAAGACTAAGGCTAGAAGAAAAAGTTTATATTCCGAGTGAATTCAGCGGAAAAGAATTTAAATATAAAATGTCACGTATAGGAGTCACTATAAAAGATGAATATATGGCAAGAAAAATAGCACAGCTCACAGAACCTCTTACACACCCTTTATTTAAAAAAGAAAAAGAGCCTTTGACTCCAAAATTTATTGATAAAATATTACAAATAACAGAAACCCGCGACGTTAATAAAAAAAGTTTAACAAAAAAAGATTTACAGCTAATCATAATAAATAAAATCAGACAGTACGGTGAAATTCTTAACAGAAAAGATATTTTGTATCTATGTGATATTGCAATCAACACACTAGAACAGCGCCCGGTTAAAATAAAATTCAGTAACAAAGCATTTAAATACGATTTAAACGAAACACTGACAGGAATGCCCAATGAACAGCTCAGGGCAAAAATAAATGCAATAGTTGACAAACTCCCTACTTCAAGAACAAGCGTTAATGCCTTCATTACAAAACATGAACTATCTGCATCAGATGCAATCGGATATAACGTTTTAAGGCCTTCTATTGTAACAATAGAGCATATACATCCAAAATCCCTCGGCGGCTCTAATGATTTAGGGAATTTTGCACTTGCCTGCGCAGATGATAATAACACGCGTTCAAACAACAGTCTTGTTGAATTTATAAAACAATTTGATATTAAAAATCAAAAAACTTATTTTAAAGAAATTTTTGAAGAAGCATACAGCGGCAATATCCCTATCAAAAAAGCAGTAGAAATGGTTAAGACATTTTTCAATGAAAGCGGAAGGAATATTGAACCAAGTAAACTAGGGGTTAAAGTAACAAAACGCCGTAAAAAATAATTATTAACAATTGTAAAAATTCATAATAAATAATTAAATTTTTTATACAAATCTGCCGATTAACTAAATGTAGTTAATAAGGATATAAAAATATGGCAGACACAGGAGCATCATTTAATAGACCATATAAACCATTCGGGATGAATGTAAAAGTTCCGGAAATAGGTGAAAGAACTCTAAAACAAGCAGGAGATACCTTAGGCAATATTGTAAAATCTCCGACAGAACCGCTTTTCAAATTTTTAGAGGAAAACGAAGAAGTATTCACAGGGGATATTAATTATAAAATAAACAAATTGTATGCAGAAAGTTTTACAATTGGTTCTGCAATGCGAATGGAAGATGAAAAAGTAAACGGTATGCCTTCATCTTTTGATATGCATTTTTAATTTTCAAAGCAAACACAAAATAACTAATTCTACTTTGTATATATATAAAAAAGCCCCAAAAGGGCTTCTTTTTTTGCTACTTGACAAATATAAAAAAAGCATAAATAATAAAAGTGTCGAGGTAAATTAAGAGGAGTTTTATTATGGAAGATAAGAAGCTGAAAATTGCCCCCCCCCCGAAAGCGCGCACACGATAGAAATTGATGCAGCTAAATTGCTAGACGGAAGGCCGGATGTCAAGAGGTCAGGAGGTCAGGCTATTTTCGTTTATAGCTATTTAGGTAAAACATGGACAAAATTTATTATTGATAATAGCTTTGCCTCTATGCATCCTTGCATCTTTGCATCTAATTTTAGCCTGCCTTCCTGCCATCCGGTCGTCTATTCTTCTGAACAAGCACCTGTTTCCGTCATTGCCGACAGAAAAGCTGATCCGCAATCGCAAAATAGTGAGATGCTGAAGCACGGAGGTCAATCAGACATTCTGGATAACACGAACCCTCTCCCTCAATCCCTCCCACGAGGGAGGGAAGTTAAAATATCCTCTTCACGCTTCACTCTTCACCCTTCACTAAAAAAACGAGCCGCATTTACCTTGGCTGAGGTCCTCATCACCCTCGGAATTATCGGTGTTGTTGCCTCATTAACCATACCGTCATTAGTTAGCAATTACAAGAAAAAACAAACTGTATCACAGCTTCAAAAGCTCTATTCAACTATGAATCAAGCTGTTAATCTTTCCAAAGCAAATGATACCTGGACATCAATACCCTATAACGATATTGTTGGTCAAGCAACAATTAACTGGTTTAAAACAGCTCTTGTACCTTATTTAAACGGAGCAGAATTCCCTGCTGACATCGAGTATCCAAATTCAACACTTAATAATACTTACCTGAAAATTTTACTTAGTGACGGAACAATATGCTTTTTCAGAAATACACAACAAATACACACATTTTGCGACATAAATGGATTAAGAGGCCCTAATAAAGACGGTGTTGATTTATTTTATTTCTTCCTTGACTATGAAGTAAAAAATAGTTCCATGAGATCTTCTGGAATGGGAAATTTCTATCCTGCCGGTTTTTTCGGTACCAATAATGACAATGATGAATATACTGAAGGATACGCCTATAACGACAGAGAAAAAATGGTAAAACATTGCAATCCGGCTAATAATGTCGGATTAACAAATACTTGCGCCTTGTTGATTATGTTTGACGGATGGCAAATAAAAAAGGACTATCCTGTTAGAATAAGATAAATTAAAAAATTCTTGTCCTCTTTCATTTTTTAGTGTATAATTCAGATATATAAGAAAGAGATGAGTATGGGATACAAAATTTTATCAAAAAAAGAACTCTGCCCGAACCAGTTTGAAATTACAGTAGACGCACCCTATGTAGTCAGAAACGCTAAGGCAGGCCAGTTTATAATATTCAGAGCAACGAAAAACAGTGAACGAGTTCCGCTTACTATCGCGGATGTTAACAAAGAAACAGGAGCTTTAACCCTTGTTTTTATGGCTGTAGGTTACTCCACAAAACAGCTTGCGGCTTTAAATGCAGGCGATGAAATTCATGATATTGTCGGCCCATTGGGACAGCCTACCCATATAAAAAAATACGGAACTGTAGTATGTCTTGCAGGCGGATATGGCGCTGCCCCATGTTACTTGATTGCTAAAGCTTTTAAAGAAGCCGGCAACAAAGTGTACATGATTATGGGGGCAAGAACAAAAGATTTAATCTTCTGGCAGGACAAGATGAAAAATGCCTGTACGGAACTTTTTATAACTACAGATGACGGAACCCTTGGCGAAAAAGGTTTTGTTACACAGGTACTTGAAAGAATTATGAGTCAGGAAAAAGTAGACTATGCAATAGCCGTCGGACCTATGCCAATGATGAGAGCAGTGGCGGATTTAACACGTGATAAAGGAATTTATACTGAAGCGAGCATGAATCCTATCATGGTTGATGGCACTGGAATGTGCGGCGCATGCAGAATTACCGTAGGCGGAGAAACAAAATTTGCCTGTGTAGACGGCCCTGATTTTGATGCTCATAAAATTGATTTTGATGAAGTAATCAACAGAACTAAAATTTACAAAGATCAGGAAAGAAAACGCGACGAAAATTGTAACTTGTTAAAACAATCAGTCAACAAATAGGAGAAAATTATGGCTAAAGATATTCCATATTGCCCTCTAATGAGTGCAGGGTCAGACATTGATAAAGTATGTACGCTTGAAAGCTGTGCCTGGTTTGTCCCAAGTGTTAGGAAATGCTCAATGTATATGTTAGCTTACAATGCTTTGCTTGAAACAACTGCCAGACAAAAAGCTTCAAAACTTCACAGATAAGGTTTTTTATGAAAATTATAGTCTGCATAAAACAGGTTCCTGATACTACTGATATCAAATGGACTGAAAATAACACTATACAAAGGGAAGGGGTAGAAAGTATTATCAACCCCTTTGATGTATATGCTATTGAAGAAGCTCTAAAATTAAAAAGAACTATTCCGGATGTTGAAATAACAGTTTTGACAATGGGGCCTTTGCAGGCTGAAACAATGCTGCGTCAGGCAATAGCTCTAGGATGTGATAAAGGCGTCTTAATTTCGGATAAAAAATTTGCAGGCGCGGATACATATGCAACAAGTAAAACTTTAGCAGCAGCTATTAAAACAAAATTGCAGGATTTTAATTTAATTCTTTGCGGACAGTTTGCAATTGACGGTGATACAGCGCAAACAGGCCCTGGAATTGCAAATCAGTTAGGTATTCCTCAAATAACTTTCGTAAAAGAATTAAAAGAATGTAATAATGGCAGTGTTTGTGCAGTCAGAGAAATTGAAGAAGGACTTGAAACACTCAAAGTTGAGCTACCTGCTCTTGTTTGTGTTTTAAAGGGGATTGATGAAACAACAAGACCAAAAATTAACGGCTTTATAAAAGCAAAAAATGCTGAAATCTTGAATTATTCAATGGAAGATATAGGGCTTACACCAGAAGAAACAGGGATTAAAGGCTCTCCGACGTTTGTAAGCAAAGCCTTCCGTCCAGAACACAACAGAGGAGAATGCGCAATTTGCAAAGATTGTTCTGAACTTGCAATAAAAATAAAAGAGTTTGGAGGAATTTCCTATGAGTAATATAATGTTATATGCAGAAGTTACAAAAGAAAATTTTCTCCACACTGTTCTTTTTGAACTGGCCTACAAGGCTCAGGAACTTTCAAAAAAGCTTAATAATGCTGATGTTTCTGCTCTGCTTATTTGTAAAACCGGATTAGCTGAAGAATTTAAGGAAGCTTTTATTAATTCGGGGTTTGATTACGTTTATATTGCGGAAGATGACAGGCTTGCAAATTACTCAACCGAATTGTATTCAAAAATAGCAGTTGATGTTATAAATGAAATAAAGCCTGAAATTGTACTTATCGGCGCGACAACTCAAGGGCGTGATTTAGCACCGAGGGTTTCCTCATCTTTGCATACAGGCTTAACTGCTGATTGCACAGGACTTGACATAAACGAAAAGGGACAGCTTGCTGCAACACGTCCTACCTTTGGCGGAAAACTTATGGCTACAATTTTATGCAAAACAATGCCTCAAATGGCAACTGTACGTCCGAAAGTGTTTAAGCCGGCTCCTGAAAATATTGTAAAAGATACAAAATTTATTTATATCAAACCAAATATAGATAATATTGAAACTAAAGTTAAATTTGTGGAATTTGTAAAAGGTGTAAATACCGCAATAAATGAACTTGACAGCGCAGAAATTATTGTTGCCGGCGGCAAAGGAATGAAAAATGAAGCGGGATTTGAATTACTAAAAAACTTTGCAGAAAGCATTGGAGCTTGTGTTGCTGCTAGCCGAGGTGCAGTTGAGATGGGGCTTGCTCCTGCAGATATTCAAATCGGACAGACAGGAAAAACAGTTACACCAAAACTCTATATAGCCTGCGGGATTTCAGGGGCTATTCAGCATATAGTCGGAATGCAGGACAGTGACAAAATTATTGCAATTAATACAGATGAAAAAGCGCCGATATTTGATATATGCGACTGCGGTCTTGTCGGGGACGTATTTGAAGTTTTGCCTAATCTTACTAATAATTTTAAATCAAAATAACAATAAATTCTGTTTGTGATAAAATAAATCAGTAAAGAGCTTTATGAAAGGATAAGGGATATGAATAAGGTTGTAGTAGGCGCGCAGTGGGGCGACGAAGGGAAAGCAAAGATTACTGATTTACTTGCACAGGATGCTGACTTAATAATAAGATATCAGGGCGGATGCAACGCGGGACACACAGTTGTTGCACATAACAAAACTTTTAAATTTCATTTAATTCCATCCGGCATTCTATACAAAGGGAAAAAATGCTTTATTGGTGCCGGAACTGTAATTTTGCCTGAATATTTTGAACAGGAAATTCAAGGGCTTATTAAAGAAGGAATTGATGTTTCAAATCTTAAAATCAATCCGCTTGCATCTATTACAATGCCTTATCATACAGAAGTTGACGGGTATTCTGAAAGTACGGCAGGCAAAGGGAAAATAGGCACAACTAAAAAAGGAATTGGCCCCACATACACTGATAAAATGGCCAGAATAGGACTTAAAGTTCAGGATTTGTATTCTCCTGAAGCATTAAACGAAAAACTGGACATTATACTGCCTTTAAAAAACAAAACTCTTGAAAAAGTCTACGGACTTGAGCCTTATACAAAAGACTGTATTCTCGCGCTTTGTGAAAAATATGCCCAAATTTTCAAACCTTATGTATGTTTTGACTGGCAAAAAGAACTTGAAGATGCTAAACGCGAGAAAAAAGCAATCCTTTTTGAAGGCGCACAGGGTGTAATGCTTGATATAGATTACGGTACATATCCTTTTGTAACTTCGTCAAATCCAATAGGCGGCGGTGCAGCAACCGGCTCAGGCTACGGCCCTACTATGATTGATGAAGTAATCGGCGTTGCAAAAGCTTATGTAACCCGTGTGGGTGAAGGGCCTTTTGTGACAGAATTAAAAGACGAAACAGGCGGCAAAATAAGAGAAATTGGGCACGAATACGGTGTTACAACGGGCAGACCTAGACGCTGCGGATGGTTTGATGCTGTTACTATGAAATACGCTGTTTTAGTCGGCGGCTTGACATCTATTGCTTTGACAAAAATTGATGTATTTGATACTTTTGATGAAATTAAAGTATGTACGGCTTACAAAGATACACGCGACGGAAAAATTTATACAAGCTATCCGACAGATGTATTTATCCATAAATATCTCGAACCGGTTTACGAAACTCACAAAGGTTGGGGGCAAGATATTTCGGGGATAAGAGAATATGAAAAATTGCCCGAAAACTGTAAAAAGTATCTTGCACGTCTTGAAGAACTTCTTGAAGTTCCTATTTCAATCGTAAGCGTAGGGCCTGACAGAGAACAGACCATTTTCAGATAATAAAAAGGCAATTTTTTATTTGTTCATGTTTTTATATTAATGTGGTTAGAATAAATTCTATTAATAGTGTAAATAATTATCAATACAGCAACAAGCAGGTTTTCAAGGGAAACGAAACAGTTCAAACAAATCCGCAAATTGAACAATTATCAAATATACAGCCTGATTTTGCAATAAAAACTCCTATTGCCTATACAAAAACAGGCGAGATGAATTTCCCTTACGACACAAAAGCCTATTGCTACAAACTTGCAAACGGTCAAAGAGTAATTGTTGTTCCGCAGGAGGGTGAAACTGTTTTAAGAACTTATGTTAATACTGGTTCAATGAACGAACCGGATAACTTGCGCGGAATAAGCCACTATATTGAGCATAATTTGTTTAACGGCTCGCAAGGGCTTGAACAGGGAGATTTTTTCAAACAGGTTGATAAAATGGGCGGTTCAACAAATGCATCAACAGGCTTTGCAGAAACCAATTATTATATAAGTTCTAACCTTTTAAATGACGGGGATCTGGAAAATAAAATAAAAATCCATGCCTCAATGTTAGAAACTCCACTGTTCGCCGCAGACAAACTTGAAAAAGAAAAGGGAATAGTGAACTCCGAAATCAACATGATTACATCTGATCCGGAAAATCTTGCTGTTAATAAAATGCTTAAAAATTTATATGGAATTAAAACCACATCAACAGACATGATTGGCGGAACAACAGATAACATAACAAATTTAACTCGCGAAGATGTTGTTAATTACTACAACAACAACTACTATCCGGCTAATATGGTTACGGTTATCACAGGAAATGTAAAGCCAGAAGAAACAATGAAATTAATTTCCAAATACTTTACATCTAAAAAACAACCATCAGGACAAAGAAATTTTGAAAAACTTGTACCTGTTCAGAAAACAGTAAGAGAGGATTTTATATCAGACAAAGCAACAGCTTCGCATATCGCAGTCGGCTTTAACGGTGCTGAACCTCAAAATATTAAAGACTTAATTTTCACAGAAGCAGCAATGGAGCTACTGTCCGGCGGCTCAACCACGCGTATCAACAAAAAGTTAAAACCGTATAATGCATCTATTTATACAGAAGAAGAAAAAATAAGCACAAATCCGAAAGACGGCAGAGCATTAATATTTATTGCAGAATCATCAGATGAAAATTCCGAAAAAGTTCTGAAACTAATATTTAATGAAGTTGCAAATATCGCGAATAATCCGCCTTCAGATGATGAAATGCAGATTATAAAAAAACGTATGCTTAACCAGTTTTCATCTATATTTGAACATTCTTTCAGAACAAACAATGCTATTGGAGCAGCCCTTTTAGAAAATAATGAAGCCTACCTTAATAATTATCAGGAAATTATTAAGTCAATGACGGCTGATGATATTGTTAATGCAGCAAAAAAATATCTTGATATAAATAAAGCGTCCGTGACAGTTGTTCACCCATCATCTGCAAATGCTGAAAGTATAAACAAAAATTATAACGATGCAAAAAGTATATCTTTTACCGGCAGAAAAGAAGCAATTGATTTAAGCAATGTAAAAGAATACAATATGCCGGACAACAACTTTAAAATTGTAACCAACAACAGCAGAACCGACAACTGCTATGTCAAAATGCAATTTTCAACAGAAGGATACAATACAGATAAATTAGCAGCAGTTCTTGTATTGGATGAACTTTTAAATGAGGGAACTTTAAATAAAAATCAGGAAGAATTCTATAAAGATCTTCAAAAATCAGGTATAAATGCAAATTTTGAAAGTAATAACAAATCAGTAACAGTTTATTCTAAATTTGCGTCTGAAGATATGGACAAAGCACTTAAATCCATAAAGGAATTGTTGGATAACCCGAGATTTACACAAGAAACTTTCAACGAAGTAAAATCAAGAATTATTGATAATATCTCTATTTCTGAAAAGTCAGCATTTGACAAACTTGATACTGAAATTTATAAAAATCTTCCTCAGGGTAAATCAAAATCAGAGCTTTTAAAAGAATTGGACAGCTTAACTCTTGATGATGTAAAAAGATTGTATGACTCTATTATGACAAATTCAAAAGCCTCAATTGCAGTTACTGCACCGTTTAACAAAAAGCCTGAACTAAATGATACTCTGTTCAATAGCATAGCCGCTTATAAAAAATTCAATGTATATAGCCCGGAAGAACTTCTTGACAAATACATTCCAAATACACAAACACAAGTATTAACGGACATAGACAATAAAAATCAGGCAGAAATCATTGAAGCTTTTAAATTCAGAAGAGGAAATAACCTGAAAGATGATATCTGTCTTGAACTTTTAAATACAATACTCGGCGGCAACGCATCTTCCAGATTGTTTAATGACCTGCGCGAACAGCAAAAATTGGCATATCATGTCCGTTCAAACTTTAAAATTACCGATAACATAGGACTTTTCTATCTAAAAATCGGCACTACCACCGAAAATAAAGATACTAATGAAATAAGCTATGACAATTTACAAAAATCAATCGACGGTTTTAACAAACATATCAAAAAGATTAAAACCGAAAAAGTAACAGAAGAAGAACTGAATAACGCAAAATTAAATCTAAAAAATTCTATTTTAAATATGAATAATACACATGGTTCGCAAACTGACGGGTTGTTATACAACCTCAACACACCGTACGGAATTTCACGTGACAATGAAGCACTCAAAATGATAGATTCTATTACAGTTGATGATATTTACAATACAGCAAATTATGTCTTTTCAGGCAAACCGATTTACTCAATTGTTGCAACAGAAAATACGCTTAAAGCAAACGAAAATTACTTAAAATCATTACAGGCTGACTAATTTATAGTTCTTTGTATGCCAGAACTGCATATATAATTGCACTTATCCCTACAAGGGAATAAACTATTCTGGATAATAATGTCATATCACCAAAAATCATTGCCACAAGGTCAATATTAAAAATACCTACTAGCCCCCAGTTTAAAGCACCGATAATAACTAAAATAAATGTAATCAATTTTAAAATATGCATTGTTTTTCCTCCATACAATAATTATTTTCGGAGTTAACAATTTTACAATCAGCCGGTTGAGTAATAAAAAAGAGTCCCCGTTTCTAGAGGACTCTTTTTTTATTTGTAAACTTCAAATTATAATTTTGAAGCAACCATCAATGTAGTTTCAGCCAATCTTGTAGAATAACCCATTTCGTTATCATACCAAGAAATGATTTTAACCTGATTGCCGCCCATTACACGAGTTAACAAAGCGTCAACAGTTGATGATTGAGATGTTCCGATGTAGTCAGAAGATACTAACGGTTCTTCAGTGTAGCAAAGAACGTGTCCGTCAGCACCTGCTTTTAATGCTGCATTAACTTCTTCAACAGTAACATCTTTAGAAAGTTCAAATACAACGTCTACTAATGATACGTCAGGAGTAGGAACTCTCATTGCAAAACCGTCCAATTTACCTTTCAATTGAGGTAATACAAGAGCAACAGCTTTAGCAGCACCTGTTTTTGTAGGAACAATGTTCAAAGCACCTGCTCTAGCTCTTCTAGGATCTTTGTGACCTGCATCCAAAATTCTTTGGTCGCCTGTGTAAGAGTGAACAGTTGTCATCAAACCTTTTACAATACCGAATTTTTCATCGATAACTTTAGCTACAGGAGCCAAGCAGTTAGTTGTGCAAGATGCCATAGAAATTACATTGTGTTTTGCAGGATCGTATTCTTTATCGTTTACACCTAAAACAATTGTAATATCTTCATTTGTTGCAGGAGCAGAAATAATAACTTTTTTAGCGCCTGCATCAATGTGAGCGTGAGCTTTTGTTGCATCTGTGAAGAAACCTGTTGATTCAACAACAACTTCTACACCTAAATCTTTCCAAGGTAATTGAGCAGGATCTTTTTCTGCGAAGAATTTGATTTTTTTACCGTTTACGATAATACCTTCTTCATAAGCTTCAACAGTACCATCAAATTTACCCATAACTGAATCGTGTTTGAATAACAAAGCTGCTTCAGCAGGTTTCAAACCGGGGTCGTTGATTGCTACATAATTAATTTTGTCAAAAATACCTTCTCTGATAGCTGCACGTAAAGTATTACGGCCAATTCTACCAAAACCGTTAATTGCTACATTTACCATAAGTGTTTCCTTTCTTTTATAAAAACTCTCACATGGTTTTTATATCATTAACAAAAAAACTAATCAAGTGGTTATAACCTTTTAAATATTAAAAAATAGTTAATTTATTTGCATTTATGTTTTCCATTCCAACTTAAATCAGAGCAGTGAATATAATCAATATTGTCATTAATAATTACCCATGCAGAACAGGCAAATTCATTTGTGTAGCATTTTAACGTACCTTCTGAACCGTCATCGTAATATCCGATACCATTATTATTAAGAGCAATCTGAAATACATCAATACCTAAAGTATTCGGGCCTTTTAATCCGTTTACATCAATATATACAAAAGACTTATTCAGCCCTATGCTCATACCGTCACTTAGAACGACAAAACGTCTTGCATTCCCCTGCATAGTAACAAGATCCCAGGTTTTATCTCTAAAAGGAGATTTTATTGTTTTTGGGAAACACTCCTCACCTCTGTCTTTGCCACAGTCTTTTATTATTTTAAGATGTTTACTAAACTTCTGTAACAGGATTTCAGAATTTTGACTTGCATTTTTATCATAAACGCCTGTACCTTCTTCCGGAGGCAGAGGAACATATTCAGCATCCAAATAGCCAAAATCATTGCTCCCTCCGTTTTCATAAATAGCAAGTCTGTACGCATTATCTATAACAGCAACGGCTTTTTTCAATCCAACAACATACTGTCTGTCACGGTATTTACTAATTAAAACAGGCAAAGTCATGGCAGCAACAACTCCGATAATACCTAATGTAATTAAAACTTCTGCTAAAGTGAAAGCTTTCTTCATAAATCCTCCTTATTATAAATAATCGTTAAATAATATTATATATATGTATAATATTATTATACATATATATAATACGTTTTGCAACAACCGGCTTATAATGATAAAAATTTCTTATGATTAAGAATAAATTATCTGAAATTATGGGCAGAAGACGAATGAACATGGCTGAAGTTGCAAGAGAAGCAGGATTAACACATGTTACAGTCTTTAGAATTTATCATGAAAAAACTAAAACAATAGAACTTGAAACTTTAGACAAATTGTGCAATGCTTTAAATTGTAGAGTTCAGGATATATTTGAGCATATACCTGACAAAGATTAGGAAAAAACTGCAATGAGAATAGCAAAAATCACAAACTTAACACATTTTAACGGCACTCGGCAAGATAAAAAAGAAACATTCCTGGAAAAATTTCATTCCTGCACAAAAAATTCAGCAGATATGACAGATACAATTGTTGTGCCTAGAACCATATTCAAAGGATACCTGGGGATTATGGCAGGAACAACGCTTGTAACTTTAGGCGGACTCGTCAATAAAACAAAGCATCCGAAACTTTTTAAAGGCACTATGGCTGCAGGGCTTTTATCGTCACTTTACGGAACATACGCTTTTGTAAGACCGTTTATTATAAAAGATGCACCGGGCGTTGCGAAAAATAAAAATAGTTAATCCCTCCACCGCTTGCGCGGTTCCCCTCCCTTTACAAGGGAGGTATAAATATTATCCCCCTTGTAAAGGGGGAATTAAAGGGGGATTCTTTCCTGTACATTTTTATCAATGACAAAACAAACTCCCTCAAAATTATTTTTTATATCCAAATTAGTAAATCTCAAAACCTTATATCCGAGCTTGCTCAATTCTTCATCCCGCAATCTGTCATTTAATATTGCGTTATCTTCATAATGCTGACCGCCATCAATTTCAATAATCAATGATGCCTTTGAACAATAAAAATCAACAATATAATTTTTAATAACTTTTTGACGGAGAAAACGAATTTTATATTGACGTAAAAAGTTATACCACAAACAGCGCTCTTCTGGTGTCATGTTTTTTCTTAAAGCTTTTGCATAAGGTGTAAGACTTTTGTTATGATTATACATAAATCCCTCCACCGCTTGCGCGGTACCCCTCCCTTTACAAGGGAGGTTATGTTTATATTCTATTGTGCTAAAAAACATCCACCGCTTCAGCAGTTCCCTTTCCCTTACAAGGGATGTTATGTTTAACTACTGAGCAGAAACACATGCTGTAATCGCATCTATTAGACGTTTTACAGGAACTATTTCAATTCGTTCATCTTCTATCCTGTTTGCATAAGGTATTATTGCCTTTTTAAATCCCGTCATTACAGCTTCATTTAAACGTTTTTCAATATTATTAACCGGATGGATTTCGCCGGACAAACCTATTTCGCCTATTATAACGGTTTGCGGATCAACAACGACGTCACGCGCGCATGTGGCAACTGCAAGTGCAATGCCTAAATCCGCAGACGGTTCAGATACATCAATTCCTCCCATTACATTCACATAAACATCCTGTTTGGAAAGATTTAAGCCGACCCGTTTTTCCAAAACTGCAAGAATTTGCAAAACTCTGCTTGTATCAACACCATTTGCTACCCGTCTTGGAGTCGGATACGGTGTTGTGCCAACTAGCGCCTGAATTTCAACTAAAAGAGGACGTGTACCCTCATTTGTTACAACAATTGCGCTGCCGGGAACAGACACTTGAGAACGCTCATTCAAAAAAAGTTCATTAGGATTTGTAACACATTTTAACCCATCCGCACACATTTCAAAAATTCCAACTTCTGACGTGTTGCCGAAACGGTTTTTCATAGCACGGAGCATTCTGTAAGATTTATATTTGTCGCCTTCAAAATAAATTACAGTATCAACCATATGTTCAAGAACCTTAGGTCCCGCGATATTACCGTCTTTTGTCACATGACCTATAACAATAACAGTTATATTTTTAGATTTTGCAATATGCATTAAAAGGTTTGTACATTCTCTGATTTGAGAAACACTGCCTGCAGAACTTGCAACATTTTGAGAGTATATTGCCTGAATACTGTCGATTACAACAATATCAGGAAGTATTTCTTCTATCTGCGTTTTAATATTCTCCATTAATGTCTGAGGATAAACATAAAGGTTTGAAGAATTCACAGAAAGTCTGTCAGCTCTAAGTTTTAACTGGCTTGCACTTTCTTCTGCAGATACATATAAAACTTTTTTATTATTTTTACAGAGTTCGCCGCTTGTTTGCAAAAGAATAGTTGATTTACCTATACCGGGATCACCTGCAATCAACACAAGAGAACCTTGAACAAGCCCGCCGCCTAAAATTCTGTCAAATTCCGAAATATTAGTTGAAACTCTGACTTCTTCGCCAATATGAATATCTTTTAATAGTTCCGGTTTTTCTCTATTAATAAATTCATCTTGAACTTGCGTATGTTGTTTTGCAGCGAACTGAACTTCTTCTGTTAAAGTTCCCCAGGCGCCGCATTCAGGACATTTACCCAAATAGCCTGCAGTTTCATACCCGCATTCTGTACAAACCCATTTTGATTTAACTTTTGCCATATAATGATTATACGACAAAAATAATTTTATATTTGCAACATAAGAGATGTTATCGGAAGT
>CALUYN010000010.1 GCA_944325025.1 Candidatus Gastranaerophilales bacterium | reverse complement strand
TTGGTTTTTCTGGCTGTCAGACCTAAAAATCTAGCTTGTGACGCTGCCATTCCCATTTTTGTCGATCTTCCTTTCGTAAAATTAGTTTCCTTAATCTCCATGTCGGATATCTTTCTATAAAACTTTAATTTTTTATATTATTTTGTTAAGTTTTTGTAACAATTGCAAAAAAGAACAGGGCCTTCAAATTAATGAAAGCCCTGCTATGTGTTGCATATCAAACTATTTGATGTTGGCGAAAGTCCAAGCATCAAAAGTCGGAGTTTCTGAAATATTCATTTCTTTTTTCTTTTCTGCTGATGTAGAATCGTTGTGAGCAATTGGTTTATACAATCTGTTGTAATATTCAATTACCATACGATCAGAATTGAAGTATGCTTCAGATGTTCTGATAGCCTGTCTCATTAAACGAGCCCATTCCTGTTTGTTTTCATAGTATGTTGGAATGATTTCGTTTTCAATGATGTTCATAATGCATTCATGGTCTTTCCAGTGACGTTCTTCCCAAGGCATTTCATCATCAAGTCCAGGATATTCAACAGTGTAACCGTTAATTCCGTTAAATGTACCTTCAACAGTCCAACCGTCATAGATAGAAAGGTGTACTGTTCCGTTAGCGTTAGCTGACATACCTGAAGTACCGGAAGCTTCAAACGGCCTTAAAGGTGTATTTAACCAAATATCAGAACCGCGTTTCAATTTGCCTGACAATTCAAGTTCATAACCTGGCAATACAACAACATTTTTCATGCTGTGAGAACGGTTAAGAAGTTTGTTGAACATTTCTTTGCCCATAACATCATCCGGATGGAATTTACCTGCAAAGATAATTTGGATTTTGTTAGCGTCAAGAAGTTTTGTAATTCTGTCTTTATCCATAAGGATAAGCCAGGCGCGTTTGTAATCCGCAAATCTTCTTGCCCAGGTAATAGTTAATACATCAGGATCAAATCTTTTACCTGCAACGTTAGCAACGTATTCAAACAATTCTGCTTTCATTTCACGTTTAACAGCTAACAACTTTTCAGGATTGTTTGCAGCTTCTTTAACTCTGTCATCCTGCCAGTAGTGAAGGTTTACAGCGTTAGTTATAGCACGTATCGGGCATCTGCCTTCAACCCATTCCCACATTTTGTTAGCAACAAGTCCGTGGAGCTGTGATACAGCGTTTGCAATTCTTGACATTCTGAGTGCTGCAACTGTAAGCGAGAAGTTTTCTCCGCCTAATTGAACTGCAGTTTCTCTTGAACATCCTGCAAAGAAGCCGCCTTCAAGAAGTGTATCAACCCAGTGAACTTCATTACCTGCAGCAACAGGTGTGTGAGTTGTAAATACTGTTTTCTTTTTAACTTCTTCAAGGTTGCCGTTGTATTGTCTTAACAATTCAAAAGCTGCAGGAAGCGCATGGCCTTCGTTCATGTGGACAACATCAAAGTTGTAACCGATTTGCTGCAGAATTCTGATACCTGCAACGCCGAGAACTGTTTCCTGAGCAATTCTGATTTTTTCATTTCCGTCATAAAGTTTATGAGAAATGCTCTTTGCCCAGTCGCTGTTTCCGTCGATATCAGTTGTTAAAAGATATACCGGACAAGCACCGAATAATTCCGGTTCAACTAAATAAGCTTTAACTTTAACTTTTTCTCCGAAAATATTAACTTCAGTAGAAGCATTGATGTCTTTTAAAAATTCATAATATTTTCTGATGTAAGCTACTTCAACCTGACCATCCTGTGCAATACGCTGATCATAATAACCATAAGACCATAGCATAGTAACACCGACCATAGGCATCTGTAAATAACCGGCAGATAACATATGTGAACCTGCCAAAAATCCCAAACCGCCTGAGTAAGTTTTCAAGGACTGATCCAGTGCGATTTCCATTGAGAAATATGCTACATTTGGTAATGACATATTAACCTTCCTCTTCTTATACTATGTAAACTATCTGTCCCATATTTTTGGGGTACTACAACAGCATACCACAAAAATCATATAGTCAATTAATATTAATAAATCTCTGCTGTCTAATCCTAAAGAATTAGTCATATAAGGTTATTGAGCGCTTTAGAAAAGTTTACAAAGCCTAATAAAATTTAATTTATGCTATTTTATCAAGGAATTTTTTCAGCGCAATTTTAACATGTGCATAATTCAATCCGCCCTGCATATAGGCCACATACGGTTCTCTCATAGGGCCGTCTGCCGACAATTCTATTGTAGAGCCTTCAATAAAAGTTCCGCCTGCCATTATTACTTTGTCCTCATAGCCCGGAATATACTCAGGAATTGGCGTTACATAACCATTTACAGGAGAAAAAGATTGAATTGTTCTGCAAAATTCTTCTAAGTGATCGGGATTGTTAAAAATTATGTTTTGTATAATATCCGTACGTTTTTCATTATATTTGGGCGCTGTGTTGTATCCTAAATCTTCAAAGATTTTTGAGGCAAGAACAGCACCTTTAACAGCATCTGCAACAACTGATGGCGCCATAAATAGCCCCTGAAAAATCAATCTGTGCTGATTAAACATTGCGCCGCCTTCTGCGCCTATTCCAGGAGCAGTTAACCTGTTTGCTGATTTGTCTACGTACCTTGTTTTGCCTGCGATGTAGCCGCCTGCTTCAACAATACCGCCGCCGGGATTTTTGATTAGCGAGCCTGCTATTAAGTCAGCTCCTGCTTCCAAAGGTTCTCTGTCTTCTACAAATTCTCCGTAACAGTTGTCTACAAAACAGATACAGTTTGGATTTTTTGACTTCACTATTTTGCAGATCTTTTCTATTTCATTAATTGTAAGAGATTTTCTTGTGGAATACCCTTTAGAACGTTGGATTAAAACCATTGTAACAGTTTCATCAATTGCCTTTTCAAGTGCTTCAAAATCAATTTCATCATTTTTTAATGGAATTTCGTCATACAAAACACCGTGTGCAATCAGGGAATCTTCTTTTGTATCTTCATCCCCTGCTGTTCCGATAACTTCCTGCATTGTGTCATAAGGTGCGCCTGCAGCGGAAATTAATTTGTTCCCCGGCCTTAAATTCCCAAACAGGCAGCAGGCAAGTGTATGTGTGCCTGAGGCAAAATGTATTCTTGCAATTGCTTTTTCGGCTTTAAAAACATCTGCAAATACTCTATCTAAGACTTCTCTTCCTATATCATCGTGCCCGTAGCCGGAAACTGTATAAAAATGTTCAGGTGCAACTCTGTTTTCAATAAATGCATTTAAAACTTTTTCCTGATTAAAATCTCTAATTTCATCTATTATTTCAAATTCTTTTTGTAAGCTTTTTTCTGCCTGTTTTATAAGTTCTTTGCTATTCATAATTTCTCCGCCAATTCTGATTACTTTTATAATATTGCAAGAAAAAATAATCGTCAAATGGGTAAAGTGAAGAGTGAAGTGTGAACAGTGTAGTGATGTAATAATATTTGATATGAAGGGTTTACTATCAATATTATTATTTTTAGTTTCTATAATTCCTGTGTTTGCAGGCGGATATGACGTTCACAGGCCGGATAGTTTGCCCTCTGTAGATGACGATGAAAGGCTTTTATTTATCCTTGATTTTTCAAACAGCATGTCTGAATATCTAGAAGGACGCAGAAAAGTTGATTTGATGATTGATACAATGAAATCCATTCTTCCGAATTTACCGCGGAATATGTCTGTCGGCCTTCGGGTTTACGGGCATAGAATGGGATTTACTCCATTTGAGGCGTGTCGAGCTTCAACTCTTGTCAATCCTGTATCTGCTGCGAACGGGATAAATATAAGAAATTCCCTCCTTGATATAAAGCCTAAAGGAATGACTCCTATTACTTACTCTTTAAAACAGGCAGTAAATAAAGATTTTTTAGGATATTCAGGCAAGAAACATATAATTTTACTTACTGACGGCGGAGAAAACTGCGACGAAAGTCCCTGTACTTATGTTTTAGAATTGATAAAAATGAGAAAAGATATAACAATTGATGTTATTGCATTTAACATTAATGATGAGGATGATTTGTCACAGCTTGAATGTACATCACTTGTTACAAGCGGAAAGTTTTATAATGCAAAGACAGCAGCTGAACTTGCAAGAAGTTTAAACAACAGTGTTAACAGCGTTAAAAAAGTCGAAGCAAAAATTATTGAGAATTAATTGGCAATTTTTTAAGAGTAAATGTTTTTATATAAATATAGGGGATTAAGATATGGTATCAATACGCGCAGTACAAAAAGCAGGGCGTGCTGTTACGCAATGTTTCAGAACCAGAACTGTCTGTGCAGATAGTAAAAGTTTATTTTCTTTTGCCAAAAGACATCCGTTAAAAACATCTGGGCGGGAACTTAATGAAGACGGCATGATTTTGACTCATATAACAGATTTTTTGCCTAGGGATGGATATATAGATACTGCAAGAACTGCTATAGGTGCGTCACGTGACAGTGTTCATTTTGCGGTAAATCATGGAGTAAGCTCTCATTTGGGCGGTGATTGGTCAAATAAGAAATATGCTATTTTAATACCTATGCGTGCTGCAAGAGCTGAAAGCGGGAATAAGTTTGTTGGAGGTATTGTATCTGATTTCTTTTCACATGGCAGAGTGAAGATTCCGGAAGGCTCAATTATTGTAAAAAGAACAGATACTATTCAACCTGGAAAGTTTAGAATATCAGATGCATCAAAAATTGAAGAATTTAAAAAGTTGCATGGGGTAAAAGTAATTGAAACATCTAATCCAAATATGAAAAAATCTGTTGATTCTGTTGTGAAAAAGCTTGGTTATAATTTACGTAATGTAGATAACCCACTTGAATTTGGTAATGATGTTGACAAGTCTATATTAACATATATAAGAACATTCAATAGATTTCTTACAAAAAACGGTATGAAACCAATGCTTCACACGTATACGCCAAATGGTAAAATAGACTTGCTTTTATTAAACCTTCATTTAAGGGCGCAACTTAATAAAGGATGGCAGTTTGTGAAAGAAGGAGAAGTTATTCTTGATATGCGAAAAAGCATGTCGGATGCAATAAAATATATTGACAGATATGCAAAAGCATATAACTATCCTGTTGATATTGATATTAATAAATTATCCAGTATTATTCAAAAGTCAGCATCTCCAAAAGATGCAGTAAATATGATTAAATCAGAAATAGGTATTTCTTCTATGGTCAGCAAAGAGAGTTTGGACTATTATAAAAATTTTACCGATGGTGAAGCTGAAATTAGCTTGTATACAGCTTTTAACACATTAGTTGACAGCATAGGCTTAAGAAAGATTGATATGGCTATAAACAAATATTTATCTAAACCTTCAGAACGTGCTTGTAGTAAAATAAATAGCTGTGTTGATGTATATGATGTTATTGACCCAGACATTATTAAAAAATTGAAATTGTACGTTTAATATTAGATTAATTTTTACAGCCTGCATCTTCCATATCAATTTTTCCGTCAAAGTTGTTGTCTACACCGTCTGAGCAAGAACCTATTGAATATTTACCTTCGGCTCTGACACCCTGTTTCAAATACTTGTCAGGTATTTTTCTCCATAAATATTCAAAAAATTCTCTGTAATATCTAGCAAGTCTTTCATCTTCTATTATTAAAGAATTTTCATCATTTGTGTTTTCGCCGCTTTTGGTAAAATTCATAGAGCCGGCGATAATATATTTATCATCAATTATTATGCTTTTTGAGTGAACTTTACCTGCGTAATTTTCAACTTTTACCGGTACTCCGGCGTTTCTAAGTATTTTTATCTTGCTTCTTGAGGCAAAAGTGTTAGTTGCATCTATTATAATTTTTACATCCACTCCGCGCTGTTTAGCTTTTATAAGTGCTGCTGCTAATTCGTCATGCGTCAATATAAACGCAGGTATATAAATATAATTTTTTGCACTGTTAATTAGCGGGATAATGTTTGTTGTTATTATTTTATCTTTTGGCGAAAAGAATGGAGTAAGCTTGGTCTTACCTAAAACCACGGTTTTGTGTGCAATATGTGATTTTGCATTATGGAATTTACCAGATAGCATTTGTTCAAATTCTTCAAGATAAATTTGCGCTATCTCTGCAGAATTAATAAATAAAAGACAATTTGAATTAAAACCAGAAAAATCAGTATTAGAAAAATTCATTGAGCCTGTGATTATTTTCTTTTTATCAAATATCATAAATTTGTTGTGCATAAGAAACTGTTTGCCGTCTGTTGCACTTTCATCTGCAGCTTTAATAATTTCTTTTGTTTCCGGATAATAGTCGTTGTTACTTGTGTCATAGACAATTCTAAGCTTTACTCCTCTTGATTTAGCTTTCAATATTGCGTTATGAATTTCAGGTGTTGCGTCCCATCCATAAAGGGCAATATCTATAGTATCTTGTGCCTGATTTATCTGATTTAATATTTCTTTGCAGGCTAACGATGCGCATGTTCTTTCTGGTTTCAATTTTATCGTTAAATCAGTGAGATACATTTTTACACTGCCGTTTGAGATTGCAAGAGGATATGAAACGGGAATGGTTTTTCTCTCTTTTTGCTGCTGATTAATTTTTCTGTCTGTATGACAAAATTTGCATGGCTGCGCTTCTTTTGGAAGCTGTCTTGCCGGAATAATAATTGCGTCCCTTGCAATAAGACCGTATTTGCAGTCAAGTTTGTGGTATTTGCTGCTTCTGTGGTTTAGTATAACAAGGTTTAACTTTTTGGCTGTTGCAAGCTGTTTGTTATATTCTTTTTTCAGAAGTGTTTTACCGTTGTAAAATCCCAATCCTGATTTTAGAAGCTTGCTTCTGTATGATTCGTTATTAATAACTATATCTGCGAATTTACAGTTTTGATTTTCTGTACCTGTATATTTAAGTCTTACCCTCTTGTTCAACAATAAATTTTCTGAAAAATTGTCTGTAAGATAGCCTAACTTTATTGCGTCAGTATTTGAAATTTTTAAATTTTTTATGAGCTCATCCTGATTTACCGTTAATTTTGACGTTAGGGTTTCAACCTGCGAAATACATATCGTTTCATTGTTGTCAACAGCTTTATTCCCGTTTAAATCAATTTGAATCACTGTTGGAGTGACAATTCCGATAACGTACTTGTCAGATTTTCTAATTGTTTCAAATCCTATAAAACCTGACAGCAGAATTAAAATAGTTAATATTGATATGAGCTTACCGGATTGCATATTCCTGCTTGTAATTTGTCAGTTCAAAACCAAGTCTGTCAATTTTATCTTTCAGAGCTTTGTTCTGAGTTATTAAAAATTCTGTGTAATGTTGATTTTTATGTGACGCTGCGTAATTGCAAGGATGTATAAGCGCTTCTGCAATTCCGTCATCTTCAATAGCTTTTAAACCGTATTCTATAGTCATACTGTCCATTAGTCCGGTATAGCCGACACCGATAAGATAATCATTTGTTCTAAGTCCGTACTCTATTACGGTTTTCTTATTAATTTGAGTAAAGCTGTTTAAAAGCAGTATTTTCAGGATGTTTGGCGGATACTTAAAATTGAGATGTTTTCTTAAACTCGGGACAAAATACATTTCTTCATACTGGGTTCTTATGAATGGTATTTTATATTCTTTTGCAAGTTTGGCAGTTATTTTGAATATTCCTGGTATTGCATGGGTATGCACGTGCGAATCTATGTGGTCAACTTTTGTGTAGTTCATAACAGTTTCTATCTGTGTTCTGAACTCGTATTCAAGCTGCTCAAGAAATTTATAATCATTAGATTTTAAAATTAATTTTAAGTAGCTGTTATTGAATTTCCCGCGTTTATTGGTAAGCATTGGTGCTTTTGTTAAGGAACGTCCTTCCATAATATTCAAGTGAACACCTATACCTAGGTTTGGACATTCAGGGATTATTTCATTTACGGCCGCGTTAAATGCTTTGCCGTTAGCGCAGAGGCTTGCGCTTGTTAAAAAACCGTTATGATATCCTTCAAGCACAGCTCTGTTAAAGGCTTTAGACATCCCGAAATCATCTGCATTTAAAATAAATTTTTTGTTTCCCATTCGCAATAAATCCTTGATTTAATATTATAAATATTATAGTATAAATATGCTTGTTTTTGCAAATTTTGAGAGAGGAATTATGGATAAACCGACTTTGGCAATTATTATTCCCTGCTACAATGAAGAATTGTGTATAGAAAAAACTGTTTCTAGACTTTTTGAAGTGCTAGATGATTTGATATCTAAAGATAAAATCAAATCAAATAGTTATTTATATCTTGTTGATGACGGCTCGACTGATTCAACCTGGAAAATTATAGAAAATTTGCATAAAATTGATAAAAGAGTTAAAGGTACAAAATTTATTCGCAATTTTGGAAATCAAAAGGCGCTTATAGCCGGTCTTGAAAGTGTTAGAGAAATTGGGTGCGACTGTGCGGTATCTATTGATGCTGATTTGCAGCAAGATGAAAATGCTATCGAAAAATTTATTGACGAATATATGAAAGGTGCAGATATCGTTTCAGGCATAAGGCGCGACAGAAAAACAGATTCTTTCTTTAAAAAATTTACTGCGGTAATGTTCTATAAAACAATGAATATATTAGGCGCAAAAATCCCTCCTAATCATTCAGATTTCAGGCTTGTAAGCAGAAAAGCTTTAAAGATTATGGAACTATATCCGGAAAAATATCTTTTCTTGAGAGGATTTTTTAATGAAGTCGGTTTAAAAACAGCTTATGTTGAATTTGATGTAAAACCACGTGAGGCCGGTGAATCTAAATTTAACTTTTTCAGCCTTATGGCATTGGCATTAAACGGTATAACTTCATACAGTGTTGTTCCTTTGCGATTTGTGGCTGTATTAGGCTTTTTTATGGCACTTTTTGGCTTTTTAGTCGGGGTAGAAACTGTATTTGAAAAAATATTTTTTCATAACTCCCCAAATGGTTGGGCAACAACAATTATTTTGCTGTGTGTATTCGGAGGAATTCAGCTTTTTTGTCTTGGCTTAATCGGTGAATATGTAGGGCAGGTTTTCCGTGAAGTCAAAGCAAGACCTCGATATGTCAAGGATATTGAACTGAAATAACTAAAGTTTTAGTATAAGAAAGGAGTAATTATGAAGAGATTTAAATTATTACGGATTTTCGGGGGGGGGGCACTGTAGGCTCCGCCGGAGGCAAAGAGGCTAGTCAATTAGATAGAAGCCCAGATGTCAGGAAGGCAGGAGGTCAATCAGACGTTCTTGATGACACTAACCCTCTCCCTCAATCCCTCCCCCGAGGGAGGGACGTTAAAAGATCCTCTTCACTTTTCACTTTTCACCCTTCACTAAAAAGAAAAGTTGCATTCACTCTTTCTGAGGTTTTAATAACCCTCGGCATAATCGGGGTGGTTGCCGCTATCACAATTCCGGGTATGATTGTAAAACACCAAAAACAGATTGCGGCAAAACGCTTGGAACAAACTTATAGCATTTTATCTCAGGCAATTCTTCATGCCCAAGCTGATTACGGTGATATTTCAAGTTGGGGAATGGTTGCTGCTACTGACATAGACCCCAATAACCCCAATCAAGGCAGAGAACTGGTAACAGCTTTTGCAGAAACTTATCTTGCTCCTTATTTGAAGCTTTCATCTGAACCTCTTTATGCTTCTAATATAAAAAATCTAGGATATGTTAATCCACAAACAAAAGATGGACGTATATATGGTTTGGATAAAGCTTATTTAATGGAACTTACAAATGGCGTTACTCTATTCATAAGTTATAATGGGAATTCTGACGTATTTTCTACTCCTTTAATATTTGTTGATATTAATGGTAAACAAAATCCTAATATCGTTGGTAGAGATTGGTATATGTTCTACTTCGACGGTACACGTCAGATGAAGCTGAAACCATTTGCATACGGAAACTTAGACAGAGAAACTTTAAAAGAATATTGCGGTAATAATCCTCCTGAAGAAGGTGTTTCTGCAAACTTTTATTGTACTGCGCTTATAATGTTTGATGGTTGGGAAATAAAAGATGATTATCCTTGGTAGAGTGTTAAAAAACTTGTTACTTTTGTTTTAATATGCTAAAATACTTGTATGAAACAAAGTATTCCAACAATTGTAATTTCTGAGCAGCAAAGCACCTGTGAACTTTTAAAATTATATTTACAGGAATTTGAAAAGTTTAATTTTCTTGCTGCATCATCCGATTTTACAAAATCTTATAATGCAATTAAAGAATTAGATAAATCCCTTGTAATAATAGATATTTCAGGCTATCAAGAGCAGGCGCTTAATTTTGTTTCTAAAATAACTTCTGAATTCCAAAACTGCAGGGTTATTATTCTCTCTGACAGGCCGGATGTTGATATTGTTATTCGCGCCATGCGTATTGGTGCTTCTGATTTTCTTTCTCTGCCGTTAATTAAGGATGAATTTTTTGAAGTTTTAAATAAGCACTACCTTGATATGACTGGTGCAAAGCCTAAAAAATCAAAATGCAGAGTTGTTACAGTCTATTCTAATAAGGGAGGAGTCGGCAAAACTTCAATTGCCACAAATCTGGCATTGGAACTTGCTAAAATTACAAAAGAAAACGTTGCACTTATTGATTTAAATTTTCAACTCGGCGATGTGACTACTTTTCTTGATTTGAAGCCTTCCTTTAACATCTCATACATGCTTCAAAATCTTGATAAGATAAATGAGGATTTTCTTCTTTCAACACTTGAAAAATATAAAGATACCAGTCTTTACGTTCTGGCGGATCCTCCATACTTTAAACAGGCTGATAATGTTTCTTCAAAAGAGATTACAAAATTATTTGATATTTTGCGTGATACTTTTTCTTATGTTGTTGTTGATACATCGGGCGGTTTTGACTCCAAAGCTATTAATGCCCTTGAAAATTCCGATTTAATTTTTCTAGTCACAATAATAAATCTGCCGGCTTTGAGAAATTGCCAGAGATGTATGGAATTGTTTGATAAACTAGGTTTGGAAGATGAAAAAATCCAAATTCTTATTAATCGTTATATGGAAAATGATGAAATAAGCGCCGAAGAGGCAGAAGAAGTGTTGGGAAAAAATATTTACTGGAAAATCCCGAATAACTACTTTACAATGATGTCTGCCATAAACAAAGGTGTTCCAGTTTCTTTAATAAATCCGGATTCAAATGTGGCTTTAAGTTACAAACATCTTGCTTTGATGGTTTCAGACAGTGTTTTCAGACAAAATTTGGCTAAAAAGCTCGGAAAGGTATAAAATTGTTAAAGAGCAGTAAATTAAGCGATAGATTTAAAAAGAAAGATGAAACTGTCAATGAAGGCACAGAACAGCTTATAAAATCTGATGATAACTTCAGTAATTCTCTTGATTTCAGCACTATAGAAGCGGATTTGCAATCAGCTTTGTTGAATAAAATTGACTCAACTCCTGTCTGGTTTGAGTACAGTGATTTGAAACAGAGAGAATTAATCCGAAATTTTATAGATAATTATTTAAATTCGATTAATTTTTCTGCGGATGACCTGCAAAAAGATAAATTTGCAAATAACCTGTATGATGTTGTTTCCGGTTTAGGACAGCTTGATTACCTGCTTTCCCGCGACAATGTCTCAGCGGTTTTTGTTAACGGTACAGGAAATGTTCATATTGAAATAGATGGAAAAATTCTAAATACTGAGATTTCTCTTTCTGAAATTCAGATAAAAATGACTGTTAATAATATCTTTAAATTGTGCGGTGTAAAATTTGACAGCACAAAAAAAATTTGGAATTTAAAGAATGAAAAGTATTGTATTACAGTAATGTTTCCTCCTGTTAGTGAAAACGGCATAAATATTTCTGTTCGTAAGATTTTAACACCGGATATTGAAACATTTTATGAACGAAATATTACATCAAAGGAAATTTTTGATTTTATAGTATCTGCTGTTTCTGAAGGCAAAAATATTGTTATTTCAGGTGATATTAACAGCGGAAAAACTTTCTTTTCAAATGTGCTGATAAATGTATTTGCTTCTGACAAACGCTTTGCTGTTGTCGAAAAATATCCTCAGTTATCAACTGATGGCGAAAATTTGATGAAATTTTTAATTCCTGATAATCAAGAGCAGCTAGATGCATTTGTTTCAACTCTTTTAAAAATTTCGCCCGAGTTTGTTTTTGCGGATTTGAATGTTCCATTAACAGATATGTCAGAAAAGAAAGGTTCAGTAATTACATTAAGAGCATCTTCAATTGATGCGGCAATTACAAAACTTGTATCTGCTTTTATTGAACAGCAGGCTTTGCCGGAAAAATTTGCAAAACAAAAAGTATTATCAGATTATGATTATATTGTGCAAATAAATAAGATGTCTGACGGAACTTCAAAAGTCACATCCGTTGTAGAACTAAAACCTGCCAGAACACTTGCGTTGTCCCTAAAAACGGTTGCTAAACTTGTTGACGGTCAATATATTACCGAGATTCCGCAGCCTTTGACTTCAATTCGGGCTGAGTCTGTAATTTCTCAGGGCGGTTCGATGTATTCGCGTTTCTACCGCTCAAATTAGTAGCATTATTTTTCATGTCGTTAAATATTTTCTTTAAGCGTGAATCGTTAACTGAAGCACTTGCAATTTGATCAATTCCAGGGTTTATGACTTTTTTCATAATTTGTTTATCTACAAAGTCGTTAATCGGTTTTGTCAATAAGAACATTACTGTTATACCGCTTATTGTTTTAAGAAGTTTATTCTTAAATATCAGTGATGTTTGATATTCCATAAGAGCATTTCTTGTAGCCTGATATGAATAGTCTGCTTCGTGATACATTTCTTTCATTTTAGGAAGTATTTTATTATATATATTTAGAATTTTTTTAGGAACTTTTTTTGTATCACCGCTTTTTAGTGCTTCAAAAATTTCGAATGTTTTTTTTGCATTTTGTTCTGCAAATTTTAGTATTTTGCTCTCGTCATTACTTAAAATTTGGTATTTCCCAGTAAATATTTTCTTGTAATACCGGTTGAAAATATTGCTTGTGTTGGTTTCATTTTTTCTGCTGTTGATTGTATTTTGCAGCGTTGTCAGTACAACATTTTTAAAATTGTCGTAATTTTCAAATGCGTATCCATGTGCCTGAGATATTATATCTCTTGTATGGCGGTAGATTGCATCTTTTGTATTGCCGGATACTCCGGTTTTGTCAAGTTTCCCGAGCGGTGAAATTATATATTTACCTAAAATGATTGCAGCAGGCATAGCAACGACTGATGTAAGCGCCTGATATATTGCTCTTTTAAATGCACGTTTAGCACTAGGGTCGTAGTTGTCTTTGTCATTTTTGTATTTGTCATAAATATCAGCACCGAGATACATGAATGTAGGCGCCCAAAGAGCTGCGCCAAGCCTTGGCGCAATATCAGAAATTGCTGTACCTATTTCGTTTGAATTTGATAAAACTACAAATATCCCTTTGTTTAAAGGGTCATGATATTTGTTGTTCTGATGTTCTGCACTATTATTTTTACTTTGAAATACCGGTGTTATCAATTCTTTTTACCTTGTGCTTAATTTTCGCAAATATATATACGTTTGTCAAAAATATTTTTTGCTACTATTTTTATATTAGGTTATAATTTTTTTATGGAGAAAAAGTTTAAAATATCATCTAAATACAAACCTGCAGGAGATCAGCCAAAGGCAATTGAACAGCTTGTTCAAGGACTTGAAAACGGCGATGATGCCCAAACTCTGCTCGGGATAACAGGTTCTGGCAAAACTTTTACTATTGCAAATGTAATTGAACGTATCCAAAAACCTACACTTATTATTGCACATAACAAGACGCTTGCTGCACAGTTATATAACGAATTTAAAGAACTTTTTCCTGACAATGCGGTTGAATATTTTATCAGTTATTACGATTATTATCAGCCGGAAGCGTATATTCCCCGAACAGATACATTTATTGAAAAATCTGCATCTATAAATGAAGAAATTGACAGACTGCGGCATAATTCAACAAGAAGCCTGTATGAGCGTAATGACGTGATAATAGTTGCTTCCGTAAGCTGTATTTACGGTTTAGGCCTGCCAGAAAACTATTTTAAAGGTTCGGTTGAATTAAATGTCGGGGATGAAGTTGCCCGCGATGATTTGCTCAGGCATCTTATAAGTATTCAGTATACGCGTAACGATTTAGTTCTAGAACGTTCTACATTCAGAGCAAGAGGGGATATTGTTGAAATTATGCCCGCTTATGAAAAAATTGTGACAAGGATTTATTTCTTCGGAGATGAAATAGAAAAAATTGTCAGAATTGACAACGTAACAGGCGAAATTCTTGAGACACCTTCAAAAGTTGTTATTTATCCGGCTGTTCACTATCTTTCTTATGATGAAAATGTAGATGAAACAATTTCGTTAATACGAAAAGAATTGCAGCAGCGTCTTGCAGAACTTAATGCAGAAAACAAAATTGTTGAAGCGCAGAGGCTTGAGCAGCGCGTAAAATATGATATAGAAATGATTAAAGAAATGGGTTACTGCTCAGGAATTGAAAATTATTCTAGAATAATTGAACGTCGTCCGCCCGGTTCTGCTCCCGCAACGCTTTTAGATTATTTCCAAGGTGATTTTTTGACTGTAATTGATGAATCCCATGTTACCCTTCCGCAGCTAAAAGGTATGTATCACGGTGATGCATCAAGAAAAGACACACTTATACAGTACGGTTTCAGACTTCCCTGTGCAAGAGATAACAGACCGCTGAAAAACGATGAGTTTTTTAAAAAAGTTCATCAAAAAATCTATATTTCGGCAACTCCCGGCGAATTTGAACGAAAAACATCAGAGCAGCTTGTTGAACAGATTATCAGGCCTACAGGACTTGTTGACCCTAAAATTTCTGTTCGACCTATAGAGTCGCAGATTGAAGATTTGAAAAAGGAAATTCAAAAACGTACTGACAAAAACGAACGCGTATTAATTACAACTTTAACAAAACGAATGGCTGAAGATTTAACTGATTTCTTTATTCAGGAAGGTATAAAAGTCAGATATCTTCACAGTGAAATTCAGTCGCTTGAACGTGTTGAAATCCTTAGAGATTTAAGACTCGGTGAATTTGATGTTTTAATCGGTGTAAACCTGTTAAGAGAAGGTCTTGATATTCCTGAAGTTTCTCTTGTTGCTATTATGGATGCGGACAAGGAAGGATTTTTGCGTTCTGAAACAAGTCTTATTCAAACAATCGGCCGAGCAGCACGTAATGCCTGCGGAGAAGTTATTATGTATGCTGATAGAATGACTGAATCAATGGAAAAAGCAATATCAGAAACTGAGCGACGCCGAAAAATTCAGCTTGATTACAATAAAAAGTACGGTATTATTCCTCAGACGATTAAAAAGCCGATAGAAAATAATCTGCTCTCACTTGTTGCCAGTTACAGAGATTTGGAAGACATTGTTGCTGAAGAAATGGTTGAAATGAATATTGAAAAGAAAGACTTGCCAAAACTTATTGATAAATTAGAAAAAGACATGCATAAAGCCGCTAAAATCCTTGATTTTGAACGTGCTGCAGAAATTCGTGACAAACTTAAAAAATTGCGTGAAATGGTTAAATAATTCTGTCTTTTTCTTTTTCATCGGTAGCTATAGCTTCATAGTCAATTTGTGCAAGATAATGCCCTGTAATTGAGAGATTTAATATCAGGCACATGCTCCAGAAAAATACAGCTATAGGATGCGGTATACCAAAAAACAACCAGATAATATAAGTAATCGGGCCTGCTATAATTGCATTAACAATTAAAATTTGAGGTATCATAAAAAGAACCCCTGCAAATACATCAACGCTTGAGTTTGATATTGTTTTTAGATTATATGCATCTGAGATTTTAAATCGTCTGGCATAACATAAATACCCTGTCAGCATAAACGAAGCAAAAAGCCCCCAGACTATAAAGTACCATACCTTCATTGAGTTTGGATCAGTAAAGTAACCGCTTAAAAAGCTGCATATATAAAAAGCAGCCCAAGAGCAGACGGCAATAATCGGCCCCAGTGCAACAAGCCCCTTTATGCCTGCCCAGAACATTGAAAATATATTTAAAGAGGGTAAAACATAATTTTTCCCGTTTCTTACATTTGACGTGCATTTTATCATAAATCCAAAAAGAAGTATAAAAACAGCTGCGCATACAGCCCAAAAAGTACTGTCATTTTTGCTGTACAAATCTACACAGTAATATACAGGGATTGCAAAGATAAAATATTTTGTCAGTGCATGGTGGTCGTGAAAAGATTCTTCAAACGCGTCTTTTATTGATGCCATACTTCAAAGCCCTCTTTCCTTTTGAGTATACCATATTTTATATAAAAATCAACTGTGTTCACGTTTATTATTGTTGAAATTAAGCTATTCTAATTCTGATTTATCAGCATAGCCGATATAAGTGAGGTTTCTGTAATAACCGTCATAGTCCAGACCGTAACCTATTAAAAATTTGTCATCCACCTCAAACCCATAGTAATCCGGCTCAACGTCAGTTACTCTTGTGATTTTTTTATCAAGAAGCGAACAGAATTTAGTGGATTTTGTATGAAAGTTACAGTTCATAAAATCAAGTAAAAACTTTGCAGTGAGCCCTGTATCAACAATATCTTCTATAATTAAAACGTTTTTATCATTCAAATCCGGCAGTGAAATATCAACAGCATTAACTTTCCCGGATGTTTGTGTGCTTCCGTTATAACTGGATAATCTTATAAACTCCATTTTTAAAGGCATATTAAGATGTTTAATCAAATCTGTCGCGAACATTACAGCTCCCTTTAAAACGCAAACCGCATAAACTTCTTCACCTTTGTAAAATTTATTCATTTCCTCTGCGAGTTCTTTTATTCTTGATTGAATTTGTTCTTCCGTAAACAAAATTTTTAAATTTTTAATATCCATAACCTACCTCTTTTTCAATGTTATCATATGTGTTGGTTTATCCACTACTTTTATCTTATTGCTTAAACCTATCCCTGCAACCCATAAGACTTCATCTTCTTTGCAAAGCAGTATAAGTTTATCCTTTTCGTGCCGCGGAATTTTTTTCTCATTAAGATATTTTTTGAGTTTCTGGGTACCGCAGGTGCCCAACGGCGAAATTTTATCCCCATCTTTTCTGTGTCTTAGCGTAAAATTTATGTTATCTGTTTCTATATATGCTTTGAATTCACTATCTTCAGGAAATATTTGCGGATTGTCCTTTATCTTTTCTATGGAAAATATGTATTCTTCAAAATTGTATGTACCTGTATTTGTAACTTCAATTTCCAGGGGATTTTTTTCTGACTTTTTTATGACCTCAACCTTTTTGTTATTTACTAAAAGCCACAAATCACTTGTTAAGGATATAGTTTTTCCTGACTTAGAACCTTTGTTTTCAGATATAAATTTTTGAATATTATCAATTTTTTTCTTATCATATTCAAGATTGTAGCTGCTTAAAATTTTATATATTATCCTTTTTTGCTCAATTGCAGAGGCTTCAATAATGTTTTGGGGCGAATATTTATCAATCAAAATATTTTCATCCTTTGCAATTTCTGAAAGAGTATTTAAAGCGTCAGTTACTTTTGGGTTAATTTCTTTTAAAAGAGGGAGAACTTTATGCCTGATAAAGTTTCGTTTATAGTTTGTATTGTAATTAGAACTGTCAATATTAGGCTCTAAATTATTTTCTTGACAGTATTTTTCTATTTCTTCCCTTGTAACTTTTAAAAGCGGTCTGTAAAATATATCTCTATGCTCAGCAATGCCTTGAAGGCCGATTGTACCTGTCCCTTTTATAATTCTGTATAAAACAGTTTCAGCGTTATCGTTGAAATTATGTGCAGTAAAAACAACGTTTGAGTTAAATTTTTTTGCACATCTTTTTAAAAATTCGTATCTTGCTTCACGTGCTGCAGTTTCTGTTTTTTCAATTTCAGTTCCCAGAGTTTCAGTGTAAAATTTTATGTTATTTTTATTTGCAAATTCAAAGCAGTTTTGTGCTTCGTCTAAACTTTCTTTCCCCCGCCAGTTGTGATTCAGGTGTGCAGCAACAGCGTCATATTTTGATTTATTTAAAATATCTAAAAGGCACATTGAATCGTATCCTCCTGAAAATGCCACGATAAATGTGCCTGATAAATTATATTTATTTATAAAATCTTTTACTTTTTCTTCAATCACCTAAGCCTCTTGGAATTTTTTTACTCCTTCTTTAATTTCAACGGCATCGACTCCGAGCTGCTCAAGCGCTTTCATTGCAAGCGAATCCGGCTCTGTTGTCAAGGCAAGAAGCATATGAGCAGATTCAATTTTATCTTTATGATCTTTTTTGGCAAGCTCCCATGCTGTTTCCAACACGCGTTTTGCACGTTCTGTGAATATTATTTCAGTGTCGTAATACTCGTTGCCAAACCCGATAAGACTTTCAACAACTGCTCTGGCATCTTTTATGTTAATTTCCAATTCTGCAAGAACCTGTGCGCCTATTCCTGTTGCTTCTCCTATAATACCTAACAGAAACATCTCAGTGCCGACAATGTTTCTTCCAAGCCGTCTTGCCTCTTCTTTTGCAAGGCGCAGAATTGTTAATGTTTCAGGCATTTGTTTTTCTATCGGTTTTATTATACTGTGTGCAAGGTCATCATCAGGGATTTTGAGCTCTTTTAGAATATCGTATGCTATCCCGCGTTTAGTTTTCAAGAGTCCTAAAACAATGTGTTCCGGCAGCACTACAGAAGATCCTAGCTCTTTTGCTGTTTGCAAAGCCATATTCATTGTTGTAAAAGCATTAGGAGTAAAAATTATTTGCCGTCCCTCGTATTCTGCCTGTCTTGATTGAATTTTTTCGAGTTTCTCTTCAAAATTTTCGCTTGTTACGCCGTACTTAGCAAATATTTTTGTTAATTCTGAGTCTTTATCTTCTAGAATTGAAGAAAGGATTTGCTCCGTACCTAAGATTTCGTAATTTGAAGCTGATAGTTTTGCAACCGCACGCTGAAAAACTTTTGTGGATTCTTCGCTGTCAAATATATTATCCGTTTCTTTTGCTTTATCATCCGTTTCATTTTTCTCGTCAACTTCCGGATGGTAAAGGCGTTTTGTCTTTCTTTGGACGAGTTTTTCAAGAAGCGATTTTGATTTATAAATATCAAACCCTAAATCTTCAAGTATTTTTACATTATTTGATTTCTTGTCAGAAATTACCGAAAGAAGCAGATGTTCGTAAAGTATTGTCGGGTTTCCGGATTTGTTCGCTAAATCTAGAGATTTTTTGAGAATTTCTTTAAAATCATCGTCAAACGGAAGCGGTTTTAGAGATGCCGTACTAACCGTTTTATAATGCGTTGTTTTATAAATTTCATCAGATAATTTTTCGTGCGTAATATTATATGATTTAAAAATTTTAAGAGAAATTCCCTTTGCCTCATCAAAAAGAGCTAGAAGAAGATGTTCCGGATATACTTTATCCGACTTCATCTCTCTGGCTAAATTTTGTGAGGTGCTTACAACATTTATTGCTTTTTCGGTAAACTTTTCAAACAAAATCTATTCCTCGTCTTCTTCCTCATCCATATTTTCAACGTAAGCAGCAACCTTGTCAAATTCTGCATCGTCGTCGATTGTTTCGAACAGATAATCTTCACCGTCTTTTGTTAATTTCATAAGAACAACTTCGTCGCCTTCCTCGCTATCGTCTTCGATAGGTAAAAGAAGTGCATATTCCTGTTCATCAACTTCTACAATGTCGTATAATTCAAATTTAATGCGGTTCCCGTTTTCATCAATTGTTTCAATTATTTGATCTTCGTCTGCCATTTTTATTTTCCTTTCTTTTTTATTTTCTGCTGAGGTACTGTTCCAGTATAATACAAGCACTCTCAATATCAACCAGTCCTTTGTTTTTTCTAAAGTCTATTTTTTTTTCTCTCAAATTTTCTTCAGCTGCTTCTGATGTAAGTCTTTCATCTTCAAAAATAATTTCATATCCTTCAATTTTTGAGGCAAAATTTTTACAATCATCAGCCTGAGAGCCCTGCGTGCCGTCCATATTTAATGGAACTCCGACAACTATTTTTTGAACGTTATTTTCTTTTGCAATTTTTGAGATTTCTTTAAGAGCCTTATCTTCCGGTTCGCGGTTAATGCATGAATGGCCGTTTGATATCATAAGAAGATAGTCGCTTAGTGCAACCCCTATTCTTTTTGTTCCTATATCAAGTGCCATTACTTTGTACATTATTTTACCCACATTTTTTCAATTGTTCGAACTTTTTCTTTTTCATTTTTTGCAAAATAGTATTCATAAATACTTTTCCTTAAAATGTTTTTAAAAAATTCACGCACAAGGTTTTTATCATTATACAGCGAACATAAATTTTTTGCAGTTTTATAATCTCCTGCAAAATGTTTTAAAACTGCAGTATGCATAATTCTTTCATGCCATATTTTAAATTCGTCGTTGAAAAAAACTTTTTCAACATTTTCGTCTATAAATTTGTCATACTTTTCAGGGCATATATTAGCAAGTTCTTTTAAAAACTCTTCATACTCATCGCTGTATGTGCTGTTTAAAAACCAGTAGTCAGTAAAATCAGATTTTAAAATATCTTCAAACTCTTTTGACGAAAGCTTTTCAGGGGAGTAATTCAGTGCCAGAGAGGTTGGTTCTATATCTGCAAGAAGATTTTTCCAACACACATATTCATAAGGTATTTTCTGTGCGGAAAGCTTTTCGGCATATATAAGAATTGATTTTAAAACTCCAGGTTCAAGCTCAAGTGCTCTTTGCCCTCTGTAAAAACGTTCAATAATTGCGTTGCATTCAAATTTTGAAATCTCATTAAATCCGAAACAGTCGCGTATGCCTTTATAATCATCAATTACAATTGCAACAAACTGAATTTTTCCGCTTTTCTTTATTCTGGAAATTATGACTGCCTGATTTCCATGCCCGTCAGGATAAGTGATGCAAAATTTATAAGGACTAGAATCCTTTAGCAAATTTTTATAAAATTCATGGGAGTTATCTTCTCTTATTCCTGATAGTTTTAATATTGATAAATTCTTTTTTATAGCGGGTTTAAGGCTGTCCGATGCAAATTCTAATGCATTGCTGAGTGCGTGGTATGCAAGTTGAGATTTTGAACTGCCAAGAATTTCAAGGGCTTTTTTGCCTATTTCGCTGTTCGGTGCAGATAAAAATACCGGTACAAGCATGTTAGCAAGCTCGTCATTTGAATAGTCATCAGCAAGCGAGTTTAAAAGTACTATCTTGTCATTATCAGGCAATGAGTTTAAAAAATCCAGAAAATCAATCTGAACTTCGGGGTTAATAATTGCGTTATCCAAAATTTTTTTAGTATCAGAATTAACTAATTCATTTGGATTTTCAAGATACTGATCGCACTCATCATAAGACCAGTTTGTATCAATGTCCCTCAGAAGATCAAGCGCGAATATTTTTGCATTGTTGGATGACATATTATTTTTTATTATATTCCATAAACGTTCAACAAGTTCTTGTTTTGGACAATAGCGGGCAAGAAGAAATTTGATTAAATCAGGATTTTTTTGTTCCGTGTTAATTTCTTTAAATAAGAGCTTAACAATAATACTTTTATCGCTTTGCGAATCGAGTGTTCTGTAATGAATTTCGTAACTCTCAAAGTCTTTCACATCAGCAAGTTTTGTCAGTATATTTGAGATTTCAGCCTTAATTTCAAAAGGATTAAGTTCAAAATTTTCAACCATTATCTGGCTTTCCCCCAAAACGCATCAAGAATTTGCTGAGCTTCTGCAGAAGGCATTCTGTCATTGAGTATAAGATATTGAACGGCAATCATTGCGCATTCGGAACAGATATTTACTCCCGGTCCTTGCACCATCTTTAATACCTGTGTATTTGGCCTGTGGCAGAAGCTGCAATAAACTAAATCGTCATGATTGTGTTCATGCTCTGCTTTTTCTGAATGTTTTTCTCTTTTTGCTCCTAATTTTATAACTTTATCTTCTGACATATTCACCTCGTTTTATCCGTTTGTAACTTTTTGTCATAAAATTTGCCAAATATGAATGCTTATTTTATAATCAAAAAATACGGATGGTTTTATGAGGATTATTATAGCATGAAAAAAGCTTTTTTACTAGCTAGTATCTTGTTTATTTCTGTAATATCAACTGCATGTATTAACAATTTTGCGGTGCAGGAATTGAATAATAAAGCAAAAGAATTTATGGATAAAGGCGATTATGTATCTGCAATTGAACGCTTAAAATCCAGTGTTGATTTAGACGGAAGCGTTTTTGAAACTCAATATAATCTTGCTGTTGCTTACACTAAAGCAGAAGATTATGCAAATGCAATAGCAACTTATAATACTGCTATAAAGTTAAATCCTGATTTCGCTGATACATATTATTCTCTTGCAGTATGTGAAGAAAATTTAGCTAAAGACATAATATCAGGTTATGTGAAAGTCAATGATGACGGCACTATTGAAAAAGTTGAACAAATAAATTCTCAGGATGAAACTATTTCTGAAAATTCGGAAAAGACTCTTTCAGAAAATGACAAAAAAATGTTAACTAATTTATTGAATGATGCAATATCAGATTATGGCTTGTACCTTGATAAAGTTGGTACTATTGATAACAGAACGTATATTGAAAATAAAATTAAAGAACTGCAAATGTTGATTGCAGAGTATACACATAAAGCTGAGTAATTTATGTTTCAATCTCCCGGCGAAGTCGCATTTAGAATTTTTGATTTTCCTGTATATTTTTACGGAATTATTCTAGCTTTTTCAATTTTAGTTGGTGTATATGCTGCATATTTTCTTTATAAAAAATTTTATGAAAGCGAAAAGGCTCCAAATATAATAGATTTTTCGCCGTTTATTATATTGATTGGCATAGCAGGTGCAAGACTATATTATTGCCTTGTAAATTTTTCTTATTATTCCTTAAACCCCGCAGAAATTTTTTATATAAGACAAGGCGGGCTCTCAATTCATGGCATGATTATTGCCGGAATAATCGCTTTATACTTTTTCGGGAAAAAATATAAAATGTCTTTTTTGAAACTATTGGATGTATTTTTGTGCGGAACTGCGCTGGCGCAGAGTATAGGCAGATGGGGGAACTTTTTTAATTCGGAAGCTTTCGGATACCCGACAGATCTCCCTTGGAAACTCTTTATTCCACAAGCTCACAGACCTTTAGAATATATGAATTATGAATATTTTCACCCTGCTTTTTTGTATGAAAGTATACTTGATTTAGTTATATTTATAATTTTGATTATTTTGTTTAAAAAATTCTCTCAAAAACCGGGGACTTTAGCTTGTTTGTATTTAATTTTGTATTCTGTTGCGCGCATTTTTGTCGAACATTGCAGAATTGACAGTGTTTTAAATATTGCAGGTTTTCCTGTCGCGCAGATTATTTCATTAATTATAATTATTTTAGCATCTGCCGCAGCTGTTTTTCTTTCGCGTAGAAAAGCAGGTTGATTTTTGTCTTTATTTAGCGTTTAATTTTTTTGTTATGAACAAAAATTTACCCTCTGATAAAAAAGCGCTTGTCTGGCTAAGCGGCGGACATTTTATAAATGATATCTACACAGGTGTTTTAAATCCGATTATGCCCTTTATTGCTGCAAAAATAGGCCTTTCAATGGCAATTGCAACTATTATCTTGACTGTTTCGCATATATTTTCATCACTTTTGCAGCCGTTGTTCGGGTATTTTGCTGACAATATAGTTAAACGGTCGTTTATATTCTGGGGATTAATTCTTTCATCAATTTTTATACCTTTATCAGCGCTATCTGATAATCCGTTTATACTTGTTATATTTATTATAATCGGAAGTATAGGTTCAAGTCTTTTTCACCCGCAGGCGCTCGGTTTTGCTTCAAGATTTGCAAACAAGCTTAATCCCGGCAAATCTATGGCTGTTTTTGTGGCTATGGGGACTCTCGGATATTCCTGCGGGCCTATTATTTCATCCGGAATTACACAGTTTTTAGGAATGCATAAAATGCCTTTAATGACATGCCTTGGAGTTATGTGGGCTTTGCTAATGTTCAAATTTGTTCCAAAATTGTCACTGTCAGAACCTGTTCTTTCAAAAATAAATTTTAAAACAGCTTTTAAACGAATTTTAACAAACAGAAAACTGAATATATTAAATGTAATTGCCATGCTAAAGACAATGATTATGTCTGCCTGTTTTATACTTCTTCCTTTTTTGTGGAAAAATATGGGGTATGAGCCGTTTTATATCGGTATGGCTTTATTCTTGTTTATTTTTGCAGGCGGTATTGGCTCTCTGCTCAGTAATTCTGTTGAAAGGCGTATTGGAGCTGCAAATGTATTTTATATATCTATGATTTCAACATTGCCGTTAATGATTTTATTTGTGCTTACTTATTCAGCTCATCCAACAATATCGCTTGTTATTTTTGTTATCACAGGTTTTATAACAATGATGGCAACTCCGGTTACTATGGTAATGGCTCAGAATGTTTTGCCTGAGTATAAAAGTATAATATCAGGGTTTATTAACGGCTTTTCATGGGGAATAGTGGCTGTTGCCATGTCACTTTTAGGCTTTGTTGCAGAAAATTTTGGAATAACAAACGTATTAATTTTTGTTGCAGCAATACCTGCACTGTGTTCAATTCTGGTAAAAGAATTGTTTAAAGAAACCTGATAAAAGTTTATGCTAAAACATTAAGAGATTTTTTTTCATTTGCCTGACGACCAACAAATTTTTCCTGCAAATAGTTAACTTTATATAATAATTTGTTAGTCAGCAAATCAAGGCTTAATTTATTATCCATTTTGTTTAACATGCTTAAATCATGTTCGCCGCCAAAAGTGTGTGCAGAATTAGATACCCCATTATTTTGTAAAGATGCTGAATTATTCAGAGTATTATGTACATTTAGACGGGCAATTGAAGAAACTAACATTCCTAACTCCTACTATGTCTCCTACCAAATTAAATTATAATACGGGTAAAATATAAAATCAAGTATTAATTTTTGTAACGAATTGGGTAATCTTTGAAATTGTATAATATTTATATACTTTATATATATACATTAAATAAACACGAGGATATTAAGAGAGAGTATTTAAATAAGAGAGAGATTTAAAATTCCTATTCCTACTTTCCTAAAACAAAAATTTACCTCCTTTCAAAGGAGGCTTTTTTTTGTAAAAAACCGTGCCACTGTCTATCGAATATAACGGAAAAAATCTTTAAACTTGATATCTCTTTTTAAAAATACAACACCCGCAATGATTGCCTTAGTGCTGCTATGTTTCCATCCTGACACGGTTCGGCAGATTACGCCGCCATAGATTTAAACGTCAACAATATCAAATTTATCAAAATTAACCGTTATACCCTCACAACAGGCTCTGCACCCCGCATAAGCTTCGGGTCAAGGGATTGCAATTCCCCGTGGAGCACGGTTAATTTTATTTTAGCATAAAAATTTAATATTTCCATTTTTATTTTATAGACATTTGGTGAATGTAAAAATTACTCCAAACAGGTTAATAATAATTTGAAAGGAGAAATAATGGAAAAACTTGATTTATACAGGTGTGAAATCTGCGGGAATCTTGTTGAAGTTATACTAGTCGGCGGCGGCGAGCTTGTCTGCTGCGGTCAGCCTATGCAAAAGGTTAACGGGCAAAACAGGGAAGAAGCTATTTTTGAAAAACATATTCCTGTTTTTATAAAAAATGAAAACAACGGCGATGAAGTTAGAGTCGGCGAAGTTTTACATCCTATGACAGACGAACATTACATAATGTTTATTGAAACTGTTTCTGAAGACAAAAACCATGTTCAACTTCAGTATTTACATCCCGGTCAGGAGGCAAAAATGATTTTGGAAAATAAATTAGGTAAAACTCTTGCACGGGAATTTTGCAACTTACACGGTCTATGGGAGGGCGAAAGTGATTAACGAAAAGGTAGAAAACATATTAAATTCACAAATTAACAAAGAATTTTATTCAGCTTATCTTTATCTTGCTATGTCTGCATTCTTTGATGAAATTGGATTATTTGGGTTTGCTAATTGGACAAAGGTTCAGGCGAGAGAAGAAATGGATCACGGAATGATACTGTTTGATTATATTATCGAGCGTGACGGTACAGTTAAATTAGAGCAAATTGATGCTCCTCAAAGAGATTTTCAAAATCCGCTTCAGGTGTTTGAAAAAATTCTCGAACATGAAAAATTTGTAACAGACAGCATAAATTGCGTTGCTTCATTGAGTGAAGATGAATGCGACCTTGCAACCCGGCATTTTATAAACTGGTACATATCTGAGCAGGTAGAAGAAGAAGCTAATGCCAGAGATGTAATTACCAAGTTAAAGATGTTCGGTGATGAAAAAGCTTCATTATATCATCTTGATCAGGATCTGGCAAAACGCGAATATAAAGCTCATTCTTATAAGTAAATTAAGGCGGGAATTTTATTTCCCGCCTTTTTGAATTATTTCAATTTTGTAATGAATTTGTCTGAAATTAAAAAATAGCTTATCATATAGGTATGAATAAAGGTAAAATAGTAGTAGTCGATGATGAAAAAATAGTTACCTCAGCTTTTAAAGCTCTATTTAAGGTTGAGGGATATTCTGATATACATTTATTTAATTCCCCGCATGAAGCCGTTGAATTTTTAAAAACTAACGCTCCTGATTTGATTATTTCAGACTTTATAATGCCTGAAATGAACGGGTTGGAATTTTTAACTGAAGCGAAAAAGCTTTATCCGGAAGTAAGCATGATTTTGCTTACAGGATATGCAGATAAAGAAAATGCAATTAAGGCTATAAATGAAATAGGTCTTTACAAATACATAGAAAAGCCGTGGGATAATGATGATTTGATGATGAATATCCGAAACGGCATTGAAAGAAGCCATTTGCTTGAAAACCTCAGAAACAAAATTGATGAGCTTGAAGATGCAAAATTGAAGCTCGAAGATTATTCTCAAAATCTTGAAAAAATTGTTGCTGAGCGTACTGCTGATTTAATAGAAGCGAATAAAAAACTTTCAGGAATAATCAATTACTGCGCTGATGGAATTATAATTGTTGACGGCGAAGGTCGTATAATGCAAGTTAATCCTGCCTGTGAAAATCTTGTCGGGTTGTCTGAAAAGACTTTATGCAAGAAAAAATTTCAAGAAATTGCTTATTCAAACGTAAAAGAATTAAATAGCGCTAAAGATAATAAAACAGGAGAGATTTTCGGACTCGGCAGCGATAGATCGGAAGTTTTTTTACGAGATTATTATATTATAAATTCGCTAAGCGGCGAGCATACTCCTGTGGAGATTAGTTTTGCGGCTATTTCAAACGATAGCGAAAATAATTTTGATAAATTTGTAGGTGTAATACGTGACGTTAGTGTCCAAAAAGAAACCGAAAGATTAAGAGATGACTTTATCGCAACGCTGACGCATGATATGAGAACGCCGCTTCTTGCAGCAATTCAAACTTTAAGATTTTTCCTTGAAGGTGCAATAGGTAATCTTGAAGAAAAGCAAAAGGTGCTTCTTTCTACTATGCTTCAAAGCAATGAGGACTTGCTTGGGCTTGTAAATGCACTTTTGGAAGTTTACAGGTTTGAAAGCGGAAAGTTGACTTTATGTAAAACAGCTTTCCCTGTAAAAGATCTTGTTGAGCAGTGTTATGCAGAATTAAAACCGTTGGCTGATAAAAAGAATTTGAAATTCAGTGTAACTTTTGAACTTCCAGACGATCTTCATATTTATGCAGACAGGGCTGAAATAAAACGTGTTATAACAAATTTGTGCGGAAACGCGGTTAATTATACAAATAAAGACGGAGAAATAAAAATCCTTGCAAAAGCTCAGAATAATGACTTCATTTTTTCAGTAAGTGATAACGGAAACGGTATTCCAACATCTGATATTCCGAATTTATTTAAACGCTTTTCGCAAGGTACTACAAGAAAGCGCTCTACCGGTACAGGGTTAGGCTTGTATTTGTCAAGGCAGATTATTGAAGCTCATAACGGTAAAATTTGGGTGGATAGTAAAATGAACAAAGGTAGTGAATTTTCTTTCCTTTTAACAAATGTTGTTACAGATGCTAAAATTAAAGAAAGACAGGTATCTAATGGCTAAGAATGTGAAAGTTTTAATTATTGAAGACCATGACATGGCACGTATGGGACTTTCTGTAATACTAAGTAACAACCCTGACATTATGATTTCAGACATGTGTGCAGACGGTCTTGAAGGTGTTGAAAAAGCAGTTGAACTCAAGCCGGATGTCGTTGTTATGGATATCGGCCTCCCTACAATTGATGGTATAGAAGCCACAAAAAGGATAAAAGCTGTAAATCCTGATATTAGAGTTTTGATGTATACTTCCCGCGAAGGTGATGACGATATTTTTGATTCATTCCAGGCAGGAGCCGATGGCTATATAACAAAAGGTGCATCTGCTGAGCAGACGGTTGCTGCTGTAAAGGCTGTTTCTGAAGGTGCAGGATGGCTTGATCCTGCAATTGCCAAAGTTGTGTTGACAAATATAAGACGCGGCAGTGAATACACAGAAAAACGCGGAGAAATTAATTATAAACTCGGTAAAAATTTATACGGGCTTACTGAGCGCGAAATGGAGGTTTTAGCATTAATTGTTGACGGTCTTACAAATCCTCAAATCGCAGAAAAGCTTGTTATTACTATTTCTACTACAAAAACGCATGTTCATAGTATTTTGCAGAAACTTTATGTTAATTCGCGTTCAAAAGCTATTTCTATGGCTATGAAAGAGGGTTTAGTTTAGTATGATTTATGCACTGCTCGCTATAGCTGCTGCTTTTTGTGCTTATATTCAGTGGGGAGATGAAATCCCAATGCCGAATTTTGATGACCTAAATCAAAAAGAGGCAAAGTACATTCATAATGTAAATAAAAAAGCAGAAAAAGAAAAATTTGAACGTACTAAATTAAACAGACATCCTTCCGGTTTTATGACGGTAGAAGAATATGAACAGCTTTCTGCTCCAAAAGATAGAATGACAGAAGAAGTAGAAGTTCCCAAAATTCCAACACCTGCTGATATGATTTATGTCCCGCAGCCTGAATATAGAATTGTAAAATACAATAATCCTCCAGGTGTAGCTGAAATATCTTTAAACAAAACTTTTTACGAAAAAAGACAGCTGAATGCTCAAGGCATTGTTTCTCCTGATTTTTCAAAACTTGTTTACCCGTCAGTTTATTATTATCCTGACAGTGCTTCTACTGCCTGTGATTTGTTTGTAATCAACCTTGAAGAAGCAAAATCAAATTTACATAAAATTCTTACTGCTAACGTTATACACAGGCTTGCAGAGCCGATTTTGTCAACAGACAAAAATATTGATAACTATTTTACTTTTAGAACACTCACTCCTGTTGATTTTTCTTCGGATGGGACAAAACTTTTAGTGAAAGAAAAAATAGGTAACACAAAAGACGGCATCTGGAAAACAACTCCGGTTGTTTATGATTTTACGACAAATGTTTCATACAGCCTTGTAGAAGTGAGAGATGCTATTGCTTATTATTGGGAAGAAAATAAAGGTTTAAACCTTGAAGATAAACGTTGGGATGTTTATCCTTTAGGATTTGCCGCAGATAATCCTGATTGGGTTGTGGTAAACGCTTATGCTTATACAGGTGATACTCCGGTAAATTTGGGCACATGGACTGTCAGCTATAAAGGTGAACAGTCGCGTCTTATAACTTTTAAGCCGGAAACAATAAACATAAGTATGAACGGGTACAAACTTGTTAAACAGGGCGTTGTAGCACCGTCTGTTACAGAGCGCGAACAGGAACAGCTCAAACGTATCGAAGAAGCAAATGCGAAAAAGAAAAAACAAGAAGATAAAAAATATGTAAAAGATTTGGAAGCTTCTTATAAAGCTAAAATTAAAGAAATGGATAAAGAATTTAAAGAGCAGCAAAAAGACTACAAGCTTCGCAAACGCATTCAAGGTTCAACTTCCGGCAATGAAGTTCTTATCAAATATAATGAAATAAAAGAAAAGCAGGAACTAAAAGAACAGCAAAAGCTAGAAAAACTTAAACAAAAAGAACTTAAACGTCTTGAAAAAGAAAAAGCTAAAGAAGCACAAAAAACTCAAAATTCTTCAAGTACTTCAAACTCAAATAATACAACTCCTGAAGCTGCTAGCAGCAACAATAATACAAATCCCTCCAATTAGTTGTTTATAAGATTAATTTTGTCTTTTCTCGGCATATGTTTAATACGAAATTCTTCTTTCATTGCATCTGACTTGGTGTCAAACTCTTTTGTATAGACGATTTTTACAGGTTTATTTGCCCGTGTATATTTTGCGCCTTTGCCTTCGCAGTGCTGCTTAAATCGTTTTTCTAAATCATCAGTATAACCGCAATAATATGTTCCGCGTTCTGTTAAGAGCATATAAGTATAATACTTTTTGTTCATATTATATTAATAAATAAAAAAGGCGGTTTTGTGTACCGCCGTTTATAGTATTTCTTTTTCTTTATTACCTTTTTATAACCTAGCAGACTGATGAAAATCCACCGCCGCCACAGGAACCGCCTGCAGATGCTCCGCCTGAAAAACCTCCGCAAGAGCCGGCAGTTGAAGTTCCGCCTGAAGAAAAACTTGATGTTGACAGAGTTGATACGGCATTTGAAAAACTGCTTAAAAATCCAGAATATGCAACAGTTTCGCCTGCATCAGAGTACTGTGAATAGTCAACTGCAAAAGGATTGCTAGTTGAAAATTCATCATAAGAATTTGTTTCAAATAGACTGTGAAATTGATTCATAGCTAAAGAACCTGCTGTTTCAACTGATTCTGCAGGTTTACTGCTTCTTATATTATTTGTTCTGTCTTCTGAAGTTTTAGCTAATATACCGTTCATTCTTCAAACTCCTCGTTCTCGTGTCTTACATTTATATAAACAAAAATTTTTTTCCCTTATTTCAGCATGGCTTTTCTTTGTTACAATACTTAACAAATATATCAACCTAATGATTTATTTACTTAAAACTGCTGATTGATGTGCATTTACATAAAATCAAGTAATGTATAAATGTAGAGGATTAAAAGGATATGTTGAAAAAAATTATTCTTATATTTGCTATTTTTATGGGTTTGTCTGCCTGTGCTGCAGAAAATTTTCTTAATTCTGTTGTAATTGATAATAATGACGGGCAAATGTCAGTTATTTTAAGGGCGGATAAACTTACTAAAGTTAGAAAAGAAATTGACTCTCCTGATAAAATTGTTCTTTATATGAAAGGTATAGAGCAATCTCCGGATATAAATACTCTTTATAAAAATACATCTAATATAAACGGTGTTGCAGTTCAAAGTGTAGGCAATAATGATATAAAAATATATTTAGATGCAAAGGGAATTTCTAAAGCAAATGTAGTTCTGGAAACCCCGAATTCATCCCCAATAACTGTTGTTAATAGAACTAATGAAGAAAAAGTCTTATGGAGCGCTATTTCTATTCTTATTTTGCTAACTGTTATGCGCACTGCAAGAAAGCAGCCTGCAGAAAAAAGCCGTGAAGAATTGATAAAAGAACGCGAAATGGCTTTATATAAAAATTTTCAAAAAGAAGTTGCTTCCATGCCAAATATAAATTATAAATTAAAAAGTTACAAAAAGCATGTTTTAAAAGGTGAAACTTTAAGACATTATAGCAATACTCTTACTAAATTATAATGCTAATTGTCTGTTCATAATTTCAACAATTTTTTTAGCAGAAGTTCCGTCACCATAAGGGTTTTGCGCTTTCAGGCGGGTTTCTTCTTTGGATTTAGCAAGAATTGCCTCACTTGAAGAAATTATTTTGTCATAATCAGCGCCTACCAGTATTGAAACACCGGCATCTATTCCTTCCTGCCGTTCAGTTTCATAACGCATTACAAGTGTCGGGCACCCGAAAGACGGAGCTTCTTCCTGTATGCCGCCTGAATCAGTAAGTATTAATTTTGCATTTTTCATTAAATAGACAAGATACGGATAATCAAGCGGTTGTAATAGTTTTACATTCCCGTATTTTTCAAGTCTGCTGTGAATTTTGTCTTTTACATTAGGGTTTGGATGAACAGGAATTATAAACGTATGATTGTTATATTTCTGAACCAAAAATTCAACGGCATCAAGAATTCTGTCTATTCTTTCGCCGTGGTTTTCGCGTCTGTGAGCGGTTATGAGTACAAGTTTGTCATCAACTTGTATTCCTAACTCATTGAAATATTTTTTAGCGTTATTCAATGTATCTTCTGAAAGACAGAAAAGAGCATCTATAACGGTATTTCCTACAACAAAAATTTTATCGTCTTTGATATTTTCTTTTAAAAGCGCCTGACGGTTCTTTTCTGTGGGGGCGAAGTTTAACTCTGCAACCCTTGTTGTCATCTGGCGCATAACTTCTTCCGGAAAAGGTTCATATATATCGTAAGAGCGTAATCCCGCTTCAACGTGATAAACTGGAATTTTTCTGTAAAAACTTGCCAGTGCACCGCATAAAACTGTCATAGTGTCACCCTGCACAACAGTAGCATCTATTTTGTGTGTATCAAATACTTTATCCAACGCTGTTAAAATTCTTGTCTGCACCTCCAAAAGCGACTGATTTGGACGCATACAATCAAGATTTAAATCTGCTTTTAACCCAAAATATTCCAGAGTCTGATTGGATAGTTCTTTTTGCTGTTCGGTGTTACAAATAATAACATTATATTTATCAGGATATTTTTTAAGCTCTATTATCACCGGTGCAAGTTTTATAACTTCCGGTCTTGTGCCGAATACGAATAATATATTTTTCATACTGCCTAGTTTAATATAAAAAATATTCTTATGCAATTGTATAATCAGTTTATCGGCTACTGCGGCGATTTATATTTGTTACAAAGCTTTTATAATATTTTCAAAAGGAGAAAAATTCATGTTTGATTTATATATTTTAGAAACTTGCCCTTACTGCCGCAAAGTAATGAGTTATTTTGATGAAAACGGAATAACATATAATAAAAAAAATATTGCGGACAGAGAAAACCGTGAAAATCTTTTGAAATTAGGCGGATATGAACAAGTGCCTTTCCTATTTGATAGTGATAGCAGCAAAGGGATGTATGAATCTGATGATATAATAAAATACGCAGAAAGCAGGGTGTAATGTATGTTTTATAATTCATCAAACAGCTTTGAATACAATGATTGTGTTTCACGCGGGGCATGTTCTGTTTCTCCTGCAGTATCTTCTATGCAAGAGGTTATGCTTATTCTTTTGAGGCAAATTTCGTATTATCTTTTGAAATTAAAAGAATTCAACTCAGAAAAAAAAGATATTACATATGCTTTAATCGCACAGATAGCCATGTTTGATGCTGTAAAAGACCTATCTGAATACCAGATTTTAAATATATTTTCTAGTATGTATGAAAATCTTGTAGAATTAAGAAAAGATTATTTAAAATTGTGCAAGGAACGTGAAGAGCAGTGCCATGATTTAAAAAATTTGCTTAAATTTTCTCAAGCAACAACGTTATCTGTTATTCTTAAAAAAGGCGATAAGGAATTTCTTGCTAAATATAAAAAATTGAATACAGATAAAAAATATACAGCCGAAATTTTGACAGCAGTGATGAAAAGTGTCTGTCAAAATATAGTTTCGCTCTATGAGTTCGGCTGTGAATGCGAGTATGCATCTGACAATGTTTTGGAAGGGTTAAATATCTTTAATTCATCTAAAATCGACTTTGATGCAATAAAAAAATATACGGAAATCCTTTCAAAAATTGATATTGAACTTTTAAAGCTATTAAAACGCTCACAAGAGAATTCGTTTGGAAAAGTTATAAAAACGGATGTTTCTGCATCTACTATTCCTAATAAAGCTATCCTTGTATCGGGTTCAAATCTAAATGATTTAAAGAATATTCTTGAATTTACAAAAGATACTGATATTGACATATACACAAACGGAAATCTTTTAATCGCACATGCTTTTCCATATTTTCAAAATTTTCACAATTTAAAAGGTCACTTTGGCTCCGGCACATTAAATTCAATTCTTGATTTTGCAACCTTTCCGGGTGCTATTTTATTAACCAAAAATGAAACTCAAAATATTGAATATTTATACAGAGGAAGATTATTCACAACTGATGATATTGCTCCAAAAGGAGTTTCACAAATTATCGGGAATGATTTTTCACCTCTTGTTGACTCTGCAATGCAGGCAAAAGGTTTTGCAAAGGGACGTCAAAAATCCCCAATAAATATAGGTTTTGACGAAAGTCAATTTAATGATTTTATTGATAATTTAATTGCTAAAAATTTTGATTATTTATTTATAGTAGGACATACAAACTTGAATATGCAAAAAAATGATTATTTCAAAAAGTTTTTTTCAATAATGCCTGAAAACACTTTTGCAATAAGTTTTTCATATAATCCAAACAAAGATAACGTTTTTACAATTAATTTATGTAATGATTATCCGCAAATTTACGGAGTACTTCAAAAAGTTTTTGAAAAAATACCTGTTAATTCAGACAAACTTGCATTTTTTCTGACAAAATGCGATGTAAACTCTTTTTCAAACATTATTAATCTTAAAAACGAAGGTGCAAAAAATATATTTTTATCTGACTGTCCTCCAACTGTTATTAATCCTTCTGTACTATCAGCCTTCAATAAGATTTACGATATTTATCCAATTACAACGCCTGAAGAAGATTTGAAAATATTTAAATAAAAAGAGGAACTAATATTAGTTCCTCTTTTTTTATATTTATACACGCAATGCTTGCAATATTAATATCTGTAATGAGCAAAAGCTTTGTTTGCTTCAGCCATTTTGTGGGTGTCTTCACGTTTTTTGCAAGCAGAACCTGAACCGTTTGAAGCATCAATCAATTCGTTAGTTAACTTATCTATGAATGATTTGCCGCCGCGTTTTTTAGCAGCTTCAATTAACCATGAAGAAGCAAGAGCAAAACCTCTGTCTGCTTTAACTTCAATAGGCACCTGATAAGTTGAACCGCCGATACGTCTGGCTTTTACTTCCAAAAGCGGTGTAGCATTCGACATTGCTTTTTGGAAAATTTCAAGCGGTTTTTCGCCGGTTCTTTCTTCTATTTTCAATAAAGTTGCATAGAAGATTTTTTCAGCGAGAGATTTTTTACCGCGGCGCATAATTCTGTTAATAAATTTAGAAATATCTACGCTGTTGTATACAGGATCTGCTAAAGGTATTCTTTTAGCCGGTTTAGAACGTCTTGACATTATTTCTTCCCTCCTTTAGCATTTTTCTTAGCACCGTATTTAGATCTGCTCTGAGCACGGTTTGCAACGCCTGCAGTATCTAAAGTGCCTCTTACAATGTGGTATCTTACACCAGGAAGGTCTTTAACCCTGCCGCCTCTAATAAGAACAACACTGTGTTCCTGAAGGTTATGGCCGATACCCGGAATATATGAAGTAACTTCAAATCCGTTTGTTAATCTGACCCTTGCAACTTTTCTTAAAGCTGAATTAGGTTTTTTAGGGGTAGTTGTGTAAACCCTTGTACATACTCCGCGTCTTTGAGGACAATCCATCAAAGCAGGAGATTTTGTTTTGTCAGTTAGCTTTTTACGTTCTCTGCGAACAAGCTGATTAATTGTAGGCATTTAATTTCTCCTTTTTCTTTTTCTACACCGGTAAAGATTAAAATCTAAAACCCTTACGCATTCTGATTTTAACCGGAACTGCCGAACGAAAATTCATTCCTACGTTCCTGCTTTACCCGCACTAAGTACAAATTTTTAAACGCAAAAATTCGGCAAGTGCGTAATTTTATTTAACTACAGCCAAAGTGTGTTGTCAATAAATATTGCAAATAACTTAATAATGCTATATAATTGTATTTGAACAGAGGAGCTTTTTAATGGATAATAAAATGAAGGATAAGTTAAAAGAAGCGGGAAGTTTTGTACTTTGTGCTGCTGTCTTAGTTGGAATTGGTTACTACACAGGAATTTTAAAAGGTTTTACACCGCAGGATTTTAAAACTTCTTATCAAAAGATGGAACATAATCTTTCTAAAAAAGTTCAGGGCGGTGGCGCTAGAGAGCGCATATTGAGTTCTAATAATTCTACATCGCAAAAGTCTGCTTCATACAAAAATTACAGACCGCGCACAATTCCTGAAACTGTTTTGCGAGGGGTATACGAATCTAATACCTGGGTTAATATATTTGACTCGGATAAAAAAGCAGTTTTTTATCTTTATGACCCGACTGGCAGTGATCAAAGACTTTCTGAAGATTTCCACTTTAGAATGACTAACTATTTAAACAATGAGGACAATAGACCCTATTATAATAATTTTGCGATTACTTCATCTCAGTTTAAAAATATCAAGGCGGGTATGATAGGACCGAGCAAAATCTGTAACAGTCTTGAAGAATGTAACAACCAGAGAAAATCTGCTTCTGATTATTCAAATATGGCAGAATTTTTCAGAAGATGCGGTCAAACTGTGTGTATTATTAACCCTTACAATAACACTTATGTAATATTGAAAGACAGAAATTTTGCATCTGCTGTCCATACGTTGGATAATTTAAGAGAATGGTAATTTTATGTTAGTTTAAAATCACCGTTTTTCTTTATGTGTTCCACTAACCCACCGTCATTGAGAAGTTTTATCATAACAGGCGGAAGCGGTTCAATTGGAATAATCGCGCCGTTAGTAAGGTCAGTTAAGATACCTTTTTCAATATCTAAATCCAGTTCATCACCTGCATCAATAGCGTCTGTGTCAGCTTCTATTGCAAGAAGTCCGATGTTTATTGCGTTTCTGTAAAAAATTCTTGCAAAAGATTTTGCGATAACTGCCCCTACTCCTGCTATTTTTATAATTTGAGGAGCATGCTCTCTTGATGAGCCCAGTCCAAAATTAGACCCTCCAACCACAAAATCTCCTTTTTTCATTGACGAAGCAAATGAAGGATCTGCGTCTTCTAGAACGTGTTTGGCAAACTCTGGCAGGTTTGAACGCAGATGAAACAGCCTGCCTGGTGCAATATGGTCTGTTGAAATGTTATCCCCGAATTTAAATGCTTTTCCTCTCATAATAGACTCCTTTTTTTCTTGATTATACTACAAAATAGTGTTATAATAAAGAAAATGAGGTAAATTATTATGTATTTTAATAGAAAATGTAAAGTAACTTTTATATGCAACGGTGCAACCATATATAGTGAGGATGACAGGCTTACTGATTCCGAGAATTATCCCCCTTTAAGCGAAACAGGGCAGCAAGAAATAGAAAAAATATGTGAATTTATAAAAAGGCGCGGGATAAAAAACAGTATTATATACTCTTCTCCGGCGGTTCGCTCGCGTCAGAGTGCTGAAATGGTTGCAAAAGTTTATAAACAGGATTTTCAGGTAATAGAAGATCTGCACCCTCGAAAATGCGGAAGTTTTAACGGCATGACCTATGAACAGCTGTATGAAAATTATCCTGATGAGCTTGAAAAATTGATTAATTCCCCTGAAATTGCAACACCTGATGATGCTGAAAGTATAACAGATTTTATAAATAGAGTTGAAGTTACGCTAAATCGTGTAATTGAAGAAAATATTGGGAATAGAATTATTATTGTAACTCATAAAGATATTATCAAAGCTGCGATATGCTTAGCCTTAAATATTCCGCACAGCTCGTTAAGCCGCATATATGTAAAATCAGGCAGTGCGACTCAAATAAGCTACTATGAAAAATGGTCAAGTCTTGTTTACTGTGATTATACACCTATGTAACCGTGTAATATAGTCATAAAGTTGTAAAGAAAGGAAAACGTATGAAAAAATTCAAATCACAAGTTAGCTTCGGGGGGGGGGTGGACTCTAAGCTCCGCTAAAAGGTTTCGGCTTGCGTATACTCTGTTTGAAATTATATAGTCCCAATAATCCTCCAAATGTTACGGCATATTGTCTACAAAGAAAACCCTCAAGTTGTGCTATTGATGAAGTATATAATATTACGAACTGCAAATGTGAAGCAGCTCCAGAACCTGAGGAACCTGGCTGTTTTGATACAGATCGACTGGCCTGTGATATTAGAAGTAGTTTAGGCGAAAATGTTTTTTTTGATGAAGCGAGCTGTCAATGTGTAGAAAGACCCGCTGAACCAGAACCAGAGCCGGAACCTGCTCCGCCAGTTGTAGAGGATAATGATGATGACGAGGATGTACCCGCTGATGAACCTGAAAGTCCGCCTGTAACTCCAAATATTCCTAATAAGGTGCAGATTGATACAGGAGAATATGGATATACCGTTTACATCGACATAGACGGCGATAAGGGAAGTTCAACTTTATGGGAAGATGTATTTCCATTTTACATAACCCTGAGCGGACAGGTAATTCCTGCATTTAACACAGTAGACGGCAAAGATGTTGGCGGCAGCAGTAATGAGTACTTGCAGACTAGCGTACAGTATGAACGTATAAGCAATACAGGCCGCAGAAAGCTTGATTGGCTGTCAAAAAGTGTTTCATTTAGAGAAGGCGCTTGCAAATCCGGTTTTATTAACAGCAGTACTCCATATTGTTCAGGAGTAACAGAGCATGCAGAATGTTCAAGTGCTGCATCTGGCAGTAAATGCACCTTAAAAACCGTTAAACCAGTTAAATTTTTCTAATACAAAGCAAACTAATTTAAAAGATATGAGGATAAGCTATTTACAAGTTTATCCTCATATTATTGTTTATCAAGTATAAGCCGTTTATTTTCTTTAATTAAGAACTCTTTTCCCGGGTTTATTTCTATAAAATCCCAGGGAAGAGGTTTTTCAAATGAGTAATTTTCAAGCGCAAAATAATCTGTGTCAATATTCAATTTCTTCGCTGCTGATTTGAATGCACCAAGCTTGCCGCCCATTTTGTACACTTCGAGAACAAAATCATTTAAAGTTTCGCCGCCTCTTGATAAAACAGCCTGCCAGTAGTCCCATTTAATACTTGAAATATTCGATGATATGCCTATTTTGTGTAATTCTTTTTTTAGGAAATTTGCCTTTTCTTCCAATGATTTTGTGTTTTCGCGGCCACACCATTGGAAGGGGGTGTTAGGTTTAGGCACAAAACTTGAAAATCCGAATGATATGTCAAATCCTTTATTTTCAAGTTTTACTTTTCTTCCTAGTTCAATAATTTCCTGTAAATCCTCATATTTTTCTGTCGGCAGTCCTATCATCCCGTAAAATTTTAAACCTTTAAGACCGTTTTCTTTTGCAATTTTTACAGCATTGAAAATTTGCTGCTCAGTCAAATTTTTGTTTATAACTTTTCTTAATCTTTCACTCCCTGCTTCAATTGCCAGAGTGGAATTTTTCTGGCCTGCTGCAGCCAGTGTCTGAACAACATCAGGTGTAATTGCATCAACTCTTAATGAAGAAACACTCATTTCAATTTTTTGTCCGGATTTGATTTTGTCATATATGTATTTGCAAACATCGTGAAAATGCGGATGAGCACTGATTTGAGCCCCCAAAAGTGCAATTTTATTAGTATAAGATAATCCTAAATCAATTGTTTTAATAAGTTCGTCATAAGGAACGCATCTAAGTGGTAAATTTAAGTATGAAGCAAGGCAGAAGCCGCAGCGATTAGCACAGCCTCTTGACATTTCTAATATAAAAGTATTTTTAAAAAAGGCATCCTCGCTGATTACAGGTGTATAGATGCATTCTGAGAGCTTTTTTGTAAGTTTCTTTATTTTTTTAGGATATTTCGGAACATAAATCCCCTCAACTTCTGAAAGAAGCTTCAATGCAGCCTCTCGGTCACGATTTTTTTTACAAATATCAACTGCAGTAAGATTTACATCCTCTCCGTCGCCGATTATAAAAAAGTCGAAAAACTCCTTATAAGGTTCAGGATTTGCTGTTACAACCGGGCCGCCTGCAAATATCAGAGGTTCATTTGTTCTTTCTTTTGATTTTAGCGGAATATTATATTTTTCAAGCATTGAAAATATAGTTAAAAAATCCATATCAAAAGAAAAAGAAAATCCGAATAAATTTACATCTTTAACGTTAAATTCAGTCTTTTCCGTGTCAGAGCAAATTCTTTCAATGTTAACTCCGTCAATCGTGTCGATAGTTTTAAACATCCACAAATATCCGAGTGAGGACATTGAAAAAGAGTATATGCCGGGGAATGCCATCCACATTATAAAATCGTTGCTTTTACTTTGTTTTCTTTTATATAAAAAGATTTCCTTATTGTTCATCAGAATCTTTCGCCTTTAAATTCATCGGAATTATATATAATTCGTCAATGAGCACACAAACAGTTGCTGCAATTGCAGGGGAAAGAATTACACCCCAAAAGCCCAAAAACTGTTCAGCCAAAAACAAAGCTAAGAAAATCATTAGCGGATGTAATTCCATTAATTTCCCGAACAGAACAGGCCGTACAACATAATTTGAAATCTGCTGAACAAGTAAAAAACCTGCTATTATCAAAATAATTTTGACTATACCTGCAGGGTATGCAACCAGGATTATAATTCCCAAAGCAATTGTAGGCCCCAAAATCGGGATAATATCTAAAATACCTGAGATTAACCCAAGCAGTGTAGAGTATTCAATTCCAAGTATAACAAGAACAACAGCCATCATTATGCCGACAGCAGCCATTGATAAGATTTGAGCTCTTACATAACCGCCGACTTTGTTGCTAATGTTTGTTAAAATTTCCTCAGCTTTATCCTTCAAATCAGGAGGGAAAAATTCAAGAAATTTTTTCTTTAAATACGCTTTATCTGCAAGAATATAGTAAACAATCATAGTCAGCGCAACGGATACCATTACTAGCTGAAATATACCGACAGTAAAGCTCCAGGACTGATTAACGAGTCCTTTTGCAAAAGAAGATGAACTCCCTAAAATTGTACCGGGATCAAACATCTCTGGAATTCTATGCCCCATAAATTCTGTATTAATAAGAAAATTTGTAACATCCGTTATTTTTTCTGGAAGCGTTATTAAAAATGTTTTAATTTCTTTATATGCAACAAAAAATATCGGGATAAACAGTGCAACTATACCAAGAATGCTTCCCATCAAAACGACAGAAGAGGCAGTTGTCCTGTTCATTTTTTTCATTAATTTTGTAACATAAGGGTTAAGTGCGCAGGCGATTACATAAGCTCCGAAAAATAGCATCAGCACACCGATAATTTTCGGCAGCATAAGCAAAAGAATTATAACAAGTCCTATAAAAATTATATTTTTCCCTGTAAAAAAACGTTTATTAAGCATACCTTCTCCTCTAAAAGATTTTATCAAAAATTAAAAAATCATGCAATTAACAAAAAGTTTACAATTGTAAATTTTTTGTAAAGAAATGTAAAAATAATCCCTATAAAGGCAATTATCAAACATAGATATACTTTATATATTTACGAGGACTAAACACAAAGGATAAAGACATGGGTTTCCTATCAGGCGCATATGGTAAATTAATGGCCGGGCGACTTGTCAGACAGCTACAATGGCAGTTGACAAGCGTAACAAGCCGTTATAACCGTGTTACCAAACAAATTGGTGACATGGAAGAAAGCCTGCAGCGTCAAGAACGTGCTTACAACATGTATAACATGAATGTCTTTAATCAAATTAGAGCAGGTATGGGCTCATGTGTTAATCAAAATGACACTAATTCTTATAATAATTATTTAATGGGCGTACAATCATTGCAAATGCAAATGCAAATGCAGCAAAGTATGATGGCTGAGCAGTTTGATATGATGAGAGATGCTCAGCTAGAACCGTTAAAAGCTATTCAAGAACAGCTTGAAACTCAAAAAGACAATCTTGAATCAAGACTGGAACTTGCAAAAGGTCAATACGAAGCCAAGAAGAAAGAAGAACAAGACGGCGCCAAGAATGTTGTTCCGGACTACACAGGCGGACAGGGTTAATAAATATAGAGGCTCCCCTACAAAGGGAGCCTTTTTTAATGCTTAATTTTCGTTATTTATAATAAATGCGCCTTCTTTTGCTACAGGGAGCGTAAGCATATTAACTTTAACATTCATTTCTTCCCAAGTAGTTTTTACTATAGATTTTATTTTATCCAAATTGTTTTTTTGAGAAATTACAATTATAGCAGGGCCTGCGCCGCTTAAAACACAACCGAGAACATTTTCTTCGTGTTTCAAATTTTCTGTAATCTTATCTAAACCGGGAACTAATTTCATTCTGTACGGCTGATGTAATCTATCCTGCAGCGCGAGCTTCATAAGTTCTGCATCTTTAGTATTAACAGCCTGAACAAACATGCCTAATCTTTTAGCATTAAAAACAGCATCCTGCATAGGAACTTCTTTAGGTAAAACAGAGCGTGAAATTTCAGTCGAGAGTTCATAGTCCGGTATACATACAGTAATGTTCCATTCATCAGGCCAGTCAAGTTTTGTATAAACAATTCTTCCGTCATCTTCCTGCGATGTTAAGACCAAGCCGCCAACAATTGCAGGGGTTACGTTATCGGGGTGTCCTTCAACTTCTGTTGCAATGGAAAGCAGTGCAACTTCATCTGCAGGATGTCCTAAAAGTTCATTTGCAGCGAGTAAACCGCCTACAATAACTGCTGCACTGCTTCCTAAACCGCGGGCAATCGGTATTTGGCCTTGTACTGTAATTTTTAACTCGCTAGGAGTTTGCCCTATTGAATTGTATAAAAGCTCTACAGCCTTGTATATTATACTGTTTTCATCCATAGGAATATGCTCTAGCATAAGAGCATCTGCGCTATCGTCATCATTTATAACATTAATTTCTATACCTGTACCCGGTAAAACAGTTTCTTCTATAGTGATTGTGTTGTAAATAGGCAGAGCCATCCCAAGACAATCAAATCCTGGACCTAAATTTGCTGTTGTTGCGGGTACTTTTACACTTATTTTCATAATTCCCTCATTTTAACAATTACATTATACCAAAAACAAGAAAAAAAGCTAATAGTGAAGATATTTAAAGAATTTGAACTATTTTATAACTGCTCTATAATACCAATATGTACGAATTATACCCATATTTTACTAACGATGGATCTGTAGGACTCTATTCTCCTGAAGCTGATGATATTTATCATTCAACTTATGGCGCACTAACAGAGGCTTATGAAAAATTTATTATCCCCGCAAATTTACATGAATTCTTAAAAAAAAATTCAGAAATAAAAGTTTTAGATATTTGTTTTGGAATTGGATATAACACAAAAAGTTTTTTAAATAATATTTTAGAATTTATATATACCGAAGCGATAGCTACTAATAATAAAAATATCGATAAGATATATGGTGATAACAAGAAATATAAGATTTTTGTACATGCTATAGACAAAGATAAAATTTTAGCAAATTTATCTCCGTTTTTTATTTCTGATAAAAACAACTTTAAAAATAATAAATTGAGTTTTAAAGAAGAAAAAATTCAAAGAATGCTTTCAGAATATACAAAACAAAATTTCTCTTTAAAAAAAGAAGTTTCATATCTTTTATTAGACAAATTAGTTAATAACATCGATTTAGAAACTGAAAACCTGCTTTTTTCAAAAAAATATTCTGAATTTTTTGACAGGCGTTTAATTACCTTTTATAGGCTTTTAAAATATAATAAAGGTAAAATTATACCCGAGCATAATTTAATTGCGTTCTTACATAATATATATTATAAGTATATTTCTTTACGTTATAAAAACGCATTAAAACCCCTAAAACTACTAGATTTTAATTTAAAGCTTGATATAGATGATGCAAGGCAAGCATTAAAAATTGATAATAACACATATAATTTTGTATTTTTGGATGCTTTTACTCCTGCAAAGTGCCCTTGTCTTTGGACATTAGACTTTTTTAAGCTTTTATATGAGCATTTAGAGCCCAATGGCATGATTTTAACCTATTCAAATTCTGCGGCAGTAAGAAATGCATTTTTGAGCGCAGGATTTTATGTCGGGAAAATTTTTTCTGAGAGCTCAAACAAATTTACAGGTACTGTTGCTGTAAAAGATAAATCTCTTATAAAATATGAACTCTCAGAATACGATTTAGGGCTTATGAAAACTAAGGCAGGTATATTTTATCGCGACGAAAATTTAAACGGCCTTAATGAGGCTATTATAAACAGGCATAAACATGACACTGAGAATTCTGATTTGATATCAAGTTCTAAATATATAAAAGAATTCAGGAGGAAAAATGATATATGATGTAGTTGTTGTCGGAGGCGGTACTGCAGGCTGTGCAGCAGCATATACAGCAGGAATGCTAGGCTTAAAAACATTAATTATAGAAAAAAATATTCATCTTGGCGGAACAATAACCTCAGGTCTGGTGATCCCTGTGATGAAATCAGGAAATAATCAGATAAATACAGAATTTAGAAATGCTTTGATTGAAGAATGTAAGCGGCTCGGCGGACAAACTACATTTCAAAATAATCCAGCCTGGTTCAATCCGGAAATCACAAAAATCGCATTAGACAACTTAATGAAGCGTGCAGGAGTTGAAATTTTCTTTGATACAAATATTTTAGGAATAAAAATTGAAGATAACAAGATAAAAAGAATTAAAATAACCAAAGAAATATTATCGGCATATAACGATGAGATAGAATTAGAAGTAAAAAAATTATCAGTATCTGTCGGGGCGAGATATGTAATTGATGCAACAGGAAATTGTGTTGTCGGAAAAATTTGTAACTGTAATTTTTTGGAAAAAGATCATGAATTTCAGCCTGTTACTCTGCGCTTTATGATGGGTGGAATTAATCTTAGAACTTTTTCTGAATGGTTAAAGGATTTTGATAAGGATAGAAATGTTACTGTTGTTGAAGAAATAGACGGGTATATACATCTTTCTACGGCTTATACGTGGGATAAGGATAAAAAATGGGCATTGGAGCCGCTGTTTAAAGATGCGGTCAAGCAAGGTATACTTAAAAGGTATGATACTAACTATTTTCAAATATTTACAGTTCCTGGAATGCCTGATACAGTTGCATTCAACTGCCCAAGAATAATTGATTACAATAACTCTCTTGAGGTTAAAAGCATATCTAAGGCGCTATTGCTTGCAAGGCAGAATATATACAGGTATTTGCAATTTTGCCGCAAGTATTTTCCGGGGTTTGAAAATTCCTATATCTCCAATATGGCTGATATGATTGGTGTCAGGGTTTCCCGTAGAATTAAAGGGAAATATATTTATACAATAGATGATTTAAGATCAGGCAGGAAGTTTGAGCATCCTGTTGTAGTATCTGACTATCCTGTTGATGTTCATTCAAATAAAAGAGCTGAAAGCAGACTTGAAAAAGTTCAAGATTATCAATTGCCAATAGAAAGCCTTATGTCAGCTGATATTGATAATCTGTTTGTTGCAGGACGATGCCTTTCAGCTGATTTTCTCTCACAAGGGGCCCTGAGAGTTCAAGGGAGCTGTTTTTCAATGGGAGAAGGCGCTGCAAAATATATTGCTAATCTTTTGGCTTGATTTTTCCTGCAAGGATTTGGGCAGCATTTAATAGCGGATCAATCGTCGGAGAATACGGCGGTGCATAGGTTAAATCATTTTTGTAAAATTCAGTTACTGTCATTTTAGCAAGTAACGCAGCAGTCAATGCATTAATTCTTTTGTCAGCATCACCTGCGCCTACAGCCTGAGCACCTAAAATCTGACCGCTTTCATAGTCTGCAACAAGTTTTAAAGTTATATTATTTACATCGGGCATATAACCAACTTTATCATTTTTTGTTACTGTTACTGATATCGGCTTGTATCCCAAAAGTGCTGCTTTACGCTCTGTTAATCCTGTCATTGACATTGTAAGATTTAAACATCTTGTTACTGCAGATCCTAAAACACCGCTAAATTTATCCTCCCCGCCGCAGGCATTTATTGCTGCGGTTCGACCTTGCTTATTAGCTGTAGAACCGAGCGGAACCCAGATTTTACTGTTGCTTACAACAAGGTTTGATTCCACACAGTCACCGCAGGCGTAAATATCTTTGATACTTGTTTCCATGCGTTCATTAACGCTGATTGCTCCAGTTATGCCGAGTTCAATACCTGCCTCCTGCGCAATTTCAACATTTGGCGTAACTCCGGCGCATAGAACCACCATATCTGTCTGGAATTCCCGGCCTGAACCTGTTCGTACGCCGTTGACGCCTGTCGTATCGCCTGAAAATTCAGTAACGAGCTCTGATGTATACAAATCAAATCTGCCTTTACTTATTGACTTTAGCTGCTCTTCTATAAGTTTTGACATGTCTTCATCAAAAAAATTCATAATCTGCGGGGAATACTCGCAGACAGTCACATGCAGATTTTGGCGGACAAATGCTTCCAAAAGTTCCATTCCTATGTAGCCTGCTCCTACTATTGTTGCATGTTTTGATTTAAGCGCTTTTTCTTTAATTGCAATCCCGTCTTCAATCCTGCGCAGAGTAAAGACATCCGGCAAATTTACATTTTTTATTTTAGGTACAATTGGACGCGCGCCTGTCGCAATTATTAATTTGTCGTATTCTGTCAAAAAAGCCTTCTGTGTATCTAAGTTCTGAACTAAAATCTGCTTAGACTCCGGTATAATTTTGGCAACCCTGTGTTTCAGATGAATATGTATATTTTTTTCTTCAAATTCTTCAGGAGAACGTACTAAAAGCAGTCTATAATCTTCAAAATTACCTTCAATATAATAAGGCAGACCGCAGGCAGAATAAGATATATGCGTATCATCAGTATATAAATTTATTTCGGCATCCGGCAGTTCTCTGCGGGACTTTGCAGCAGCCTTTGCACCCGCTGCTACACCGCCTATAATTACTATCTTCATAACAAATATAATTTATCGGATTTTTTAAAAGAATACAATAATCAACTATACTAATTTAAACCAGACGTATTTAAAATTACCTCTTTCATAAAAGTACAGTAAGCATCTACATCATTTTCAAACTGCTCAATATTGTCTACAAGATTAATTATTTCAACTATAATTTTTTCATTTCTTAAATCTTCATACATAATATACACTCCCTATTACATATTGGTTAACGGACAATTTGCATATTTTCTTTAAAATATTTTTGTTATTTGTTACAAAAATTTAAATTTCAGCAAAAAATATTTTTATGGGCTTTAAATAACAATATTAATAAGGAGGCAATAATATGGAAATTTCAAAAAAATGTAATCACCCCGCATTTACTGCAAAATTTATCCCGAACAAAGCTTTTAAAGAAGTTGTTGACTATGCTGCTAATACTAAACAGCTTAGAGCACTTGACAGCGCATTAAATAATTTGAAAAAGGCTAATGAAGGCGATATTTTAATTATGCACGGTGCTAATAACGGCCATGTATTTTCAAATTTTACAATGGGTAAAAGAGCAGTATATAATGCAACAGCACAGACACCTGCAGAAGCATCTTTCAATGGAATTTTGGATTTAGGCGCACTAGGTGCAAAATTCAGAAAACTCGCAGGCGGTAATGTTAAAGAAAATATTACGGCAAACGATATTATGAAAAACTATACAACTGATATAACTGTTTAATCTTCGTTGTATACAAGCTTTTTACGTAAAGACCACTGTATCAGTGTTAAAACTAAAATAATAACAAACAAAACGTAGGCAGTAGCAGATGCTTTGCCTACGTTAAAGTATTCAAAGGCATTTTTGTATATTGAATACACAAGAACATTTGTACTGTCTAAAGGCCCGCCCTGAGTCATTAGATATATTAAATCAAATATCTGAAAAGAACTTATTGCTGTAATTATTACAACAAAGAAAATACTAGGCGACAAAAGAGGTATTGTTACATAAAAAAACACCTGCACAGGATTTGCACCGTCAATTTTAGCAGCCTCAAACAAACTCTGAGATAATGAACTTAGTGAACTTAGAAATATTATCATGTTATATCCTATAAGCTTCCAGACTGAAACAATTATTAACGCAGGCATTGCAAAATGTGTATCGTAAAGCCAGTTTATATGTAGATGCAAAATGCGATTTAAAATTCCAATATTCGGGTCGAAAATCCATTCCCAAACAACGCCTATTACTATCATAGGAGTTATAAACGGCAAAAAATACGCTGTTTTATAAAACTCTGAACCTCTTATTTTTGAGTTTAAAATACTGGCAAGTATTAGCGGGATAATAACACCAAAAATAGATGTTGATAAAGCAAAAACTATCGTATTTAACAATATTTTATAAAATAATGGTTCATGAAACAACATTCTGTAATTTTCAAACCCGACAAATTCTATAGGGTTAAGCAAATCCCACTTTGTAAAGCTTAAACCAAAAGAACAAATAACCGGTATAATAATAAAAATTAAAGTTCCAACCAATGCAGGAAAAATAAATACCCATCCGGCTGATTTTTCACTATTTAAGAAATAATTAAGAAATTTTTTCATGTTATAATTATACAATAATAAATCAGGGGAGAGTTAATATGAAAAAATATGAACAAGCATTCGGTAAAAATGATATCCGCGGAATTTACGGGGAGGACATTACTGAAGAATTATTTTATAATATCGGACGAGGTTTTGTTGAATGGTTGAAAAAGCAATCAGAAAAACAGCCTGCTGATATGTGGATTACTATTACACGAGATGCCAGACTGCATTCTCCGGCTCTTGAAAAAGCTTTGGAAAAAGGTATAACCTCAACCGGGGCAAATGTTGTGAACTTAGGGCTTGCACCAACGCCAATCGGTTACTACAGCGAAGTTGTCGGGTTACCAAAAGATGTCACTGAAGGCAAAAATGTAATTGCAGCTGCAATTATTACTGCCAGCCACAACCCTAAAGAATACAACGGCCTAAAAATGACATTTAATAAACGTACACTTACTGAAAAACAAATTGCGGAAGTCAAGGAAGTAACATTTAAAATATTTAAACCTATTGATGTTACTGACATATTAAAAGCTGAACCGGAGTTTAGCAATGCCGGAAAAGTAAAAGAATACAATATTATCCCTGATTATATAAACGAGATGAAAAATAAATTTGGAAAAATCGGACTGGGAATAAAAGTTGTAGTAGACAGCGCAAATGCTACAGGCGGAGTTGTAGGTCCTGAACTTTACAAGGAGCTTGGGTGTGAAGTGATAGAACTATTTTCCGAACCTGACGGAAATTTCCCTAATCACCACCCAAATCCTAGCGTAGAAAAAACTCTTGATACTTTAAAGGAAGTTGTCGTAGAAAACAATGCTGATATTGGTATAGCATATGATGGTGACAGCGACAGAATAGGTGTTGTGGATGAAAAAGGCAAGTTCCTTACCGGTGACAAGCTGCTTTTTATCTATGCACAAGATTTGATTGATGAATGCAAGCCAAAAGGCATCTGCCCTACTATTGTAAGCGAAGTAAAATGTTCACAGGTCTTATATGACGGCATAAACAAACTTGGCGGAAATGCTGTTATGTGTAAAACAGGCCACGGATACATAAAAGATAAAATGAAAGAAACCGGGGCTATCCTTGCAGGAGAAATGAGCGGGCACACATTCTTTAAAGACCGTTACTATGGCTTTGATGACGCAATCTACGCCGGATGCAGAATTATCGAAATTATTGCAAATCATAGAAAAAATAATCCGGATTTTAAGATTTCAGATATGCTAAAAGCTTTTGATAATGTGTGTTCTTCAGAAGAAGTGCGCTTTCCATGTCCGAATGAAAGAAAAAAAGAAGTTCTTGAAAAATTTAAAAAGTGCGTAGACGCTAACAAAAATTTGTTCGGCTCTGATATAAAAGATATTATTACTCTTGACGGTATGAGAATAGTATTTGACGGAGGCTTTGCACTCATCAGACAAAGCAATACAGAGCCGGTATTTACGTTAAGGTTTGAAGCCAAAAACAAAGAAGAATGCGAAAAATTTAAACATTGCATGATAAATACATTAGAAAATATTTTAAAATAACAAAAAAATAAAAAGAAAAATATAATCAAAACTTTAATAACTCATAAGGTTCTACATTTAGAGCCTTAGCAATTAATCGAATGCGTGACAGCGGAATATCTCTGTGCGCATTTTCGATATTTGCAATATAAGAATTATCAGCCTCTATTTCAAAACTCAGCTGTTCCTGGGTCATCCCTCTTTCTTTTCTTAGAAAACGGACTCTTTGACCAAATTTTTTATGAAACACCTTATCCATTTTTTTTGTCATTAACTAAGGTATATCAAATAATAAGAATAAAAATATTGCTATTTTGGAGATTTTATGTTACTATTGCATTAGTATCAACGATATAAGGCGCTTATTTTTTATGAAAAAATTTATTTCAGCTTTTACACTTGCAGAAGTTTTAATTACACTAGGTATTATTGGCGTTGTTGCATCAATGACAATACCTTCTCTCATGCAAAAATATAGAAAACAGGAAACAACGGCAAGATTAAAAAAATTTTATTCAACTATGAGTCAAGCAATAATGCACGCAGAAGCTGATTTGGGCATGAAAGCGTATGAGTGGGATTCTGTTACACAGGCATCAAATAATCCAGGACAATCATATAATGAAACATATGCTTATTATAACAAATATCTTGCACCTTATATAAAAACTTTAAAAGTTGAAAAAGGTGTATATGATACCCAAAATAACATAAATTCTAAAACAAAAGTATATTTTCCGGACAGCTCAACAATGGAAATTAATTCAGGATACTGTGTCAGCCTTTATTATGATGTAAATGGAGATAAAAAACCTAACGAATTGGGGCGGGATATATTTTTGTTTTTTATAGCAACAAGTTTTATTCACCAATTTGAAGGCCGTGAACAAGAATTATATGAAAATCGTTCGTTTGATGCTGTGTATCTCCCGCTTTACAATACGAAGGCAAAAGCGCTTGATGCGTGTAAAAGAGATGCTAAATATTGTAGCTCTTATTTAATGTATAACAACTTTGAAATTCCAGACGACTATCCATATAAAATTTAGGGGTTATATGCTATTTGGCGCACATACAGTGTAAATTTCTATACATATCCTTAAATTTATACTTGATTTTTATATTATTTTTTGTAATAATAAAGCTTGTCAGAAAAGTTACTCACGAATATTTTATCAATAGCTACAAAATAGCTTTATTTTGATGTATTCGTTAATTTAATAGAAATTATATTCTGAAACTAGTTCGGAATAACAAGTTAAATGAAAGGTAAAAAATCAATGGATTTAGAAAACAAAGATGAAATGAATGTAGAAGCTGCTGCAGGCAATGTAGTTGAAGATACTGAAGAAAAAACAGTTGAAAGTGCTCAAGCAGAAGAAACTGTTGAAGAAATTAAAGTAGAAGAATTGCCCGTTGAAGAAGAAAGACCTTCTAAAAGAAGATCTAGAGGCAGCAAAAAACAAAAAATCGAAACAACAGAAGAAAAACCTCAATCTGAATGGGTTGAACGTGTTGTTCAAATCAGCCGTGTTACAAAAGTTGTAAAAGGCGGTAAAAAATTAAGCTTCCGTGCAATTGTTATCGTTGGTAACAAAAAAGGACAGGTAGGTGTAGGCTGCGCTAAAGCTGCTGAAGTTATCATTGCTATTCAAAAGGCAATTGCAGACGGCAGAAAAAATCTTATTACAGTTCCTATTTTCAAAACTACTATTCCTCACCCGATTACAGGACGTTCAGGCGCAGGTGCTGTAATGCTTAAACCGGCTTCTCAAGGTACAGGTATTATTGCAGGCGGTGCTGTTCGTTTGGTTCTTGAACTTGCAGGTATTGAAAATATTCTTTCAAAATCTTTAGGTTCAAAATCTCCGCTTAACGCAGCAAATGCAACATTGGATGCACTTCAAAAATTAACTCCGTTCTCTGAAGTTGCAGCTAAACGCGGTTTGACAATGGCTGAATTACTTAATTAGGTGCTACGCACGTAGCCAATCAGGTTATTTATTATATTAACCAAACTTCGTATTATAAAATATAAGGAAAAATAAAATGGCAAAAACAGAATTAAAACAAATCAAAATCAAACTTACAGGCAGCCTTATCGGTGCTTCTGAAAAGCAGCGCAGAGTTGTTGCAGGTTTAGGTTTGAAAAAACAAAATCAAATTGTAGAACACTACAACAGTGCAACTATTTTAGGCATGGTAAACAAAGTGCCTCATTTAGTTCAAATCGTTGAGTAAATCTGCATAATTGCGTATAGCCTTTTTTAAGGCGATAGTGAAAGCGAGCAAGCCGAACAGAGGCACAATAACAGTGTCATTTACGTGAGGCGCAGTAAAAGAAAGGAAATTTAAAAATGACAATTACATTAGAAGATTTAAGACCTGCAGAAGGTTCAACACATAAAATTAAAAGAGTAGGAAGAGGCCGTTCATCAGGCAGAGGTAAAACATCTTGCCGCGGTCACAATGGTGAAGGACAGCGTTCAGGAAGCTCTGCAAAAAGAGGTTTTGAAGGCGGCCAAATGCCAGGTTACAGACAAATGCCTAAATTGAAAGGGTTTAAACTTATTAACCAGCTTCAATATGCTGAAATTAACGTCGGCAGAATTGCTCAGTACGGCATGAAAGAAGTTTCTCTTGAAATTTTGAAAGAAGCAGGAAGAGTTCATCCTTCATGTGTAGGTTTAAGAGTTTTAGGTAACGGCGAATTGAAAGGTGCTGTTACTGTTAAAGCTTGTTATGTAACACCATCAGCAAAAGAAAAAATTGAAAAAGCAGGCGGAAAGGTTGAGTTAGTATAATGGCACCACAAATGAAAATGCCTACAACTGATGATTTGTTATCAATGTGGAACGCATCAGGATTGAAACAAAAAATATTGTTTACTTTCCTGATGATTGCCGCATTCAGATTCGGGGTTCAGATGCCTTTATTTGGTATCAATAACCAGATTTTCCAAAACATCGCTCAAGGAAACAATATTATAGGATTTTTAGATTTGTTTTCAGGCGGTGCTTTAGGAAAGGTTTCAATATTTGCCTTAGGTATCGGCCCTTACATCACATCATCAATTATTATCCAACTTGTTTCTGTTGTTATTCCATCGTTGGAAAAACTTCAGAAAGAAGAGGGGGAAGCAGGCAGAAGAAAACTGTCACAGTATACAAGAGTATTTACTGTTGTATTAGCTGTGTTCCAGTCATTAATCTTTATGTTATATCTGCACCATCTGCCGGGTGCTGTATTGCCGAACGTTAATCCTGTAATGTTCTTTATAAGTTCAATTGTAGTGTTAACGGCAGGTTCGGTTCTTGTAATGTGGATATCAGAGCTTATTACCGAAAAAGGTATAGGAAACGGCGGTTCTCTAATCATCTTTATTGGTATCCTCTCAGGTATTCCGATTTACGCGTCTAGAACTGCACAGATTGTTGCGAACAATTCGATGATGCAGCTAGGGTTGGCAGCTTTACTTTTAATCTTCTTTGCAGCAATGGTATTCATTGTAATTATGCAGGAAGCAGTAAGAAAAGTAATTATTGTCAATCCAAAAAGGCAGGTAGGCAACAAAGTTTACGGTGGGATGAATTCGTTTATTCCGTTTAAACTTAATCCGGGCGGTGTAATGCCGATTATCTTTGCGATTGCAATTTTACTCTTCCCGTCAACAATTTTAAGTCTTGTCGGGCAGGCTAATTTCAAAAGCGAGGCTGTTAAAAATGTGGTTATACAGTTAAACCAATTTTTAAGTCCTGACGGTATAACTTACTATGTTTTATATTTCTTGCTGATTGTTGCATTGACATTTTTCTATGCGTCAATCATGCCGAATATGCAGCCAAAAGATATTGCTGATAACCTGAAAAAATACGGTTCATCAATTCCTGGCATTAAACCGGGCAGACCGACAGCAGAAGCTCTTGATAGAATATTGACAAAAACAACATTCATAGGAGCTATGGGACTTGGTATTATTGCACTTGTTCCGTCACTTGCAAGTTATATAACAAATATCAAAACATTGCAGGGTATTGGAGCAACATCATTAATCATCATGGTCGGTGTTGCGCTTGATTTAATCAATCAGGTAAGAACACACCTTCTGGCAAGAAATTATGAATCATTCTTAAAAGAATAATCATAGTAAAAATAATAAAAAGATAGCCTCTAATACTTAGGGGCTATTTTTTTATTGCAAACAATAGCTATTTAGTTGAATGATAATAAGCTGAAAAATAAGTATTATATAAATGTAAATCCTCAACTCTTCTGATTGCTCAGTATTTCAGCCCTGACTCATATGATCAGGGCTTTTCCTTCTTAACATATCGACAAATAAAAAAAAATAGTGTAGAATAAAGCTAAAGAAAGAGGATTTTATGAGAGAATTAGTTGAAAAAGATAGAAAAATTACAGTAGTTCCTGCAGATTTCAAATGTGCAAATAAAGGAATAATTGTTGATGTTGAGCCTCGATTTTTTACAGTAGAGCTTGAATATGAACCAACAGGTATAATGCGTCATAATTACTGTGAGTTTTATACGCAAACAACGCATGGCACACTTTATTTTGATTCTTATCCGGAAACAATAGAAGGCAACAAAATTAAGGTGGCTAATCCTGCAAAACACAGATTTTTACAAAGACGTCAGTATACACGTATTAAGTATGTATATGATTTAACACTAAATACGGAAAATATTTCGCATAAGATTACTACACTTGATATTTCAGCAGGCGGTATGAAATTCAGAACAAATGAAAATGTCAATATTGAAGGCAGATATTCTATTGTCCTTCCGCTTTCTGAGGAACAGTCAGTTGAATGTTTCTTTGTTCCAATAAGAATTGAAAAAAATGAAAACGGCGGATACACAATATCCGGTCGTTTTGAATACAATGACAGTAAAGACAGAATGACATTAATCCAGTACTGCGCAAAAAGAAGTATAGAAATCCGGAACAAATGAGCGTAGCCACTATTCCCTCCCTCGGGGGAGGGTTAGGGAGAGGGTAAAAAGGTATTAATGAGCCTTGTTAATTTATTAAGGGAAAAAAATAGAAAGCTTTTGTTTACGACTCCGTCACATTCTCAAAAGTTTTTTATTTTTCATAAATTCAAACAGTTTTATAAGTATGATATATCAGAAACTGACGCTTATGATCCGCAGTCAGCGCTAGAAAAAGCACAGAATAATGCTGCAAAAATTTACGGGACAAAACAGACCTGCTTTCTAACAAACGGTTCAACAAGCGGTATAATTGCTTCCGTTCTGGCATGCACTCAAAAAGGCGATAAGGTATTAATATGGAATAACGCGCATCCTTCACATCTTAACGCTGTAAAACTTGCGGGATGTGAGCCTGTTTATTATGAACTGCCTATAATTAAAGAGTGGGGAGTGCCGGATAGAACTACACCGGATCTTATTGATATAAAAGGGGTTAAGGCTGTTATTATTACATCTCCAACTTATGAGGGAATTGTTTCTGATATAAAAGCATTAAAAGAAATTTGTAAAAAAAATAATGCTTACTTAATTGTTGACGAAGCCCACGGCGCACTTTATCCATTTTCCGATAAGCTTCCCGAAAGTGCCGTTAAAATCGCTGATTTTACAATTCAGTCGCTTCATAAGACTGCGGGAGGGCTCAATCCTACAGCACTTTTACATGTAAACTGCGGCTTGAATGCAGATAAAGCTCTTTCGATGATAAATACTACATCGCCTTCATATCCGCTTCTTGCAAGTATTGAGGCGAATATAAATTTTTTAAACTCCAAAAGAGGCAGAAAAAAACTTGATAATCTTATTGAATGTATTAAAACTCTTAAAAAATCAGTTTCTAATGTTGACTTTGGCGGGGATGACATAACAAAAATCCTAATAAAAAAAGATGGCATAACAGGTTATGAGCTGTCAGAAAAGCTCTATGAAGATTTTAATATTGAAGATGAGAAAACAAATAAAATTTCAACAATGCTTCTCTGCGGTATAGGTACGGATGAAAAGAAGTTAGAGCGATTGTTCAGAGCTATCAAAAAATTGAAAGGATAAGCTATCTGGTGGGAACGCTTTGCTTATCCCACCCTACTTATTCTGTTTTAAGTGAAGCGTGAAGAGCCTATTTCTTCCTTCTCCCCTTTGTGGGAGAAGGTGGTACGAAGTACCGGATGGGGGGGGGGGAACGTAGTTTTTTAATCTGGCTTCTTGATTTTGCATATATTTTCCCCTCTCCTTTACAAGGAGAGGGTTCGTGTGAGGTTTCTTTTTCCCCTCCCTTGAGGGGAGGGGAAGTAAAGGGGTGGGTGAAGTCAGAAGAATAGAAGCCCGGAGGGCAGGAAGGCAGGCTATTTTCATTTAAAGATAGCTTGGCTAAATTGTTCAAAAATTTATTAATGATACTAGCTTGACATCCTACCTCTGGACCTCTGGGCTTCCGATAAAACCCTCACCCGCAGTTGTAAGTTCACTTTATTCACGCAACTGCTCCCTCTCCCAAAGGGCGAGGGGGATTTTTTTAAGAGATCCTGAAATAAATTCAGAATGACGTATATAGCCTGCCTTCTTGTCCTCCGTCAGCTATAACAATTATGCGATTGCGGATCAAGTCCGCAATGACGGGATACCGTAACTCACTCGCGACTACAAGAAGAGGAATGGGTGGGAAGGTAGTAAATTATTACGATTTGTAACAAAATTACTTATATATATTAAAGTTTTTATATAAAAAAGCCGTTAGACAATAGTGAACGTTACTAAGGAAATCGAAAGGAATAATCGTCAACTATGGGAATGGCGGCAGGACAAGCTAGATTATTATCAATCACATCTCGTATGTCTGATAACGAGCTAAGAGCTCAGATTATCAACAATAACAAGATGCGTCTTGCAACAGAAAGCTCACAGGTAAGTGAAGCTTATGTTAACGCTTTGAACCAGGCTCAGATGATGTTTACAAACTATGACGCTGATAACAATACAAGCTATCAGCAGTTGACGTTTAATTCATTAACATCTTATAACCCGTACAACAACCAGTACGGTCTTGTAAATGCATCAGGACAAATTCTCGTATCAGAAACAGATGCAACAAACTTTATGAATGCAAATGGTGATAGGGAGAAATTCCTGTCCTTTTACAATCTTGAACAAAAAACAACATATTTTGAAGAACTTGAAAAATATCAGGGAACTGCAACCGACGCTATCACAGGTAAAACTATTAATAATGTTCCAGTTATGTATACTGATACTACAACAGGAGAAGTAGGTTATACCGATTCCGGCTATACTTGGGATCAGCTAGAAATCTTATTCAACGGCGGAGTAGATAAGAACGGAGTCAAACACAGCGGATATGATACTGCGTTATATTCAGCTGTATACAATAACTATGTAAGTTATGCTGAAAAATTTGATACTGCATATACTACATTTACAGAAACCATTGCATCAAGCATGGGTGAACTTTTAGGTACCATAACACTTGATGATAACACCACAACATTAAACACGATAATTAATGATATTGATAGGACGAATATGACACCTGCTGAAAATTACGATCCGACTGACCCTTTAAAGGCTCACTTGGGGAATCTTTCAAAATTCATTGATAAAGCTGCAGAATATAAAAATACTACAAGTGAAGCTGCTCAATATTTTACTTCTCTTAAGAAAAAGGTTAATGATTTAGCTTCCGGTTTGAGTTCATATACTATAGGCAGTTCAGCTGATGGGACTATTAAATACGATTCAACTAATAATACCGTTACCATTGGCGAAAAATGGCGAATAAAAAAAAGTTATGATCCATCTACTATGTCTGATATTTATACGGTATTTACTCTTAGCGAAGAACCTCAAAAAAATGCAGATGGAAGCATCAAAGAAGATGAAAATGGAGTACCAATAACAACGATAAAAGAAACTGAAATTGGGCAAGTAAGTGGTTCAGCTAATGCAATATACTACAAACAAGATGATACAGGAACAGTCCTTGTTGCAACCGATAAGGACGATGCTAGTGGATATTTAGAATTAACAACCGCAGTAAAAGACCTATTCAACGATAATGCAAATGCTACTGCAACAGGTAAGCAAAAAATTAGTGCTGAAGAAATGCAAACTACTGCTCAAGATATTATAGAGGAACTTAAAATAGCAATTTATACTTATTGGGATACAACTAGACCAGAATTTACAAAAGATAAAGATGGGAACGAAACTGCAGCACATTTAAACTTTAGGCAAGCTGCTGCGGAATTTCTAGTAAGTATTTTAAATGAAGGTACAGATTCAGATGACTATTCTGTTGGTACTATGTCAAGTGATAAAGCTAATGCAACCGCACAAAATGATTTCCAATCTATTATAATTAAAAAAGGTTCAGAAACATATTATATCGACCTTAATACAGTACTTGCAATGGCTACGGATCAAGAGTCGTTAGATTCTATTATTACTAGTGGACTCCCTGCAAAACAAGGCTCTATTTCTGGAACAGATGTTACGATTCAGTTTGATCAAGAAGAAATGCAAGACTTACTTGATGTTATCGTTCTAAATAACGTCATGAACACATATGGCGAACCGAAAATTGCATGGGTTGACACAAAAAATCCGGACGAAAACGGTGAAGCAAAATACAAATGGTACTCAAATCTATTTACACGTATGCAAAACGGTTTTGCAGTACTTCAAGATGGCCTTGCATCAAGCAATGAATGGATACAGTTTGCATTAGAAAACGGAATAGTTACAATGGAACAGGTTGATTCAGAAGACAACTGGAACAGCATGAACTACACAAACTGCAGCGATATTACTGAACAAACAAATGACAAAGCTGTTGCAATCGCTGAAGCTGAATACAATGCAGCTATGAACAAAATTGAAAACAAAGATAAAAGATATGACCTTGAATTAAAAAATATTGATACAGAACACAATTCACTACAGACAGAATACGATTCAATCAAAACAGCAATTGACAAAAATATAGAAAGAACGTTCAAAATATACAGTTAATAAAAAAAGCTACACACTACACACTTAGCAGGTTATACACCTGCTTTTTTATTTTTATATGTTTTCTCTTTATAAAGATATAAAGATTATGTAAGGAAATCAAAGTCATGATGTTTTTTAGTTTATAATTTGAATATAGATAAGATAAATGGAGATAATTATAATGGAAACAGTTAATGAAATTCTTTCAAAATTAGAAAATGCAGACAACACAACTAAAAATGAATTGGAAAATGAACTTGTTAATATTGGAACATCTGTTCTTCCGCAGCTAGTTGATGAATTGCAGGTTGTAAGGGGAATTAAAAGAGGTGTTGTTGCTATGACATTGATTAGAATAGGCGATGCTTCCGTTAAATATTTGAAAAAAGCAGCTGAATGCAACAAAGACTTTGAATGGGTTGCTGAATATTTAATCAGAGAAATTAAAGGTTCTGTTGCTGCTTAATTATAAAAAACATTACAAAATAGAAAAAAGGCCGTTATATAAACGGTCTTTTTTTATGATAAAATTATAATCATGAAAAAGGGGATATTGTTTTATTTAACACTTTTTTTACTTATTTTAGCCTTTTCAACTGCTGCAAATTATTTTGATTTTGACTTATGGGCAAGATTAATCGCAGGCATGGGTGTTGTAGACGGCGGTCAGGTTTTAAAAACAGACTTTTTATCATATACTCCTGTTCACACCTGGTGGGATCACGAGTGGGGTTCAGGTGTTATTTTTTATTTGTTCTTAAAATTTTTAGGGCCGTACAGTCTTATAATACTGCAAGCAGCGTTAATGTTTTTAATATTTTTTACTGCATCGCGAATTGTAAAATTAAGGACGAATGCAAACCCTTATAATATTTTGTTTTATTTCTTTACTGTTATGGCAGTAATGGGTAGTTTAAATAATCCTGTACGCTGTCATATGTTTAGCTTTCTTTTATTCACTGTTTTTCTATACCTGCTTGAAAAGGTTAGAAGGGGAAATAACAAACTCTTAATTCTAATCCCCATTTTAACAATTTTATGGAACAACATACACGGAGGTGTTGTTTCGGGTATAGGACTCCTTTTAATGTACGCATTAGGCGAGTTTCTTAATAAAAAAGCGTTTGCAAAATATCTCATAACTTTTCTTATTTCTTCTGCTGTATTGATTATAAATCCATGGGGATACGAATATATAAAATTTTTATTAATGGCAAATACAATGCAGAGAACATATATTGTTGAGTGGTGGAGTATTTTTTCAAAATTCCACATGTTCAAGCACTTAATATTTAAAGTATTTATGCTCGCCATAGTTATTACGGAAGGTATTCACTTGTACAGAAAAATAAAACTTGAAGGTATTAAGCAGTGGTATAATAAGGCCGATAAAGTCAAATATATTATTCTCCTTTCAACATTATACCTTGCAATAAGCCATGTAAAACTAATGCCGTTTTTTGCTATTTCAGCACTCTGTTTTGACTATGATGATTTTTATAACTTAATAGAAAAATACAAATTTCCGCAGTGGAAGGACAAAGCAATATACGGCATGCTGCTTTTTGTTTCTGTTTTTACTCTTATATCAAAAGATTTTTCTGTTCCAACAGGCATAGGAACATATCCAGTAAAAGAGGTTGAATTTATTAAAATAAATAATCTGAAAGGAAATATTCTTACTAATTTCGGACTTGGAAGCTATGTAGCTTACAAAACTTATCCAGACAATAAGATATTTATGGATGGAAGATATGAAGAAGTTTACTACGATTATATGGTTCCCATGCTTAAAGAATTTTGCCTTGCTTACCCCCATTGGAAAGAAATTTTGACTTATTTCCCGCCGGATATAATTATTATTGAAAAATATTATCCTATATACAATGTTTTGCAGAAAGAAAGTGACTGGAAGCTTGTTTATCATGATAAATCATTTGGAGTGTTCCTCCCGAAATCAAAAGCAAATAAAAAATTTATACAACCGACTGATGATTTGAATTATTATAAAAATACACTATTTACTACAGGTATAAATTTTAAATAAGAGTATAATTAAAATATGGACAATAATTTAAAATATACATGCTTATTCGGCGGAGGCGCAATACGCGGGGTTTCATATATCGGAGCAATTAAGGCCATGGAAGAACTTGGGCTTGAGGTTCAAACCTTCGGCGGTTCTTCTGTTGGTTCAATAATTGCAGGGCTGCTTGCTGTCGGATACACCGCAGAAGAATTAAAAGAGATATTTATTAAGGTTAATTTTGAACTGTTTAAGGATATTTCAATCGGGATAGGCCCGCTTTTTGCAATCAGCAAGGGCGAAGTATTTCTGGAGTGGGTAAGAGAACTTATAGAAACAAAATTCTATGGTGAAAAATATAAAAAAGGTGCTAACAGAGCTGTAACTTTTAAAGATATTGAAAAAAATCTGGTTATAATAACTACAAATCTTTCTAATTTTGAATGTAAAGAATTTTCAAGGTTTGAAACGCCTGATTATGAAATAGCTTCTGCAATAAGGATTTCTTCCTGTATGCCAGGGCTTATGAAGCCAATTGAATACAATAACACGCTTCTGGTTGACGGAGATCTTCAAAAAAGCCTTCCTATGTGGAAGCTATCCAATAACTTGGTAAGCAGAGATGAAAGAATTCTTGAATTCCGGCTCGAAGGTGACTATGATAAAAATAACATTTCTGGAATAGATTATGCAAATGCAGTTTACAGCTGCATGACTGCAATGTCAACTTCGTTTATTACAAGTATTTACGGAGATAACGACAAATATGATTACATTGTTCTGAATACCGGTGATATTGTTATTGTGGATTTCAACATGAATGAAGCAAAAAGAAATGAACTTATAGAATCAGGCTACAAGCAGACAATGGACTACTTTACAAGAACTTTAACTTCTAAAAAGATAAAAATAAAAAAAGGCTATGAAAAAATACTTTCATTTACGCAAAAAATTCTAAAATTTATATCTGCAAAAAAAATATTTAAGGCAAAAGTAGAACTCGGAGAACTCTTTATTGAACTATCTGATTTAAATTCAATAATAGATGAAAACGATTACAATGATATAAAAGCTTTTAAGAACTTATTTTTACAAAATATAAAATATCCGCCTCTATTCGGCGCAATTAAGCTGTCAAATGAAACTCTTGTTAAAACTGAGCTGACAAGAATTAATAACAATTTCAAAGAAAAAGTTTCAGATTTATGTAAATATATAAATAAATACGAGGAAAAATAAAGGGATATAAATTGTCACCCCTGAAATAAATTCAGGGCAGGCTCTGAACTTGTTTGACTGCTTTTGCCGAAATCTATGATTTCGTGCAAAATGTCCCAATGCGGGCAGGGTCTTGTAATGATGAGATTCCGCACTTTGTAAGGACAGGCTCACTCAAAATTTTTAAGATCCTGAAATAAATTCAGGATGACAAAAATTTTGATTCGCTTTGTCAAACAAGTTCCAAATGACATTATAACTGCTTTTCAGAAATATCTTGTGAGAACTACAATATATGTCCCAAAACAAATTTCTTGACATTAATATATGTTTACGCTAATATAAATTTGCTCAAAATCTTGTCGTTAAGCATAAAAGCAGGATTTTATTTCAAAATTAAATATGCCCTGGTGGCAAGGACTCCGCTTTTTTGATTGATAATCAAAAAAGAAGGAGGGGAGAGTAGACGCCGTCT
>CALUYN010000009.1 GCA_944325025.1 Candidatus Gastranaerophilales bacterium | reverse complement strand
CGTTCTTGATGCCTGTTGAAGACGTATTCTCTATCACAGGTCGTGGTACTGTTGCTACAGGCCGTGTAGAACGTGGTATTGTTAAAGTTGGTGACGAAGTTGAAATCGTTGGTTTAGGCGAAACTAAGAAAACAACTGTTACCGGTGTTGAAATGTTCAGAAAATCTCTTGACCAAGGTCAAGCAGGTGATAACATTGGTGCATTGCTTCGTGGTATCGACAAAACTGATATTCAGCGCGGTCAAGTACTTGCTAAACCTGGTACAATTCACCCGCACACTAAATTCACTGCAAACGTTTACGTTTTGACAAAAGAAGAAGGTGGACGTCATACACCGTTCTTCCCTGGTTACAGACCTCAGTTCTACATCAGAACAACTGACGTAACTGGTTCAATCAAATTCGACGGTCAAATGGTTATGCCTGGCGACAACGTTGTAATGGAAGTTGAACTTATCGCTCCTGTAGCTATCGAAGAAGGTATGAGATTTGCTATCAGAGAAGGCGGCCACACAGTTGGTGCCGGTGTTGTTGACAAAATTATTGAATAATTTCAGTTAACACAATAAATATTTAAAAGAGCTATGATTTTTCATAGCTCTTTTTACATTTATTACAAAAACGGCTTACAATTTTGTAAGCCGTTTACATTTTAAATTGATTTTTCCCCTAAAAATTTTTCCCTTTTCCCAAAATAATCTATGACCTTGACTTTTTATTTAGCGATTTGAAGTGATTGAAATTTTGATTTTTCTTTAGTTTGCTGTAAATATTTTACCAGAGATTTTGCAACAAGTTCAGAGCGTTTTTTGTTTTCTTTGTCTAAAATTTGAAAGTATTCATCAAGTGATGACATAATGTATTCTGTATTTTCCATTTTATTTTCCCCTTTTTAAAATTTTTAACCAAGCAGTGCGTCTAAAATTTCTGCATTTTTTGTAGCTTTTTGAGAATTTCTTATTTGATTTCTATACATATAGGTTCTTAATGCTTCTCTGATTAATTCTGAACGTGTACGATTTTCATTCCCTGCTACTTTGTCTATTTCGTCTAAAAATCTTTCCGGCATTGATATTAAAACTCTTGCCATAATGTTCTCCTTTTTGTTATCCCTTTGTAATTCCCCTTTGTATATATATAAAGGAAATTATTAATTAAAAATTGCGTAAAGTGTATATATTTGTTATAAACTTCTTAACAAAAGTTAATATAAAGAGTATTAATACCGCCTGACATAATAGTTTTGGTCTTTTTTTAATTCTTGTTTAATTGTTAATAAATCTTTATCATTCTGGATTTTTGAAAGAATTTTTGCTGTTTTTTCGCGGATTGTATAATCGGGAATGTTTTTCGTTTTAGAAATAATTGTTTTTAGAGAATTTATATCAATAAGTTCTGAAAATTCGTAAATAGTTTCAAGATACCAGTAAAGTTTAAAAACTTCTTTATTAATTTTATATTTTCCGTCCTGGATATCAAACTTGTTGACTTTTTCTATAATAGGCTTTGTATTTTCGACTAGCTTACTTGAAAAATCAACATAAAATTCAGGATACTTTTTAAGGGGATGAATTGCACATAACATATTTCTGCAAATATTTCCGTTTATATCTATCAGAGCAGCAAGGATTGTGTCTTGAAACTCTGTATAAAAATCAGGATTTTGCGGAATAAATTCTTTCAGTCTGAAAGATACAGCTTCTCTGATTTTCCCGTCGCAGCCAGTCAAGTTTGACATAAAAATTTCGGCTTCTTCTTTCGTTTTTACGGTGTCAAGTTTTAGTGCCGCAGCTTGTTTTTGTGCAACAGTGCCATTTTTTAAAAATGAAATCAAATCGTTATGTGAATATTCATTTTCATATATATCTAAAGCTGTATTAAAATCTTGATTATGTTTATCGTTCAAAATTTGTGTAATATTAGTTTTCAAATTGTGCACCTAACGCTCTTATATCAATAATATAACATAAAATACAATGATTTTTGAGTTGAAAATAGGTTTAATGAATGATATAAATATAATACAGAAGGTTATAATATTTTCAGGAGAAAATTTATGAAAGAATTAATTGCATTTTTCAAAGATATTTTTATGATAAGTGATCAGAATTCAAATATAAAGATTGGTTTATCTCAATTTAAAAGTGATGAGAGTGAGAAAAAACAGACTGTAAAGAAAATTAAGAAGGTAGAAAAAGAAGTAAAATTATCTGATTTAATGAGAAGAAGTGCTTAATTAAAAATAAACTAATCTAACAGATACAAATTTTTTGATATTCACAATATTCGCACATTTTTGAATGTTTAATTTCTTCAGGGAATTGAGCCTGTGTTATTTTGTCACAAATTTCAATTATCTTTTTGTTATATTCCCTTTCTTTTTCTGGTGTAAAATCAATTACACAATTTTGATTATTTTTTAAGTCTATATAAACAAATTTTAGATTATTGCCATACATTTTTGAAGCGCATAAAAGATATACCATTGTTTGGAAATCATATTCTGGATTTTTAGGGGTTGAACCTGTTTTGTAATCAAGAATGTAATAATTATTTTCATTTTTCATTAAAGCGTCTAAACGCCCCCCGATCCAGTAATCACCGGTTTTGCATGAGAGATTGTATTCTGACGCAACATAAGTTTTTTTGAAAAATTCGTTATTTTTTAATGTTTGCCAAATTTGTAGTTCTTCGCTGTTTAATGTTTTTTCGAATTTATCGATATTATCTCCCCTCAAATAGTAGTTTGCTAGCGCGTGAACTTTTTTCCCTTTTTCATATAAGCTGCTTTTTTGAGGCATAGAAATTTTTAAAATATATTTAAAATAATATTTTTGCGGGCAAGAAGCAAAAGTTTTAAGCATATTCGGAGAAAAACTATTCATTGCATACCTCCGTACAATCCAGAATATCAGTAAATATCAGGCTTGGTTCCTGTTCGACAATTTTTTCAAATGATTTTACCTTGCGGCTTGTTGTAAAGTAAAGATACTTTTTAGCCCTTGTAATTGCAACATAGAGAAGCCTTAAATTTTCTGAAACTAATTCCTGCTTCATATCAAATTCTGTTTTAGGTTTGTAATCAGGATTTAAACGTTTAAGATTTTCCATAAAATCGGAATTTTTAAGCTTAATTTGTTCAAAGTCAATGGTTAAATTTTTCTCGCTCATCTCAGGAATAAATACATAATCAAATTCGTCCCCTTTTGATTTATGCATTGTCATAACCTGAACTTTTCCTGCTATATATTCCTTGCTGCTTTCTTCTTCTTCGGAGAAAAATTTGAACCCGCTTAATGAAGGCTTCTTTGCAAGTTCTCCGAGCCGTTCAACTAATGTTGGAAATTCTTTATAGCTCATGCTCAGCCGTTTTATAAGGGTTGATATAAGGTAAACATTTGATTTTTCTATTTCTGATGAAAAGTAATGCAAGCCTATTTTGATTGCAAGCTCATCAACTGTAAGGTGAGGAAATGAAAGCCAATACGTTAAATCCCAGTAAAACTGTGCCAGATAGGTATTTTCAATATCATCACAGTTCATTTGTATAAACGGTTTTTCAAAACTTCTTATTTCAAGCCCCATACGCTGTTTATAAAATCCCATTTCGGCAAGTATTTCGTAATTATCGGCAATAACATTATTATCAAATGGATGTATGATCATCTGCATTATTGCAAAAATTGTTTTAAAAATTGATTTCTGTTCAAGAGATTCGCTTCTGGTAATAGTTTTTAAGCCGCTGTTATTAATAAAATTAAGCCACTGTGCTACTTGATAATTGTTTCTTAAAAGTATGCCGATAGTACATTCAGGATCTTTGCTTAAAGCAGCTTTAATTTCTTTTAATATATAGTTTCTTTCTTGTAGTGGCTTTTCAAAAATTACTGAATGAAGAGCTTTTTCAGACAGCGGGTTTTTCCCTTCTACCGGATGCATAAATATTTCATAGAATGCATTTTTAGTTTCCGGATGAGTTTGTGCCCATATTACAAGATTGTTTGCAAGTGTCCAGACATCTTTTGTACATCGCTGCGAACAGTCCATACTTACAGCATTACTTCCCTTAATAAATTTTCTGAAACCTTCAACATCAGCATTTGAAAAAGTCGTCGTAATTGCCTGATTTATATCGCCGCAGCGTATTAAGTTTTTATGCTTGCCGCTTAACAGATTGATTAATTTTTGCTGAATAGATGATGAGTCCTGTGCCTCGTCTTCGATAATATAATGGCAGATTTCTTGATAATATGCGCGGATATCTGCATTTTCTTCAAGCAGTTTGACAGATGATGTAAGCATATCATCGTAATCAATTAAATTGGATTCTTTTAAAATTCTTTGATATTCTTCAAAAAATATTTGAAATTTTTCAAGCTTTTTATCCATTGAATTTGTAAATTGCCCGTCACCAATTTTAAATACCGAAATTCCTCTGTCAAACTCATCTGTTTCGGTTTTCTTTAATTTGAGTTTTGTTGAAATTTCCCGTATTATTCTTGTCCGCTGCGTGTCGTCACAGATTTCAAAATCAGAAGAAAGCCCGAGCCTTTCAAAATTCCCGTTTTCTTTTAAAATTCTCAGAGCAAGCCCGTGTATTGTGCTGATATTTGGAATTTGCGAGGAATTTTGCCTGATATTTTTAATTCTGTCGCGGAAGTTTCTGGCCGCAGACTCCATATAAGTCATTACGAAAATATTTTCAGGATTTACGCCTTTATCAAGAAGCTTTAAAATCAGAGCAAGCAAAATTGTTGTTTTGCCGGCACCGGGCACCGCAGAAATCGCCATTTGACCGTGCTCGTATTCAAGTACAGGTTTTTGATCATCACGCGGAATTATCTTAAAAGACTCTGCCTCATTACGAGCTTGATTTGCAAGCGCATTAACTTTAATATATTCCTCAATTCCGCCGAAATTTTCAATTCCGTTTCCATCAAACAGGCTTGAATATGTATAAATATGCTCTGAGGCACAAAGAGTTAGTTTCCTTAAAATTCTTGCTGTTTTATCTTTGGAAAGCTGAATATTATCATCAATTGTATATTCATCTTTTGCCCAGCCGCGCTGAAATACCCAAGCGTTATATAAAGGCCCGGTGTCGCTTTTAATCCATTCATCGCTTGAAATATCAAGCCAGAATTGATATTTTGTTCTTATCTGATTGTCGATAATTTTTTGGGGGGTGGAAATTACAATATCATTGTCGGAGATTTCAAGAGTTGAATAAGGGTTTTCAGCAATAATTGAATTTTCTATCTGATTTATTATTTCTTCCTGCCTGTTTTCAAAATCTTTGCCAAGGACGTTTTCAAAATCTTGAAGTTGTTTTATGAAGAAATTAAATTTGTTCAGTTCTGCCGGATTTACATAATAAAATTCGGCAAGTTCATTAAAAATATCGTAAACTTTTTCTGATAATTTGGAATTGTTTAATTTTAAACTTTCTATCAGATTTTTGAATTTGTTGTATTTTTCAGTGTATTCATCTAAAGTAAATTCAAACGGAATTAACTCTGAGTTCATCTCAAAGTTTTCCAGAATATCTTTACAGTATTTGATTGGAATGCCTAAAAATTCCGATAGCACAACGCGCAGCTCAAATTCTGAAACTTTCATTGAGCTGTTGAGTTTAAGTATTGTAAGTACAGATTTTACAAGTCTGTTTTGGACAAGTTTTTCGCTGCCGGAAAGAAATAATAGATTATTATTAAGATTTTCTTTCAAAGAAAATTTAAGCATTTCATCTACAATTGGCGTGACTATTGCAATATCAGACGGTTTTACATTTTTAGAGAGAAGATTTTTAACTGTACTTATGGCATTTTCAATCATAGAAGCCCTTTTTGAAGGCGATTGCAGTGAAAAATTCTCAAGTGTGTTTGTTTTTTCTTCTGTGATATTTGAAAATAATATTTCAGCATCTGATAAAAGTTTGTTCTGAGATTTTAATTTTTCAGATTTTTGTTCAAATAACTCTTCAAATTTCCAGACAGCAGTTTTATCTGCGCTTAAATATCCGGATCTGCTCGCACCCTTTTCATCAAACGCAATAAAAACATCTTTAAGCTGAGGAGCTAAATTCTTTATAAAATCAAAACATACAGGTGTAATTTCATCTCCGTCATCCACTATAAGATATTCAATCTTTTTAAAGTAATCGGTATTTTTATAAATATAATTGAAAACAAGAGTCTGCCGTAAATAATCAAAATCTCTGAGAGCAAGTGTTTTTGAAAGCAGTTTTTTCAGAGTTTTTTTAGCATCTTCAGCAAAACTTTCTCCTAAGACTCTTGAGCGCCATTCAACTTCTTCATCCGTCAAATTATTTTGAACAATGAGAGAATATCTTCTAAAAATCTGATGCAGAAGTGATTTTTTTGAATTGTACCCCTTAAAAGGAATTTCTTTTAATATATCTTTTAAAATAAACTGCGAAACTTCAAGACCTGCCATGTTAGGCAGAATTGTCGGGTTGTCAAACGGGTTTATATTTTCAACAAACGCCCAGTTATCGCTGATTGTGTTATAAACAAGAGAAAAGAATGAATGTACATTTAATTTTTCGATGGAGTTAACGTTTAATAATTCCAGAGTTTTATTTATGAAGTTTTGTTTAAGATTTGAATTCTGAACCAACACCAAAATGCTAGAAGAATTTATGCCGGAATTGAGAAGCTCAGCATAACTTTTTACGAGCAAATCAGTCTTATTCGTAGATATATCGCCAGAAATTAACATTCATACTCCTTATAAAAATAATTGTAGCATGAACAATAAAAAAATTATTTTGTCCTCATCCTAACGAACTATTGCATTTTTTTGAACATTCTACTATTATATAAGCATAAACGGAGATGTAAGTTATAAAAAAAGTAAACGCATGGAGGTTAGTATGCAAGAATTACAAGAACAAATCGGACAATCAGCAGGTCAAATCTACAACTATTTGAACAATAATGGAGAATCTTCATTCTCTAAAATGAAAAAAGAATTAGACCTTAAAGGAAACTTTGCAGATTTAGGTCTTGGTTGGTTAGCTAGAGAAGACAAAGTTGAAATTTCTAAAAAAGGAACTTCAGTAAGCGTAAGACTTAAATAGTTAATGTAAGTAACTTACGTAAAAGACATTTTAAAAAAGCTCCCTATAAGGGAGCTTTTTTAATGCAATTACAAATAAAAAGAGCTTCTAAATTTTAGAAGCTTTTAAAATTTTTAGTGATTTCTCGTGTAAAAGGTTAGTAGGTAGAAAGTGTAGTAGGTAGTGTGAAAATTTATTAATTATTGCTTTTGCAATTTATTTATTTCTTACATATTAATAAAGTATTTCAGAAGTATATAATTGCGTAATATTGTATATATTGTAATAAAACTTTACATTATAAATATTATCGGAAGCGAAACAATCTACTAAAGCTACCTTGTTGGTACTTTCTTGTACCGACAAGAAAGTACCGCAAAGAAGCTCCCGGCAGTCACTCCGTTCACAAATCAATTGTAATTGCTCAACTCAAGCCGGCTAAACTCGCTTATAAGTCACCCTGAACTTGTTTCAGGGTCTAATTAATTTTACGCTCAGACAATAGCCGGCTTTGTTGTTGTTTCGCAAACATTGATTGTTCACTACGTTAAATGCCGGATTATTTTTTTATTTTTCGTGCGCTTCGCGCACCTTAAAGACTTATTCACCTATTTACTTATTCACTTCCAATAATATTTCTCATGTTTGTTTTATAATAAAGAAAAAGGAATATATATGAAAATAGCTATTTATCCGGGGAGTTTTGACCCCATAACAAAAGGACATCTTGATATATTGAAAACGGCAGCAGGAATTTTTGATAAGGTTATTATTGCAGTTGCAAGAAATTCTGAAAAACACGGTTTTTTGCCGGTTGATGTTAGAGTTGAACTTATCAGACAGAGTGTTAAAGATTTGCCTAATGTTGAAGTGGATTTTTTTGAAGGCTTAACTATTAATTATGCCCGTCAAAAAAGTGCAACAGTTTTAATAAGAGGTTTGCGCGCGGTATCAGATTTTGAATACGAAATGCAGCTTTCTCAGGCAAACAGTGCTTTAGCAGATGAAGTTAAAACCGTATTTTTAACAACAAAACCGAAATATAACTTTATTTCATCTAGCACTATCAAAGAAATTTTTCTGAATTCAGGCGATATTTCAAAATTTGTTCCTGAACCGGTTAACGATTATTTAAAAAATAATTATAAATGTTAAAATATTTAGCTGTGTAATGATAAAGTATTTGACAATTAAAATACGCTTATGTAGAATATAATTATATTTAAGAAAGGTATATGTGTGACTACAATGCAGCAAAATGGTGTATATGACTTATTAAAAATGTTAGAGATTTCTTTGGAGGAAGGTTTTCCGATTGTTCCGAGAAAATTTACCGTAGTAAAAACCAAGGAAATTGAAACATTAATAGATAGAATTTATGCTTCTTTACCGGTAGAAGTTCAAGAAGCCAGAGCATTTTTAAGACGCAGAGATGAATTGCAGCTTGAAGCTCAGCAAAAAGCTGAAAAAATTGTTAAAGATGCCCAGATGGAAGCTGACAGAAAATTGTCAGAAGCTGATTTTATCAAGGCGCTTGAACGTGAAGGTATTAGAATTAGAACTCAGGTTCAGGAAGAGTGTGAAGAAATTAAACGCAAAGCGCTTGAAGAGGCTGATAATATCAGAGCACAGGCAACAGAAGATGCTATGAAAACTAAAGAAGGTGCTGAACTCTATGCAGAACAGGTTTTGACTAATCTTGAAAAGAATTTGACCCAACAGCAGCAGATTGTTAAAAACGGTCAGGTTTATATGGAAAAACTCCGTTCAGAATCTTTTAGAGGCTATGATATGCCGTCGCCTTATTCATCAGAAAGAGTTTCAGCAAGTTCTTCCGATTTTACAATAAATTAAAATTAAAAATTATAAAAACAGCCGGTTGTTATTAGCCGGTTGTTTTTATTATATTAGCTTATTGTTTGTTTACAAAACGTTTGCAATTTATTTTGTTTGTTTTATTATGTAAATATAAGCCGATTTAATTAGAATGTGAGTGATATCACATTCTTTTTTAAAGGTCAAATAAAAGGAGCAAACGTGCTCTTATAAATTAAAATTTAATTAATTGAAAAGGAAATAAAACAATGGGTATCAAAGGAAAAAACGACAGAATGGTAGTTCTTGCTTGTGAAGACTGCAAAGAAAGAAACTACACAACAACTAAAAACAAAAAGAATATTAAAGAAAGACTTGAGTTGAGCAAATACTGCCCGACTTGCAAAAAACACACCAACCACAAGGAAACTAAGTAGATGCAAAGAAGCTAAGAGGCAAAGAAGCGAAGTTTTTTACCTTAAAACAGCTTTGCGTCTTTGCATCTATTCATCTTAGCATCTAAAATGCGTCCTTAGTTCAGTTGGTAGAACGTCGGTCTCCAAAACCGGATGTCGAGGGTTCGAGTCCTTCAGGGCGCGATTTATAAAGTTATAAGGAAACAAAAAATATGATAGGTTCAGAAAATTCAACACCTGCATGGTTAGAAAGTACAACAAATTCCGTAAAAACATACTTCAGAGGCGTAAGAACCGAATGGGGTAAAATAAGTTGGCCTGAAAAACGTCAGGTCGTTACAGAAACGGTCTTTGTTATTGCTATCGTGTTTGTTTTCACTGTTGCAGTATATTTGATGGATGTAATTTTTAAAGGTTTGCTTGGATTAATCAAATAGTCCGGTTTACAAAACATAAAGGTGGCTTATGACTAAAAAAGAAAAATCAATGGAAGAACAGCTTAATGAAGATAAAGCTCAGGAAGCTTTAGAAGCTAAAGAGCAAGAAGAAGCAGAAGCTGAGAAAAAAGAAGCTAAGAAAAATCAAAAACGTTGGTACATTGTTCATACATATTCAGGGTATGAAAATAAAGTAAAAGTAAACCTTGAAAAACGTATCGAATATATGAATATGGGCGATAAAATATTCAGAATAGAAGTTCCGCAAAAAACTGTTACCCAGATGAAAGGCGGTAAAAAACAAGAGCGTGAGGAAAAAATATTCCCCGGATATGTTCTTGTTGAAATGATAATGGATGAAGACAGTTGGTATGTTGTAAGACATACATCAGGCGTCACAAAATTTGTAGGTTCCGCTAAAAAACCGATACCTGCACGCGACAGCGAAATTAAAAAGATTATCAACCGTTCATCTTCAACTCAACAAAAAATTGAACTTGACGTTAAAGCAGGCGATAAGGTTAGAATTACATCCGGACCTTTCGCAGACTTTATCGCAGATATTATCGAAGTTTACCCTGATAAGTCTAAACTTCGTGCAAATGTTTCAATCTTCGGCCGTGAAACGCCTGTTGAATTAGAATATAAACAAATTAACAAACTTTAATTGAAAGTTGTTAAATATGGCTGCGTGCGCAGCACGAATACAAGCAAATTAACAAATTATAATAATTAGTACAAAAAGTGTGGAAGGACCCTCCCGAAAAGCCGCGGAGACCGTTAGTACCACAAAAGGAGAACAAAATGGCAAAAAAAGTAGTAGGAAAAATCAAGCTTCAAATCGAAGCAGGTAAAGCAAATCCGTCACCGCCGGTTGGCCCAGCATTAGGTCAGCACGGTGTTAACATCATGGATTTTTGTAAGCAGTTTAATGCTAAAACTGAATCTCAAGCAGGATATATTATTCCGGTTGTTATTGATGTTTACGAAGACAGAAGTTTTTCTTTCATCGTAAAATCACCTCCGGCACCTGTACTTATTAAGAAAGCTTTAAACCTTCCTAAAGGCTCAGCTGTTCCTAATAAGGATAAAGTTGGCGAAATTACTCAAGCTCAGCTTGAAGAAATTGCTAAGATTAAAATGAATGACTTGAATGCAACATCAATGGAAGCTGCTGTGAACATGATTAAAGGTTCTTGCAGAGCTATGGGTGTTACAGTTAAAGAAGGTTAGATGGAAGGAAGATTATCTCCGTCATCCTGAATTTATTTCAGGATCTTTTAAGAGATGCTGACACTGGTTTAGCATGATCGCAGATAATTTCCGCTAATACCACGAAAGGAATTTAAAATAATGAGTAAATTAACTAAAAAACAGAAAAAAATGCAGGAAATGTTGGAAGGCTTTGTTCAACCGGCTACTGCTGTTGATACAATTAAGAAGTTAAAAGAAATTTCTAAAGAAGTTTCTAAGTTTAACGAAACTGTAGAATGTCACATGAGATTAGGTATTGACGTTCGTCAGGCTGATCAGCAAATTAGATCAACTGTTGTATTACCCGCAGGTTTGGGTAAAACAGTTAAAGTTTGTGTAATCGCAAAAGGTGCTAAAGCTACTGAAGCTAAAGATGCCGGTGCAGATTACGCAGGTGCTGAAGAAATTATTGATAAAATTTCAGGCGGTTGGTTTGATTTTGATACATTGATTGCAACACCTGATTGTATGGGCATGCTCGGTAAATTAGGACGTGTTTTAGGGCCTAAAGGTTTGATGCCGAACCCTAAAACAGGAACTGTTACAATGGATATTGCAAAAGCAGTTAAAGATGCAAAAGCAGGTAAAGTTGAATACAGAGCAGACAAACAGGGTATGATTCACTGTCCTGTCGGCAAAATCGAATTCAGCGAAGAAGATTTGCTTAAAAACTTTGCAACTCTGGCAGATGCAGTATTGAGATCAAAACCTTCTTCTGCAAAAGGTACATTTGTAAAATCAGTTTACCTTTCAACTACAATGGGACCTGGAATTAAATTGGATCCGAAGAACATTGCTGCAGAAGTAAAAGAACTTATTTCATAATTGCAATACATAAGAAATAAAAGAAAAAGCACCTTTTTATAAGGTGCTTTTTTATTCAATGAAATATCTTTTGGGGACTTATATAGCAGTTTACACAAAACAATATCTAAACTGTCACGCCTGAAATAAATTCAGGGCAGGCTCTGAACTCGTTTGACTGCTTTTGCCGAAATCTTTGATTTCGTGCAAAATGTCCCAATGCGGGCAGGGCCTAACTGCTATGAGATGCTGAAACTGGTTCAGCATGACGTTTTTACCGGTAATTTATGTAAGCTGCTACATAAGTCCCGAATTTATACGCTTGTAATTCAGTTATATTTCACATATAATTTAGTTATGGAAATAAAGAAAATTAGACTGAGAGATTTTGAAATAGGCGGGGATAAACTGACAATTCTTGCAGGCCCCTGTGCTGCTGAAAGTCAAGAAATCCTTGATGTTACAGCGCAAAAATTAAAAGAGATTACAAATAGACTAGGTATAAACTACGTATTTAAATCATCTTTTGACAAGGCTAACCGTTCTTCGATAAACTCTTATCGCGGTCCGGGGCTTGAAAAAGGACTTGAGATGCTTAAATCCGTTAAAGAAAAGTTTGATGTTCCAATTGTTACGGATATTCATACGCCTGATCAGGCAGAGCCTGTAAGCAAAGTTGCTGATATATTGCAAATTCCTGCATTTTTGTGCAGACAGACTGATTTACTTGTGGCTGCTGCTAAAACTGGCAGAATTATAAATATTAAAAAAGGTCAGTTTTTAGCGCCTGAGCAGATGGGTACTCTTGTAAAAAAAGTGGAAGATAGCGGAAATGACAAGATTTTGTTGACAGACAGAGGTTGTTCTTTCGGGTATAACAATCTGGTTGTTGATTTTAGAGCAATCCCAATAATGCAGACTTTCGGATATCCTGTTGTTTTTGATGCGACACACAGTGTTCAGCTGCCTGGTTTGCAGGGTGCATGCTCAGGCGGTGACAGAAGGTTTGTGCCAACTCTTGCTAAAGCTGCTGTGGCTGCCGGTGCAAATGTTTTGTTCTTTGAAGTTCATCCAGAACCTGACAAGGCTAAATGCGATGGCCCAAATATGATTGCATTAGATGATGCGGAAGAATTGTTCAGTATATGTAATGAAATTTTTAAATTGGTGCGTAAGTGATTATAAAACAGTTTATTGCAGGACCTATAGAAAACAATATGTATCTTCTTGTTGATGAAAAGACAAAGCAGGCTGTTTTGATTGACGCTACTGCCTTGGTTCCAGAAATTCTTGATACTGTAAAGGAACTTGGTGCGGATGTTAAATATATATTGCTTACTCACGGGCATTTTGACCATATTATGGGCTTGAATGATTTGAAAGAAGCCCTGAATGCTCAGGCTGTTATTAACAAAAATGATTTAACTCTTTCTGACAAAATAAATGAGTTTACAAGAATGTTTAATATGCCTGAAACTACGCCATCTGTTTATGAAAAATTTGTAGATGATGGAGATGTAATTCAAGCCGGTGATATGAAGATTGAAGTTATTTCAACTCCGGGACACACAGAAGGCGGGGTTTGTTACCTTGTTGACGATAATTTGTTTTCGGGCGATACTTTATTCAGAGATAGTGTCGGAAGAACTGATCTCTGGGGCGGCAATTTTGAAAAATTATCTGATAGTATAAAAAACAAATTATTTAAACTTGATGATAATATAAAAGTTTTCCCGGGGCACGGCCCAATGACAACAATCGGATACGAGAAAAAACATAACGAAATTCTGTAAAATACAGCCTCCCTTGTAAAGGGAGGGGAACCGCGGAAGCGGTGGAGGGATTATATGAAGGAACAACTCGAAAAAATTTATAAATGTGCAGCAGAAGATTTGGAAAAATCTTCTTCAATTTCAGAACTTGACGAAATAAGAGCAAAATATTTAAGCCGTAAAGGTGAATTTAATGAGATTAAAAAAAATCTTAAAAATCTTTCTGATGAAGATAAGAGAGTTATAGGTTCGCTCGCTAATGAAATTACACGCAAACTGGAAAATGCTTTACAGGAAAAGCATGCTGAATTTTATCGTAAAGAGCTTAATCAAAAACTTTTAACTGAAAGAATTGATATAACTCTTCCGGGTAAATTTACGCCAATCGGTAAAGTTCATCCGTTAACATCGACTACAAATGAGATTGTTGCAATATTTCAAAGTTTAGGTTTTTCTGTTGTGCCGGAAGAAAAATCTCCGGAGGTTGAAACCGAATATTATAACTTTGATGCGTTGAATGTCCCGAAAGATCATCCGGCACGCGATGTTCAAGATACATTCTACACTGAAATTGCTAAAAATGTTGTTTTGAGAAGTCAGACTTCCGGTGCGCAAATCCATGCAATGGAAGGTAAAAATCCGCCTATCAGAGTTATTTCTCCAGGCAGAGTTTACAGAAACGAGAATATAAACGCACGTAAAAACAATTTGTTCCACCAAATTGAAGGACTTTATGTCGATAAAGATATAACATTTGGTGATTTAAAAGGCGTTTTGAACGAATTTATCAGAATTTATTTTGGTTCAAGCCGTCCGACACGTTTCAGAAGCAGTTTTTTCCCGTTTACGGAACCGTCTGCTGAGGTTGACGTTCAATGTATTATGTGTGAAGGAAAGGGATGCAGAACATGTTCTGGCACAGGCTGGCTAGAAGTTCTAGGCTGCGGCATGGTTGACCCCAATGTTCTGGAAGTTGTAGGAATTGATCCTGATGTTTATACAGGATTTGCTTTCGGAATGGGCGTTGAACGTCTTGCAATGCTGAAATATGCAATTGATGACATAAGACTTTTCTTCAACAACGACGAAAGATTTTTGAAACAATTCTAGATTTAATTAAAAGGCGCTTATTTCCAGGGATAATCGTCTTTTATTTGCCAACTGTCCCCAATTATAACTTCAGCACATCCATAGGCTGATGTCATTGTGCATTGTTCTTTCAAATTGAAATCACGTGAGTGACAGTCGCCTCCGCAGAGTTTCATCGTGTTGCTGCCCGAGTTAGATGCACTGTATTGACCGCCGCTATAGCTTAGAGAAAACCTGAAAATATCTTTGCCCCAGATATTTGGGCCTTTGAGCCCATTAGAGTCAATAAAAAATTCAGCTTTTGGTATGGTTTCGCCTGTTGTAACATTTTTGTTTTGTCTTACAAGGGCAATCATAATCATACCGTTTGCTAAATGTATTTGAGTAAGCGGTAGTGCGCTGCTGCAAATTTCACAAAATCCGCTAACACTTGAGCAATCGGCGATACTTCTATCCATATTTCTGTATGTAATATTTTTACAACCTTTTATGTTATTGCTTCCATTGTATAACTCAACATTTTTGATGTATGGTTTTAGATATGTATTTACAAACTCATATGAGCTGCCCTGTACCCCTTTATCATCCTGATAATATGTCCAATACCTGTAATCTCCATATTCTTGTTGAGCAAGATTAAGAGCATTATACAATATTGAGTAAGCGGCTTTCAATTGATTTACCATTAGTTGTTTCTGGTATTTTGCAAATAAAGCAGGCATAGTTATTGCAGCAACAACCCCGATAATGCCGAGGGTGATGAGAACTTCAGCTAAGGTAAAAGCGGATTTCTTTAGTCGATAAGACGATAAGACGTTAGGACGATAAGTCTGTTTAAGTGAAGAGTGAAGAGTGAAACGTGAAGAGAATTTGTCATTACGAGGCAGCGTGCCGCTGCACCCGACACCTGGGTTTTGCATTGCATTTTCTATGTCATTACAAGGAGAATGCGGAGCATTCGACTTAGTAATCTCATCATTATTGCAACTATTTTGCGATTGCGGATCAGCTTTGCTGTCTGCAATGACGGAAACGCTTGCTATAACGCTGTCTTTGCGGGGGGGGGGCACTTTTTAGCTTTATTTATAATCATTTAGAACCTCCTTTGATATTTTTAATTATTGTACAACCTTATTCAATCCATGCGGTTTGTCGACGTTGCGTCCAAGACAGAGCGCAATTTCTAGCGCTAGAATTTGGCTTATTACCACAATGCAGAACGACTTTACAATCTCGCTTTCACAAGTGATGTCTATATGGAATTTTGTTTTTATTTTTTCGTTAGTATACCCGATTACAAATAATGGCGGGTTGTAATCCTCTTCTATCTTATTCAAGTTTTTAATTGCTGTGTATGTTAATTCAGTCACGGATATATGAATCATTGCGGGTTTGTTGTTTAAAATCGCAACATGACCGTGCATAAATTCGCCTAAAATATTTGAATAAACATTTATATATGATGTTTCTTTTATTTTTAACGAAGCTTCTTTTGCGATTGCGTAAGATATTCCGTCGGCTGTGATTACGATGTTCTTAAATTTAGAAAGCTGTTTTGCCATATCTTTTATCTGCGGATGAAGCAGGTAAGTTTTTTCCACAAAAGAAGGAAGGGTTTTGAGTTCGTTAATATAATTGGAAATATCAACACCCTTATGTGCGGCATATTTTAAAACAAGCAGTGTACAGCAAAGCATTTGGGCTGTCAGGGATTTGGTTGCTGCAATACTTTTTTCTTCACCTGCGTGGCAGTCTATTTTAAAATCCGCAGCTTCCCAGATGGTTGAGCCTTTTTTATTTGTAATTGCAAGAGTGCGCATTCCAAGTTCTTTGGCCTTTTTCAATGCGGAATTAGTATCTGAGGTTTCACCTGACTGTGTGATGAAGACATATAAAATATCATTGTCATGCGGTACTGCTGATTTTAAAAGAAATTCGCTTGAATAAATTGCACGAGCTTCCATTCCTGCGATATTGCCAAATAAATCAGCTGTATAGCGAGCACAGTGGTAAGAAGAACCGCTTGCAACAAGTATGATTTTTTGGATATCTACAGGAATATCAAAAAGAATATAATTGTTATCATTAACATGTGTGCGAAGCAAATTCTTAAGAACTTCTGCTTGTTCAAATATCTCTGTTTCCATACATGTTTGTTTGTTGTTTTGTAAAAACATAATATACTTAACCTAATATTTCTTTCAAAATTTCGTTAACGGCTTTCGGGTTAGCTCTGCCTTTAGTTTCTTTCATTACCTGTCCGACAAAGAAGCCTAGAAGCTGAACTTTTCCGTTTTTATAAGCAGTTACCTGATCAGGATTTGCATCGCAGACTTTTTGTGCAATTTCTTTAATTGCGCCTGTATCAGATATCTGGCTTAAACCTCTTTTTTCAACGATTTCTGAAGCTTTTGAACCGTCTTTCATCATATCAACAATAATTTGTTTGCCGATGTTGTTTGAAATTGTATTTTTTTCAATAAGAGAAATCAATTCAACAAGATTTTCAGGCGTTAACTTAGTTTCATTAATTTCAAGTTTTGTTTCTTTTAGATAAGCTGCAATTTCTCCCATAATAAAGTTGACGGCAATTTTAGGAGAAGCGCCCAGTTTCAAAACTTCATCAAAGAAGAGTGCAAGGCCCATTTGTTCAACGATTACTGAGGCATCGTATTCACTCAAACCTAAGCTCATATAGCGTTCACGTTTGGCCTGCGGGAGTTCGGGCATTTTAGCTCTGATTTCTTCCACCCATTCTCTTGATATTTTTAAAGGCATTAAGTCAGGTTCAGGGAAGTATCTGTAATCATGGGCATCTTCTTTGCCTCTCATAGATTTGGTTTCTCTTGCATTATCATCCCACAATCTTGTTTCCTGAACGACTTTTCCGCCTTCTTCAACGATTTCGATTTGTCTGTCGATTTCATATTCAATAGCTCTTTGAAGGGCTGAAAAACTGTTCACGTTTTTGATTTCTGCACGTGTGCCGAATTCTTTTGACCCTTTAGGCATAATAGAGATATTTGCGTCGCATCTCATTGAACCTTCTTCAAGGTTGCCGTCGCAAACGCCTATATAGCGGACAATATTTCTTAATTCTTCCATATAGTTTCTAGCTTCTTCTGAGCTTCTCATATCTGGTTCTGATACGATTTCAAGAAGCGGAGTGCCTGCCCTGTTAAGGTCAACAAGCGAATAAGAAGATCCTGCAAGCCCGTCAGCCCCTGCGTGAACAAGTTTTCCTGCGTCTTCTTCCAAATGCGCACGAGTGATACCTATTCTTTTACCTTTTACATTAAGGTATCCGTTTACACAAATCGGTTCATCATACTGAGATATCTGATAACCTTTTGGAAGATCTGGATAAAAATACTGTTTTCTGTCAAATTTGCAGCGTTCAGGAATTTCGCAATTCAAGGCAAGCCCTGTTAAAATCCCCATATTAACGGCTTCTTTATTCAATACAGGCAAAACTCCCGGCATCCCTAAAGTAATAGGGCTTGTTTCCGAGTTTGGTTCTTTACCGAATTCGCAGCCGTCAGGTGCAAATATTTTTGATTTGGTTTTTAGCTGTGCGTGTACTTCCAAACCTATAACAACTTCGTATTTATCTCTTAAATCTTCCATTTTATCTCCTTGTTATAATTTTAAAGCTTTAAGGACAGTTTTTCAGAGCCTTACGCTCCTGATATCCCAGTGCTATTTTATTTTACCATAAACAAAGATTTGTAGTAAAGAGATAAAATTAATAAGTCATTTTCCAACCATCTTCCATTATTCTTGCGGCACAGCCATCCCCGCTGACATTATTAGGAGCTTGGTGTAAAAGACCTTCTCCTGCGCATAATTCAGGATTTGTACGCCAGTAGCCGTTTCCGGAAGCACTGCCGGTTGTTGCATTAGAATAATCACGCCCGTACATCGGGTATAAATGACCGTTTTGTGCAACTATGAATTTGTATATATCTCTGCCGTATTGATTTGGGCGGCGTATACTGTTTACATCTATGGTAACTTCAGCACAAATATTTTTTATTGTGCTTAAATCAGGAAAAGGTACACTTTCGCAGTTTTTGGGGATTACAAGGTATAGTACACCATCTGGCGGCAAAAATTTAAAACCTGCTGTTGAACGCCAATCTGCTTGAACACTCAGCTTTGTTTTTTCGGGTTTTAACGGTGCTGAATCTAGCTGCGGCTCCATTGCAGTCCCATTTTGTGCTGTTTTTATAACTTTTATTGATCTTGTTATTTCTTTTTCAAATTTTTTATTCCATTCAGCATCTGAAGCAGTGCCGTCAAATGCTCCGGTACATAAGATATCAGTGCATTCATGTCTGAACATTATAATCTGCATAGCCTGCTCAAACTGACTTAAAGCTCTTTGGAGCTGTGTGACATATTCTTTTTGGTGGTAATGCGCAACAATTCCCGGCATAGTAAGGGCTGCAACGATTCCAATTGCTCCAATAGTTATCATTACTTCCGAAAAATTAAATGCATTCTTTCGCAAAACAGACTCCTAATTATAATATATATATATTTATTATAACCTATTTTTTGAAATTTTCAAGTAAACAAATGAGTTTCTTATGCATTTTTACATTGTGAACACGGATATAATCAATATTGTTTTCAATTGCTATTGCATTCAGGGCTGTTGTATAAATATCTTTTGTGAAATTATCGTCATCAGCCATATCAAGAAAACTTTTTCTTGAAATACCCAGCATAACCGGATATCCCAGAGTTTTAAATTCTTCAATTCTTTTTATTATCTCAAAATTATCTTCTCTTGTTTTGCCAAAACCTATGCCGGGGTCAATTATTATGTTTTGAATTCCTTTTGAACGTGCAAAATCAATTTTGTTTTTTAATGCAAGATAAATCTCTTCAATTACATCATTGTATTTAGGCGAATTCTGCATATTTTCCGGCGTTCCTTTTGAATGTTGGATAATAATAGGAACATTGTATTTAGCAATTACATCAGGCATTTTACTATCATAATCAAATCCAGAAACATCATTTATTATTTTGGCTCCTGCATCTATACATTCCTGTGCAACAATTGCACTTCGTGTGTCTATGCTAAGCGTTATTTTATCTTTTGCAAAATCTATAATCGGCAAAAGTTTTTTTAATTGTTCTTCTGCACTGACAGGCTGTGAATAGGGTTTTGTTGATTCAGCTCCGATATCAATAATATCGGCACCATCATCTATCATTTCAAGAATATGCTCTTTTGCTTTTTCAAAATCGTTATACATCCCGCCGTCAGAAAAAGAGTTTGTTGTAAGGTTTAATATACCGGCTATTTTGCAATGCACATTTTTATCGCAGGCAGCAATCTGAACTAGCTTTTCTCCGAGTTCTTTTAACCCGAACGGTTGAAATTTCAGTTTTTCTCCTATTTTTCTTATCTCTGAAATACTTCCGCCTAATATGCAGTCTGATTTTTCTATTTTACCTGTAATAACTTCTCTATGGGTTGCACAGTCTGCACCAACTGATATTGCTGTCTGTTTGATTATATTGGCCTGAGCAGGGGTAAGTTCGTAAATTTTTATGTTTTTATATCCAAATTTGTCAGCAGCTTTGGAAGCGTAAGATTTGTCAAAGCCTATGCGGTTTAATTCTTCTTCTGTATTAGTATTTTTAAGCTCTCTTAAAACAAAATCGTGCATAAGCTTAGCTTAGCACGATTTTATATTTTTAAACATTGCCTGTTAGTTAATCTTCGTTATGTAAAAGCTTGCCTTCTACAGCTTCTGTAGTTACTTTTGTTATATCAGACAGACCGGAAATCAGGGTTACGATACCAAATCCGTATCCTAAGGCACCTGCAGCTCCTTTGAACAGCGGACTTTTTACAATTGGTCTTATAAATTTCATATTTTTAAATTTTGAGCCCCAATTTAAAATTGCATCTTTTGCCCATCTGGCGTTTTCCGCAACTTTTGCCCACAGACCTTTTGTTTGTTTTGCAACATTAGCAGCAGTTCTTGTTGTTTCTCTAACGCCTTTCATTCCTTGTGAAACTTTTTTTGCAGAGCTGAACATATCAAAGCCTGATTTTGCAGCTTTGGCTCTTGCAGTTGCTGTTGCAGCTGCAACTGCTCCGCCGCCTGTGACAACTTTTTTTTCAGCATCTTTTTTGGCTTCACTGTGAGAGTCTGGATTTGAGGTATATGCTATTTTATCATTAAAAGAAACGCGCATAACTATTCTTCTCCGTAATCAATGTCCGAGTTTTGCATTTCTGCTTTGTTTTTTTCTTGAGTTTCTTTTAATGCTGTAACGCCTGATGCTATACCGCCTGATGCACCGACTGTGTTAACAACAGCTTTTTCGTAAGATTCTTTTTTCACACCTTTTATTTTTTTCCATAAATGTTTTAGACCTGTACGAATATCTTTATAAATTGTTGCTATTCCGTCTTTTACATTTTCAAGGAATTTTGTTATAGGTGAACCGATTTTTGTTTTTGCAAATTTGTTATACTGTGTTTTGATAGCATTTGCAGGCTTTTTATAAACATTAGATTCCAAGAACTGTTTTTTTACAGTTGCAGATGAATTTTTTATAAAGTTTCTTGTATCTTTGATATAGTGTTTAAAGCTTTTTACCGGCGCTGATTTTGCGAGTTTTGAAAATCCCTGTATAGATTTTTTAGCTCCCCAGCCTGTGGCCATACCGCCTAAAAGACCTGTTGTTACAACAGCTCCGCCTTCAAGCCCTTTTTTTATAGGTTTTGGCAGTTTAAATTCAGAATTGTTGGCTAAATCTAGAAAATCGCTTTTTTGTTCTCGTAAATCATCCCTCATTGATTCATAAGTATCTTCATCCATATCATTTAAACTGATAGATGAATAATCTTCGTTTGGTTCATTAGATTTGAATGCAGGTTTAAAACTTGTAGAAAATTTTGGTTGTATCGATAACATACTTTATCTCCGTTTAGATAATTTTTCACATAACCTAACACTGCTGAAAAAATAATTTTGCTGAAATCCGCACTTTTTTGTAATAAATTGTTACAAAAAATGCTCAGTATTTTGCCATACTATTATCTCATATAATCTATTTTTTGTAAACAAATTTACACCCTTGATATGAATTTCTCTTAATGAATTCTCTATCAATTTTATTCAGGCAGTCAAATTTTTTGCCGAGCCAGACCGGAGCAATAAGTTCTGTGCTCAGACCGTTACCTGCAAGGCGGTGAATAGTCGTAGTTTCAGGCAGATATTCCAAAAAATCACAGACTGTCTGTACATATTCATCTTCATCCATAAAATCAATGCCGCCTTGTTTATAAATTTGTGCCAGTCTGGTACTTTTAAGTGCGCAGAGCATGTGGATTTTTACGCCGTCAACGTCAAGTTCCGCAAGTTTTTGTGCAGTCTGCATAATTTCGTCATGTGTTTCCCAGAGTCCGAAAATTACATGAACACAAACATTTATACCTGCTTCTTTTGTTTTTTCATAAGCTCTTAAAAAACAATCAAAGTCATGTCCGCGGTTTATTCTTTTTAATGTTTTATCATGAATTGACTGTAAGCCGTATTCAACCCATGTATAGTAATCTTTTTTGTATGATGATATGAGTTTTATTTTTTCATCATCAATGCAGTCAGGCCTTGTTCCTATTGAAAGTCCGACAATGTCAGGATGATTTAGCGCAGAATTGTATATTTTTTCAAGCTCGTTTACAGGTTTATAGGTATTTGAAAAAGCCTGAAAATAGGACATAAATTTTTGCGCCTTAAAGCGCGCTGATAAAGTTTTTATGCCTTCTTCAACCTGTTCTTCTATAGAAAGAAGATTGGAATGCGCCTGAGAAAAGCTACCGCCTTCATCGCAGAAGATACACCCGCCTGAAGAAATTGTTCCATCTCTATTCGGACATGAAAAACCGGCATCAAGTGTTATTTTGTAAACCTTAACGCCGAATTTATTTTTTAAATGAGCGCTGAATTGATTGTAGCGCTTATCTGTATTATTAAACATAAGCTAAAAACTATGAATTTTTATCTTCTTCGTCATCATAGATTGGGTAAACATAATGTTCCCCGCAGCCGGGGCATACAACTTCCTGCTGTTTGCCATCTTCCACTTTTGCTACTTCAAACAGTGTTTTACATCCTGATTGTACGCATCTGATTGCCAAACTTGGTCTTATTAATCTCGCCATTAAAATTTCCTCTTTTAATTTGTATTACAAGAATATTTTATCATTTTAACCTGTTTTATGCAAGTCCGTAAATTTGTATAACCGTTTAATTTATTTTTTGAATGAACAAGATATAGTGTATTTACAAGGTACAAAATCATGAAAAAATCTTTAATATTTCTATCAATATTTATAGTTGCATTTATAGCTTTTTGGGATGCTAAAGACAGACTCCAAGAGTTAGAATCAGTTGCTGTGAAAACTCCTGCGCAGGTCGAGATGAAACCAATGGTACAAAAATCAGGTGACAGAGCTGAAAAAGACAATATGCAAAAACAAAATACACAGAAACAATTTGATGACAGCCTGCAGCAAAATAACAACCAAAATTTTAAAAATCCTGTAAATACAACGAATAAAAATCAGGCTCCTGTTAATAATCAGTTTCGTTAAATTCCGTAAATCATATCCCCAAAAAATTCTTCATCAGGGCTTTCATTTTTAGCAGGCTGCTGCGGAATTGTTCTGTCAAATTTTAATGCTCCGCCGTCAGAGTTATCAAATTCTTTATTAATAGTTCTAAGCGTTTTTGGATAAAAACGCAGAATTATATTCTGAGAAGCACTCTTTGCTGCAATTTTTTCTGAGTAAAGTCTTACTTTGCTTAAAATTTCATTAGCCTGTGCGTAATTTTTTGCTTCAAAAGTGTTAGTATTCGTTCCGATTTTTGTTGAATAGCGGTTGCTCCACATTACAATATCATTTACTGTATCAATTAAGACCATTGACGTATCCAATCTGTACGGATATTCTAAATTAAAGGCCGTTGATACTTCCAAAACTTCCCATAAGCCGCGTTTTAATGAATTTTTGTTAGTTATAACTGAGCTTGATACAAGAAGAACAGACTTACAGGAAAAGTTTTTGCCGATTTCTTTTAATGCTTTATAATCTACCGAGTCCCTGTCATATTTTTTTAATGTATTTGTAATCAATGTTTTTAGAGCTGCATCTTGAGTCATTTTATTCCGAACTTCATACAATTCAGGCGATTGAATTTTACCGTTTGATGAATTGAAATCATTTATAATATCTTCTGCTATAATTTCTGATACTTCCTCAAATCCATAATAATTCTCTTTAGAATTCACTAAGTCCGTCGGCAGCACAAGAACATCAAATGTTACTGCCTGTACTGACGATATTAGCAGCGAACATATAACTAAAAATTTAATCACAAGTTTCATAACAAAATTATATCACAATTTCATATAATTAATGGATTACAATTTTATATAAATGATTTACAGTACAAATATTATGGATTATGAGAAGATGATACAATCAGCTGAACAAGCATCACAAAATGCCTATGTTCCCTATTCAAAGTTTCCGGTAGGAGCTTGTGTATTGTGCGAAAGCGGTAATACTTATACCGGGTGTAATTTTGAAAATTCTAGTTTTGGATTGACAATTTGTGCTGAAAGAAATGTTGTTGGTACAGCTATTGCAAACGGGGAAAGAAAGATAAAAGCTATTGCAATATTTTCTCCGAATAAGTTAAATTGTACTCCTTGCGGAGCTTGCAGACAAGTTTTGAATGAGTTTAAATCCGATGGCGGACTTGATGTTATAACAAAGACAGAAAACGGAATTAAGGTTTATACTCTGGATGAATTGCTGCCAGCATGTTTTGATTTATAAAAAATGTATCTGGTTGAACTTTTTGTAAAACTATTTAAAAAGAAAAAGAAAAAAAATCTTGCTTCTTTTGACCCTTTTATGCAGGATCAGTCTGATGAGGCTGATTATTGCGAGCATATTTTTTTACCGGTTGACAGTTCCGGTGAAATTCTGGCATGCTCAAAATGCGGACTTGTCGTAAATAAACATGATTTAAAAGATGTGAATATATTCAAAAGATACGAGGGTTGAAAAGCTGTAAAAAATTTGTTATACTCTGAATAAGAGGTAAATATGAAATTTGACGTTGTTTTACATAAAGAAGCTAACGGGTATTGGGCAGAAGTGCCCGCATTGAAAGGATGTTATTCGCAGGGCGAAACTATTGATGAAATTAAGGAAAATATAAAAGAAGCTATTACTGCATGGCTTTCAGTAGACTTGCCTGACTCCGGGGATGAAATAATATCTGTGGCATTATGAAAAATATATCCGGGAAAAAACTTTGTAAAATTCTTTAAAATAATGGTTGGGTTTTAGTTAGAATTGCCGGCTCTCATCATGTTTTTGCAAAAGAAGGCGAAGATGCAAGAATTGTAGTTCCTGTTCATGCTAATAAAGAAATTAAAACAGGCCTTTTAAAAGCAATATTAAAGACTGCAGGGCTGCTTTCAATTTATTTTACCTTAATTTCTTAATAAATTACTTCTTACTTATCAGCATTTTAGAAAGGACATTTTTTGCGGCCTGAAGCTGTGCATCATTATTTGTTTTTACATCTTTCAGGCTGAATTCAACCTGAATGTCGGGGGTAATTCCTTTTTTGTTTATATCAGTGCCTTTCGGGGTTAAATATTTTGCTATAGTCAAATTCAGACCTGTTTCGTTTGGCATCGGAATAATTTTTTGAACCATGCCTTTACCGTAAGTTGTTGTGCCGAGAAGTTTTGCCTTGTTATAATCTTTCAAAGCGCCTGACAATATTTCGCTTGCGCTTGCGGAATTGCCGTCAACAAGTACTACTGTCGGCTTTTTGATAGAAAATTCTGTATCCTGTGCATTAATATCATATTTATATCCGTTTCGCCCGACTATACTTACGATATTGCCTTTTGGAATAAACAGGTTGGCAATAAATACAGCATTCGGAAGCAGTCCGCCTGTGTTGCCGCGAAGGTCTATAATAAGCCCCTGTGTATCTTTTGTTTTTTCAAGAGCTTCAAGAAATTCGTTTGGAGTTGTTGAGCCGATAAAGCTTGAAATTTGAATATAACCTATATTTTTATCTATAACAGAGCTTTTAACGGTTTTTATTTTAATTTCTTTTCTCATTACTTTTTTTACGAGTTTGTCGTTATTTCGTAAAATTGTAATGTTAACAAAGCTGTTTTCGGGGCCTCTGACCAGGTTTGCTACTTCTGACAGCGTCAGACCGTGCACTTCTTTGCCGTCAATTGCGATAATTATGTCTTTCGGAAGCAGATTAGCAAATTGTGCGGGCGTACCTTCCATAACGTTAACAATATGGATTTTACCGGCAATTGACGTTATATTAACTCCTATACCTGTAATTTTCGAGCTTATGGAATTATTTTGTTCAAGATATTCATTTCTTGACATGTATCTTGAATACGGGTCATCAAGACTTGCAAGCATTGTATCTATTGCAACTTTTGCGTCTTCATCTGTTTTGATTTTGCCGTGATAGTGCTCTTTCCAACGTGACCAGGACTGTTCATTAAGATTAGCATCATAATAATTATCCCTGATAATTTTCCAACTGCTGTCAAAAAGTTTTTGAGAAGAAATATGGCTGTGATCAACCATATCAGGCATGTCACTTATTTCAACCCTGTTTGTAAACATAAAAAAAGCGTTCAAACCAACAAGGGTTATAATTAAAGCTATAAATAAAAATGCCTGACGTGTTTTCATACGAATATTTAACATCAAGCATTTTTTATAATCAATATACTTTATAAGTAGTAAAGCAGGGAAAATTTTTATTTATTGATATATGTATAAATTATGTTATACTTATAATGTAGATAAGAAAGGAGTAATTATGAAAAGATTTGAATTAATGCAGAGCTTCGGGGGGGGGGCACTGTAGGCTCCGCCGGAGGCAAAGAAGCTAGTCAATTAGATGGAAGGCCAGAGGTCAAGAAGGCAGGTGGTCAAGCCTGTATCATAAAAAAAAAACTCTATCTTGGGAGAGGGAGCAGTTGTGTGAACAAAGTGAACTTACAACTGCGGGTGAGGGTTTAATTAGATGCAAAGATGTCAAGAGGCATAGAAGCGAAGCTAATATCGGTGATAAATATTGTTGCAATTTTACCAAAATAGCTATAAATGAAACTAGCCTGCCTTCCTGCCCTCCGGTCTTCTGTTCTTCTGACAGTTACCCACCTCAACCCTCCCTAATCAGGGAGGGAGTAACCTGTCATTGCGAGGGTGCTACGCACGTAGCCATGTTAGACAATTCATGTCAATTTTCCCCCTGTCATTGCGAGGGAGTGAAACGACCGTGGCAATCGCAAAATCGTGGCGATAATGAGATTCTTCGCTTCGCTCAGAATGACTTAGCACCTGTTTTCGTCATTGCGGTCAGCGAAACTGATCCGCAATCGCAAGATAGCTGCAATATGAATGATATTACTACGTCGAATGCGTCGCATTCTCCTTGTAATGACATAGAAAATGCAATGCAAAACCCAGGTGTCGGGTGCAGCGGCACGCTGCCTCGTAATGACAAATTTTCTTCACGTTTCACTCTTCACCCTTCACTTAAAAAGACTTATCGTCCTAACGTCTTATCGCCTTATCGACTAAAGAAATCCGCGTTTACCTTAGCAGAGGTTCTCATCACCCTCGGCATAATCGGGGTTGTTGCTGCGATGACTATTCCAACTTTAATGACTAAATATCAGCACAAGGTTAGAGAAACTGAATTCAAAAAAGCTTATTCTGTTTTACAGCAGGCGCTTTATTCAATTGAGCCTGATATGATTTCTGCCTGGACAAGCAATGCAGGGGACAGGGATACGGAATTTTATACTGAATTATATAGTAAATACAGAGTTATTACTGATGAGGATGTTACTGATCTTTACAAAGATAAAAAGAACCAATTCGCAATAAAAAATTATAATAAAAAAGAAGGAGCTATGAATAATTGTGCCCAATTACCAACAAGGATTGCTGCAGACGGTTCGGCAATCAGCGGATGTTATAACTGTTTTGCCAGTTGGCTTGTAATAGATACAAACGGCCCCAAAAGGGCTCCGAATGCTTTGGGGCATGATATTTTTTATTTTTCATTTAACAAAAATAAATTAGTCCCGGTTGGTTCGCCTGATTATTCTCACTGGGAAATGAAACCTAATTCAACTTATTGTTCAAAAAACTCTACTAATGTAAGAAACGGAGCATCATGTGCATATTTTGCAGTAGCAAATATATGCCCTGATGACAGTTCAAAGACATATTGGGAATGTCTGCCTTAGATTGTAACAACTTAAAAGACGGGCTGTTTCTGATTAATAATTGTTGAGAACAGCCCATCTTTATTGCTATTTATTTTTACAAATCCTCAAATCCGGGAGAAGTTGCCGGAAGATCTTTGTAACCTTCGTTGGACATTACAGTCTTTTTTATATATTTGTTTGAATATCCGCCGCGTTCAAAAAGCTTGTTCAAAGTATTTTCTCTTACAACGAGCGGGTGAAGTTCGTCATTACTTTCCGGATATAATTTTACAATTTCATGCCATACAGAAGCTTCCATTGTCCAGGCATAAGTTTCTTCGGCAAGTGAATTATACTCATCCTGATGCAGTGCTTCGTGAGACAGCAGTGCAGCCAGTGCCCCAGGCGGTGCGTCTTTATGACGCGGATTTATAAATATAAATAATTGTTTGTTCTTTTTCCATCCGAGAGCATCAAAGTTTGCGTAGTCAGGATTTATTGTTCCCAAATCTCTGAATTCGATTTTAACTGGTCTGCCTGACAGGTTATTTCCCAAAATTGCATTTCGTGAAAATTCTCCGTTAGTTCCTTTTAACATATCAAGTGCGACGTAGATAAGCTCTTCTTTGCCTGTCGGTTTATAAAGAGGCTTAATCTCTTTTATGTACTCTGCTGTATATTTCGCCGGATAAGTTTTTGGCATTTCAATTAATTCTTCATTTTTTTTAGCAGAAAATGCAGGTATTTGGCATATAAGAACCATTGCTGCTATAAATATTCCGTTTTTTAATCTTTTTCTATCCACTAATCTTCTTCTCCCGTAAATAAATTGTGCTAAAACTACATTTGTAGTAACTACTAAATATTATAATTATATTTTGTTTGTCGTCAAATTATTTATTTTTTCTGTTCAGAGCAGCAAGTTCGCTGAAAAGAATTTTATATTCAGTGCTGCCTGATATGTTTTCGGCTTCTTTGATATATTCAAGAGCGGTTTTATAGTCCTCTTTTGCTTTATAAATACTGCTCATTTCAGCATAATATTCTGCATTGTTTACATCGTACATAATAGCACGTTTCATGCATTCTATAGCTTCCTCAAAGTCTTTTTCTTCAAATCTTACTAGTGCCAGATAAAAATATCCTTCAGCATAATTCATATCAAGATTAATCATTTGCTGTGCAAAGTCTTTGACCTTTTCAAAATCTTTCATTGCAAGACTGGCTTTTGCCCCGAGTGAATATGCGGCAATATAATTTTCATTTTTTTCTATAACTTTATTCAAAACATTTAAAGCTTCATTATATTTTTTTTCTGCAATATAGACTTGTGCAAGCTGACATTGATAGTTCAAGCTTTCAGGTGTTTTATTTATAACCTTTTTAATAGCACTTTCAGCTTTTTCAAACAAGGAAAGTTCTGTATAAACTTTTGCCAGTGACACAAGTGTAAAGTTGTCATCATTTCCGTTTTCTAAGTTATTTTCGAGCTCTGTTTTTGCGCCGAGAAAATCTTTCCGTTCATATTTCAAAAGAGCATTTAAAACGTGCGCAAGCCCGTACTCAGGATTGTTTTGAAGTATATAATCAATTTCTCTTTGAGCTTTTTCAAGATTTTTTTGTTCATAATAAAGATATGCAAGCGAATATCTAAAACCTGCTTCATCAGGCGACATACATATAGCTTTTAAATAAGCTTTTGAAGCTTCTTCAAACCAGCCGTTATAAAAGTATGCATTGCCGAGGTTGTAAAAATATATTGCGTTTTCTTTGTCAATGTTTGAAGCTTTTGAGAAGTATTTTATTGCATCCACAAACTGCAAATCTTCAAGCGCAAATAAGCCAAGATAATTTAATACTTCCGGATTTTCGGTAGTTTTGGGAAAAGTATTGAATATGCTTTTGGATTTTTCAAAATTACTTTCATCAAAATATATTTTACCTAACAGAACAAGAGAATTTTCATTTTCCGGATTAAGTTTGAGAGATTGTTCAAGTTTTTCTTTTGCCTGTGCAGATTCTCCGCAATCGTAAAGCGCCTTTGCTATTCCGTAGTAAATTCTATCATTGAGCTGTATATCTTTTTCAAGTTCTTCAATTTTTTTTAAGTTGCCGGTTTTTGAAAGAATATTTATAAATTCTAACAGGTCATCTGTTTGTTTTGTTATATTATATATTTTTTCTGCGGTTTGGTAAGCATTTTTTGAATCGTGAGAGTATGAATAAATTTTTTCTAAAATTCTAAGAGAGTCAATGTGGGTATTATTTTTAGATAAAACTTTTTCAAGATAGTGAGAAGCTCTTTGAAAATTTTTAAGCATAAAGTAAAGTTCGCCTAACTGGTAGAGAATTTCTGTGTTATCTGTTTCTATTTCCAGAGCTTTATAAAGCATTTCAATGGCCTGCTTGTAGCATTGCTGTGATTTTAATTCAAATGCTTGTTTAATATATTCAATAACTTCGGTATTCTGCATTTAATGCTCCGTTTTTATTTCTTCTTATTTTTCTTATGTTTTTTCTTTTTATCAGGATTTTGCGGCTGGTTATTATTAATTAATATAAGCACTTCGTCCTCACCTGCCATTTTCAGGTTATTTCTAGCAATTCCTTCAAGGCTTGAGGTTGATGAGAACAACTTTATATCCTGTTTTAGTTCCTGATTTTGATTTTCTGCATTATCCCGTATTTTTGATAATGTTGAGATTTTGGCTCTATATGAGATTGTTTTTGAAATATTCAGTATTGCGCCAAAACCTATCTGAATAAGACAAAATAACAAAACAATGGTCAAAAAAGAGTAGTAAAAGCCTGTTTTTGCTTTTGACCTTGTTAAAGCCTGTTTAGATATTTCTTCCCCTGTATTTGTCTGGTCTTGATTTTCAGCCATAAAACCTCACATACAAATTATAAACGAAATAAAGCATTTAAACAACAAAATTTGTATAAATTTACAATTTTAACTTTGTTGAAAAACTGAATTCGGTCTTGGGCTCGGTATTATCGGCAAATATTGTTTGTTTTGCGCCGAGTTCAAGCCTTAATCTGTCTGCGTCTTTTTTACCGAACGGGTTGAGTGAGAATATAAGAGCACCTGATCTTCTGTTGCGTGTTATATCCGCTTTGTATTCGTTTTTAATTGACATGTAATTGTTTAATTTAAATTCCGGAGCTATGGAAATAGTGTCATAAAACTGATTATATGTTGTATTTAAATTCTTTTTGTATGTAGAACTCAGAGCAAATCTGCTTTTTTCATACCGGGTAAAAAGTCCTGCTTCTGATTCAAGCATTGCGATGTTATCAACTTCATTTCCGTATAAAGCTCCGAATGTAAAATTTCCTCTGGCTTCTGATTCATTGATTGATTTCGGTGCAATATTGTATTCCCATTCTTTTGATCTTGCAATTTGTTTTGTTGGGGTTCGGCTCAAATTTAAACCTTGCGAGGCTGTAATTTTTTGAGGCACTTTTATATTTAAAACAAAATTATCATCATCATCTTTCAGGTAAATTTCTTCTGCATCTTCAATATATTGTGCATAACCTTTTAAGGTTGTTGCGCCGAGAGTTGAATTATCATTAATATCAAGAGTAATTTCTTCTTCGGGTTCATTCCCCGTTTTTTTATTATTAATATTTTGCGTTTCCTTATTTTTTGCAGGAGTTGTTTCATCATCAGGAATTGAATATATAAAAATGTTCGGCAGGGCATTTTCGCCGCCTGATGTCGGCTCCATCCTCTTATTTAAAGAAAATGCAGGCGATTGAATTACTGTTAATAAAAATAAAATTAGCCAAACCTTTTTCATATATACATTTTAAACTTAAACTGTGATTCGTCAAATCCCTTAAAAAAAGTATTTAACTTGAAATCAAATTTTGCTCGTGTTATCCTTTTTGTGCTGATTTATAAATAAGAAAGAAGGAAAAAATGACAGACGTAAGAGTCAGAATTGCACCGTCACCGAGCGGAAACTTACACATCGGTACAGCTAGAACAGCTTTATTCAACTATTTGTTTGCTAAAAAAAATCACGGAAAATTTATTTTAAGAATTGAAGATACAGATGCCGAACGTACAAGCCAGGCATATATTGACAATATTTTTGACAGTTTAAAGGCTTTAGGCTTGAATTGGGATGAAGGCCCTGATGTTGGCGGCCCTTACGGCCCGTATACTCAATCTGAAAGGTTTGATATTTATCCCAAATACGCTCAAATTCTTCTGGATAAAGGGTTTGCATACGAATGCTACTGCACGCCAGAAGAACTTGAGGCAGAAAAAAAAGAAGCCGCTGCAAATAAAAAACCTTATGTTTATACTAAAAAATGTTTAAATTTAACAGAAGAAGAAAAGGCAAAATTAAAAGCAGAGGGCAGAAAACCTGCAATCAGATTTAATATTGAAAAAGCACAAAAAGCTTTCCATAATTCTTCAATGTTAACTTTTGATGATATGGTAAAAGGCGAATTACATGTTGACACTAATCTTCTTGGCGATTTTGTTATTATGAAATCAAACGGAACTCCGACTTATAACTTTGCCGTTGTAATTGATGATATGCTTATGAAAATTTCGCATGTAATAAGAGGTGAAGATCATATTTCAAATACTTTCAAGCAGATTTTGATATTTGAAGCTTTGGGTGCAGAAGTTCCTAAATTCGGCCATCTTGGTATGATTTTGGCGCCGGACAGAAGCAAACTTTCAAAACGCCACGGCGCAACAGCGGTATCAGAGTTTGTTGAAAAAGGCTATTTGACAGATGCTTTGATTAACTTTGTAGCTTTGTTAGGCTGGTCGCCTTCTGACGGACAGGAAATCAAATCTTTGGATGAAATTGCTCAGGATTTCAGGATTAATGAAATTTCTTCATCAAACTCAATTTTTGAATACGACAAATTAAACTGGATGAACAGTCATTATATCAAAATGCTCTCTATTCCTGAATTGAAGGAAAGATTAAAACCATATTTGACAAAATATGACTTGAGTGAGTTAACAGATGCTCAGTATACGCGTATGGTTGAGATTACTTATGAACCGTTAACACTTTTATCTGATATAACAGATGCCGTTCCGTATTTCTTCGGCGAAGATGTTGAAATTGATGATAAAGCAAGAGAAACCCTTGACAGTGAAGTTTCACAGAATGTGTTAAAAACATTCATGGAGCAGGCAAAAGATTGGGAATGGACAGAAGAAAATCTTCATGAAAAACTGGAAGCATTTAGAGCTTTTTACAAAGAAAAAGGAATAAAACCGAAAGTTACAATGTGGGCTATCAGAGCAGCTGTTACAGGCAGACTCTGCGGGGCAGATATGACTGCAATACTTGCAATTATCGGCAAAGAAAAAACATTCCACAGAGTAAAAGCTGCTATGAAGCAGACGGTTTAGCCTAGAATTAGAACCTTTAAAGATTAAAGCCTTCCCTAATCAGGGAAGGTTTTAATTATCGGCAATTAGAGAAACATAGAGGCAAAGCTGCAAAAGCTGTTTATAAGGCACTAAGGAGTGTCTAAAAAACATACCCTCATCCTTAATCACTTGAGGGAAGATAATATTCTATCTTTTAAATCCCGAAATTCAATACCTTGACACGTCTGCGAATATATGTTAAAATAATAATACAGATTATAATAAAGGAGCAAGTTTATGAAGTACTTAAAAAATTCGAATCCCGTCGGGGGGGGGGCTCTGAGCTCGTCTTTAGTTTATTGCCGGAATTAAGAGCTTCTTTATACGGGTGCCGTCAGGCGTTTACTCTTGCTGAAACTTTAGTTACTATTGCTATTGTAGGTGTTGTTGCAGCTATAAGTTTACCTCCATTGGTATCAAAACACAAAGACAAGGTTTATGAAGCTCAGTACAAAAAAAGCCAGAGTGTATTAGCCCAGGGCTTTAATTTGATGATGGCAAAAAATGAAGTCACGTCAGTTTCTGATATTCCGTTAATATCATGTTTATCCGGGAATTTAGCTTCATGCGGCGGGTCAGTATCTTCTGAAGCCGACCTATTTAATTTTGTTTCATCTGAATTTAAAAAATATTTTTCAATAGTAGATGATGCCTTTCTCGGTGACAATAATTATAATGCTATGTTGAGTCGTTTGCCGCAGGAATATAATGCACCGTCAAAAACTCAATATGTTTCGTTTAGTTGGGATCAGATTCCTTATATATTTACAACTGCAGATGGTATGACTTTTGGTTGGAATGTGATGTCTGATATGCAGAATGGTGCTTCTGCTTTAAGCATTGTAGTTGATACCAACACAGCTAAAACTCCGAATGCGCCAAAGCAGGATTTGTACAAATATATGTTTGCCAACGGTATTTTAGTAGATATTTCAGATGAACTTATAAATGAAATAAAAGATTGCAGCACTAAGGAAAGTGGTTGTACTTTAAATGACTTTGTTGCATATATGGACTCTATTGGTAAATCGCCTTATAAGGCAAACGGAGATCCTTGTTATGGTGCTGACGGATATTACAATCTATACTGCAGATAATTATGATTGTTTTTAATATAAAAAGCTCATTTTTACAAATGAGCTTTTTATTTAAAAATAACGAAGGGGTAATTTATGTCAAATGGTTTAGTAAAAATTTCAGTTTTAATGCCGGTATATAATACACATCTTTATGAGTTAAGGGCGGCAATTGAGGGTGTTCTAAATCAAACTTTTAAAGATTTTGAATTTATTATTATAAACGACGGTTCGACAGCAGAATTGGAAAATATTATTCTTTCTTATAAAGATGAGCGTATAAGATATTATAAAAATGAAACAAACCTAAAGCTTATTGCGACATTGAATAAGGGAATAGATTTAAGCAGAGGGAAATATATAGCCCGTTTGGATGCTGATGATTTTAGTGCCCCTGAACGTTTGGAAAAGCAGTTTGAATATATGGAGGCTCATCCGGATGTCGGACTTTTAGGAACATGTTTTGAATTCGTCCCGAATACTTTCAAATGGGAGAATATAGTTGATTTAAACGATCTTAATGTATGTATACGTTATATTCCGGGCTGTCTTTTGCATTCTTCGGCTATGATAAGAAAATCTGTTCTTGATGAAAATGCTCTTTATTATGATAAAAACTGTTTGCATGCTGAAGATTTTAAGATGTGGTCGGATATTTCAAGATTGTCAAAAGTTGCAATGCTTCCGGATGTTTTGACATATTACAGAATGTCAGAGGACGGAGTTTGTGCAAAAAACCGTAATTTTCAAAATAAAATGCTTATGAATATAGCGCTTGAAAATATGGTTAGAGATTTTGAGTGTGACAAAACTATTATGGGAGAAATTCTAAATAAATATATAGAAGATTCTTCGTTATCAGATGAGGAATATATACAGTTGCAAAATTTCCTAGCTAAGGTTACTGATGAAATAAATGAAAAAATTTCTCTGGAACTTCATGAAAGAATAAGTAATTATACAAAAGCAATACTTGCTCATGCTTTTAATGAAAATGTTGTACCGATGGTTTCTGTCCTTATGTCAGTTTATAATGCGCGCGAAAATGAATTGCGGCAGTCTATAGAGAGTATTTTAAATCAGACTTTTACTGATTTTGAATTCATTATAATAAATGACGGTTCTACAAATAATACGGAAGATGTTATTCTATCTTACGGGGACAGAAGAATAAGATATTATGAAAATGAAATGAACATAAAAATTATTGCGAGTTTGAACAGAGGGTTAAAGCTTTGCAGGGGAAAATATATAGCCCGTTTGGATTCTGATGATTACAGCGGTTTGACCCGCCTGGAAAAACAAGTTGCTTATATGGAAGCACATCCTGATGTCGGCGGTCTCGGTACATTTTTTAAACGTCTTCATACAGGAGAAGAAATTGCCCTGCCGATCGATCCGCAGGATGTAACTTTGCTTACGCGTTACGTTAAAGGGTGTATTTCAAATCCTTCGGGAATGATTAGAAGGTCTGTTATTGTTGAAAATAATCTTGAATACAATAAAAATTGTCTGCACGCTGAAGATTTTAAATTTTGGGCTGATCTTTCTTATTATTCTGATTTAGCAGTAATTCCGGAGGTTCTCACGTTTATTAGAAGCCATGAAGATGGAGTATCAAAAACAAATTTTGCTTATCAGAGTAAAATGGTTGTTATTGTTTTGCTAGATAACATTATAAAAGACTTTGAATGTAATAAAGATTATTTATATTCTATTTTGGTTAAATATATTAAAGGAGAAGCGCTGTCAAAACAGGAATTTGATGATATGGCACGTCATCTTGTAAAAGTAATAAACTATTTATCGGGAAAAGTTTCCGAAAGTTATAAACCGCTTGTAAAAAACAATATTCTGTCATTATTAAAGCATTTTTTTGTTGATTTAAATTGAAAATCAAAACAGAACAATAATATTAAATATAAAATAATATTTATTATTATCTTTTAATATAACGTAATATCTTTCCCTTAATTTTTAAAGATAAACAAAATTTTTGCCGTATGAATAAATATATATGTATTGTTACTAATGGCTTGAGGATTATGTATGGTTGAAATTTATATTACTTCAGATGATATAAGAAAGTATATTTTTATGATTGTTCTTTTTAACGCAGTATTTCCGCGTATTCTTGAACAAAGCGGAATGATGATTAATATTTCTGATAAAGAGGACAGTTCTAATGTTCAGCGTTTACCATACGAAAATTTTATTGATATATATGATCATTACGGATTAAACCAGATTGCTGAATAATTTTCATGTTACAATTTTTTTATGGAAGAATTTAAGCACTACACGGTGATGAAGTATGAAGCTGTTGACGCACTTCAATGTCAATCCGGCAAAATTTATGTTGACTGTACCTTAGGCGGCGGCGGTCATTCTGAGTTGATTTTACAGAGAATTCAGCCTGACGGGCGTTTGATTGCTTTTGACGTTGATGATGATGCGATAAAAGCCGCATCAGAACGCCTTAAAAATTACAAAAACTTAACAATTGTGAAAGATTCTTATACAAATATTAAAAAAGTGTTACAAAATCTCGGGATTGAAAAAATTACCGGCGGCGTGCTTTTTGACCTTGGGGCATCTTATCATCAGTTTAACAAGGGCGAAAGAGGGTTTTCTTTTTCAAAAGAGGCGCCTTTAGATATGAGATTTAATCAGGAGGCTGATTTTTCAGCTTATGATGTGGTGAATGCCTACAGTGAAGAGGATTTGGTAAGGATTTTTTCCGAATACGGAGAAGAAAGATTTTCAAAAAGAATTGCAAAAAAAATAGTTGAGCAAAGAAAGGTTAAAAAGCTTGAAACTACAACTCAATTGGCTGATTTAATCGTAAATTGCACTCCACATATAAAATCATCAATTCATCCGGCTACACGTGTCTTTCAGGCAATTCGCATAGAAGTAAATCATGAGTTAACAAATGTAAAAAATACTCTGAATGATGTGTTGGATTTACTCGACTTTGGTGCTATAATAAGTGTAATAAGTTTTCATTCCTTAGAGGACAGGTTAGTGAAACACTTATTCAAATATCACTCGCAGAGGTGTCATTGCGATAAAACTCAGATGATTTGCAAGTGTCCGCCTCCGATTTTAGAGTTAGTAAACAAAAAACCGATTACGGCGAGTGACGAGGAGATATCAATAAATCCTCCTTCCAGAAGCGCAAAATTAAGAGTGGCAAGATGTATAAGGCTTTAGAGGGAGTAAGATAATTCAGTTGGGGTAGAAACTTGAATACAGCTAGAGTAAGAACATTAGAAGTATCAGTACAAGAAAGTTATTCAAATCATTCATACGTAAATAATCCGATAACAGAAGAAAATCAGGTTATAGAAGGTTATTTCCAGAAGGAGATTTCTCAAAAAGCTATGGCAATTAGAAAAGTAAATAAAACTTTATGCGCTTTATTAGGTATTGCAGTGCTTGTGGCATTTGTCAGCTATTACTTTTCTATGTCTAATGAACTTACTTTAAATAAGCTGAGCCGCCAGATTACTACTCTTAATGATGAAAATGCAGAACTTCAAAATCAGCTTGACAGATTAAAATCATTTAATAACGTTGATAGCAAAATGATGCAATACAATATGCTTCAAAAAGCCGCAAAAGTAATTGAAGTTCAGGCTGTTGCATCTCCGGTTGCAGTTGATAGCCATCCGCAAAAAACAGCATCTTTTAACTGGGCTATTGGTTATTAATTTATGGAAAATATAATTCTCTGGGCTGTTCCGTTTATTTGTTTTATTGTTTTGGTTTCAATCCAGTTCATTTCAACAAAACCTAATGGCGGAATAATTAAGAAGTATGGAAAGCCAATAAGGTACTTTTCAAACAGAAAGTGTTGGAATACGGTTCCAATTCGCGGGACATCCATAGGAATATATGTTTATTCTAATTTTATAATTTTTTTAGACAATGGACAAGAATATTTTCTGGATAAAGCATTTAAAAATTTTAAATTGTATGGAAGTATTTTTGTAAAAATATTTGAAATAGATATTGGGAATGGAAAAACGCTGCAAATCAAGATAAGTTTGCAGCAAGAAAAGATACTAAAAGAATTCTTTGGGATTTAGGTTTCAAATGTTTAACTAAAGTATGAAATTTCTCATACTAAAGTATGAATTTTTGTAAAATTCATTAAAGTTTTTTCTTAATTGTGCCGTATAAGAATTTGAAGGCATGTATAGTAAGGAAAATTTTTAATGAAAAAAGAAGAGAAAAATAATGGAGTTTCACTTTTTTCCCAGTCTGAATATTTGATAGACAAGGATCCTATTGAAGAAATTTTTGCTCTCAACTTAGGCGATTTTATTGCCGAAAATCTTATTTCTGAAGATTTGGCAAAGAAAATTGCATCTAACGTTAAAGATAAAAAATCAGGGTTGATTAATCAGCTTAATGAATTAATTTCTATATATTCAATGAATAATACTTTATGTGTGCTGAGTTTTGACAGCAATGAAAAGCAGGCGATTTTTACATCAATTGCAGAGTCTGTAAAACAAATGTTAGAAGTTGAAGCATGCCATATTTATTTGGAAAAAGACGGCAGGCTCGAGCTTGTCGGGACAACTTCAGATACTGTTGAAATATATGCGGTTGACGAAAATTCGGCAGCAGGAAAAGCTTTTCTTACACGGGAAACTGTTTTTGAAGATGTTATAGCTGTTCCTATGCATTGTAATATTAATTCTCTCGGTGTAATTGTTATTGAAAATAATTCTGAAAAAGAAATTAATGAACAATATATTGAACTTGTTGAAAGCATTGCAGTTCTTTTTGCAACATCAATAACTCTTCAAAAAACAATAGACGATGCAAACAGGCTCATAGCGGATGAACATTCAAATGTTGGTGATTTACAGCATATAAGAGCAGAATTGACTGCACTTATCGGCGACTTATGCGATTATCAGCAGAGTTTTGTGCAAAACCTTGCAAACGCAGTTGATACAAAAGGCGGATATAAGGTTGCGCATTCTCAAAACACGGCTAATCTTGCAAGAAAAATTTGTAAAGAACTCGGTTTGAATGAAAAGACAACAGATTTAATTTATTATGCAGGGCTGCTTCAAAATATCGGAAAGATTGCACTGCCCGAAAAAATGTTTACATCTGCGGGCAAGCTTTCACCGGAAGAGTTAAAGAAAATTCAGGAGCATTCAAATGTCGGAGTTCATCTTTTGATGAATATTAATTTCCTGTCAGAAGTTGTTCCTTATATTACTTATCAAAAAGAAAGATATGACGGGTCAGGAGAGCCTGAAGGTTTAAAAGGACAATCAATTCCTTTTGGTTCAAGAATTATTGCAGCAGCCGATGCGTATTGCGCAATGACATCTGATAGACCGTACAGAAAGGCAATGCCTGTTGAAAAAGCTCTTGAAATTATGAAAGAAGAAGCAGGTAAAAAGTGGGATCCTGTAGTTGTACAGGCATTAGAGAAAATTTCACGCTAAGCATCTATTTTATATATAAAAAGAGCCGTCGGTTATATGGGCGGCTCTTGCTATTTTGAATGCAGTTTGTACCAATGAAATAAATTCAGATGATTTTCATAAACTTCGTCATTCTGAACTTGTTTCAGAATCTCGGTGAGAGTAAACTGGCTTTGTTTTCGTACTATTGAACAATACTGAAAGAAACGATTTTATCTATTGCAATATTCAGCCAGTCATATTTAAAGCAAACATAGTCGTTGCATTCACAGTTGTCATCGTCGCATGTACAGTAATCATTCAGACGGCAGACCAGTGCATTTTCAATAGTTATAAAATCGTCATGGCATTCTTCACACTTGCCTTCTGGCTGAAAAAGACTGCCGTCGATTTTTAAATGCGATGTGAAAATTGTGATTTTATTTGAGCCGCTTTCCTCAATAATTTTACCTATAGATTTCATCAAATTTTTAGACATAAATTTCTCCTTATAAATTACAAATGCACTTTAACTTAAATCAACGCTTTTAAAATTCACTGACAGGCTATAAATAAGTGTAAAGTTAACTTTTTGTCATAAATTCGTAAAAAAAATGTGTTTGTGTTACAATATAGTCAAGGGAATTAGACTAATTTAAGGGGAGAATATTTATATATGGCAGATGGAATTACAGAAGTTACTAATGAACAGAATACACAGGCTCAAGCACCTGAGAAAATAGAAGTTGTAGACCTTCCTGATAATGATGAGGCTATTGAAACCAAGACTTCTCAATCCTATGATGCCAGTAATATTCGAGTATTAGAGGGCTTGGAAGCTGTTAGAATGCGTCCCGGCATGTATATCGGGTCAACTTCACAAAGAGGTTTGCACCACTGTATTTATGAAATTGTAGATAACTCTATTGATGAATCATTAGCAGGTTTTTGTACCGATATTCATGTAACGGTTAATAAAGATAACAGCGTTACTGTAGAAGATAACGGCCGCGGTATTCCTGTTGATATAAAGCCCGGAACAAATAAATCAGCTCTGGAAATCGTTCATACCGTACTTCACGCCGGCGGAAAATTCGGGGACGGCGGATATAAAGTATCAGGTGGGCTGCACGGCGTTGGCGCTTCTGTTGTTAATGCTCTTTCCGAAAAATATATTGTAGAAGTTTCAAGGCAGGGATTTGTATGGCGTCAGGAATACATGAGAGGTGAACCTGTTGCACCTGTTGAAAAGGGCGAAGCAACAGACAAGACCGGTACAAAAACTACCTTCTGGCCGGATCCTGAAATATTTACAGAAACAACAGAAATAGATAGAGATGTTATTGCAAACAGACTCCGTGAAATGGCGTTTTTGAATAAAGGTTTGAAAATTATTTTTACTGATGCTCACACAGAAGAAACTCAAACTTTCCATTATGTAGGCGGTATTGCAAGTTATGTCGAATTTTTGAACCAAAATAAAAATGTTTTGCATGAAAAACCGATTTATATTGACAAAGTAGTTGACGGCATGCAGATTGAAGTTGCTATGCAATACACAGATGCATACAGTGAAAGTGTTTTATCTTTTGCAAACAATATTAATACCCACTCAGGCGGAACACATTTGACAGGTTTTAGAAACTCTTTGACACGTGTATTTAATGACTATGCAAGAAAGAATAATATTCTCAAAGATTCCGATCAAAACCTTTCAGGTGAAGATGTCAGAGAAGGTTTGACCGCTATTGTCAGTGTTAAAATTTCTAACCCCGAGTTTGAAGGGCAGACTAAAGAAAAACTCGGCAACGCCGAAGCTCTTGGTGCCACTCAGGATGCTGTCCGTGACAAATTACAGGAATGGTTAGAATTCAACCCGAAAATTGCAAAAATTATTATTGAAAAAACTCTGCAGGCTCAAAGAGCACGCGAAGCTGCAAGAAAGGCCAGAGAATTAACAAGAAGAAAATCTGTTCTTGAAAATTCAACATTGCCCGGTAAACTCGCTGACTGTTCAAACAGAGAACCTGAAAAATGCGAAATCTATATTGTTGAGGGTGATTCTGCGGGCGGTTCAGCAAAACAAGGCAGAAACAGAATGTTTCAGGCTATCTTGCCTTTGAGAGGTAAAATTCTTAACGTTGAAAAAGCTAGATTGGATAAGATTTACGGTAACAACGAAATTCAATCAATGGTTCAGGCTTTCGGTATAAACATCAGCCGTAACCCTGATGAAGTTGATCTTGAAAAGCTCCGCTACCACAAAATTATTATTATGACAGATGCTGATGTTGACGGAGCACATATCAGAACGCTTCTTTTAACATTCTTCTTCCGGTATGCAAGACCGTTAATCGAAAACGGATACGTATATATTGCTCAGCCGCCATTGTTTAAGGTTACGCAGGGTAAGGTTTCAGAGTATTTATACGATGAACATGCCCTTGACAAAATGCTTAAAGAACGCGGTATCAAAAATTTAAGTCTTTCTGATAAGACTAAATCACGCACAAAATCCGGCGACGATTTATTAGAGTTGATTAAAAATATGTCAGCGTTCTATAATTCTTACAACAACCCGATTTTGAACTTGTATCCGGCTGTTGTTTTGAGGGGGCTTGTCCGTTCAAATATTGAACCTGAATATTTTGAAGATCAAGCTAAGATGAATGAAGTTATTGAATATTTAAATCATTATCTTCAAGACCATGCTAAGAATTACAATATTCAGGAAGCTGCAAACTATGTCTGCTCGCTCAAATACAATCCTGAAAATGCCAAATATGCAATTCAGTTGAATTTGAATGAAGAAGAACATGTTTTGATAACTCAAAGTGTAATTAAGAGTTCTGAATACAAAAGATTAAAAACATCTTATCCTTTAATCAGGGATTATTTGATTGAGGAAGAGGACAATTTAATTCTTGAAACAGATACAGAGCAGTATGAAATAAATTCGTTTGAAAAACTCCAAAAATTTATTGATGATAGAGGATCAAAAGGGTTGCAAATTCAACGTTTCAAAGGATTGGGCGAAATGATGCCGCAACAATTATGGGAAACTACAATGGATCCTGCAACAAGAACCCTTTTGAAGGTAAATGTAGAAGATGCAATGCTTTGCGACCAGTTGTTTGACATACTTATGGGCGACAAAGTAGATCCTAGAAGAAACTTTATTGAAGCCAATGCAGTTTATGCAACCAATATCGATACATAATCAATATTATAATAAGTCGATAAGACGTTAAGGCGATATGGCGTTAAGTTCTTTACGGTGCGCGAGGCGCACGGAAAATAGAAAAAATAATCCAGCATTTAACGTAGTGAACAATCAATGTTTGTGAAACAATGACAAAGCCGGCTATTGTCTGAGCGTAATATTTAAAGATTCTGAAACAAGTTCAGAATGACGTATGAGCGAGTTTAGCCGGCTTGAGTTGAGCAATTACAATTGATTAGTGAACGGAGTGACTGACGGGAGTTTCTTTGTGGTACTTTCTTGTCGGTACAAGAAAGTACCAACAATGTAGCTTTGTAGATTGTTTCACTTCCCATAATATTGATTACGTAATTGAATTAAAATTGTTCTTGGTATACAATAATCTCATAAGTTAGACGAAAGAGGGATTTATTATGACAAAAAAAGAATTGATTTTTTTAGGACCGCCGGCTTGCGGTAAAGGTACTCAAACAAACAAACTTGCAGAATATCTTAATTTCCCGCATGTTGATACAGGCTCATTATTGAGGGCGGAAATTAAAAACGAAACAGAAGCAGGAAAAGAGGCTAAAGCTTATATTGACAAAGGGCAGCTTGTTCCTGTTGAACTTGTTACAAGAATTATTAAAAACAGACTTTCTCAGGATGATTGTAAAAACGGTTATATTTTAGACGGTTTCCCGAGAAGCGTTGAACAGGCTGAACAGCTTGAAAAAATGAATGCGGAGATCGACAACGGTATTGATACAAAATTTATTGCTGTTTATTTTGATATTGATACAAGTATTCTTGTTGAAAGAATTGTTAACCGCCGTTCTTGCCCTGTTTGCGGAGAAATTTACAACCTTGAATTCAAACCGCCTAAAGTTGAAGGACGCTGTGACAAAGACGGAGCAGAACTTACTCAACGTAAAGACGACACAAGAGAAGTAGCTCAATCGAGATTTGATACTTATAACAAAGAAACAGCTCCGTTAATTGATTACTATACAAAAAAAGGTGTTCTAAAATCAATAAACGCAAACGGTACAATTGATGAAGTTTGGGAAAGATTGTTAGAGGTAATTAGTTAAAGTGAATAAGTAAATAGGTTAATTAGTAAATAAGTCGTTAACAGAAGCAATAAAACAAAATTATTTTTGAGCGGAGCGAATTTATGAACTTTTTGACTTATTCACTTCTCTAAAAAAGAGGTTATATTTATGATAAATCGAAAATCACGTGATGAAATCAAAAGAATGCGTCATGCAGGGCATATTGTAGCTCTTGTTCACAAAAAGATGAGAGAAGTTATAGAACCCGGCATAAGCACAAAAGAATTGGATAGTATTGCTCATGATATTATTCGAAAAGAACGCGCAGTTCCGACGTTTTTAGGTTATCACGGTTTTCCGGGTTCTATTTGCGCCTCTATTAATGAACAGGTTGTTCACGGCATTCCGCATGAAGATGTAAAAGTTAAAGAAGGCGATATCATAAGCATTGATGTCGGTGCAACTTATGCCGGAATGGTCGGGGACGGTGCTTGGACTTATCCTGTCGGAAAAATAAGCGACGAATGCCAAAGGCTTTTGAAAACGACAGAAGAAGCGCTATATGCCGGAATCGCGCAAATGAAAGCGGGAAATGTTTTGGATGATATTTCAGGCGCAGTTGAAGCTGTTGCAGTCAGAGAAAAACTCGGTATTGTAAGACAATACGGAGGTCACGGTGTCGGGCACGAAATGCATGAAGAACCGTTTTTGTTTAATTACAAAGTTGGGGATCATACATTGATTAAATCCGGTTATGCAATTGCTATAGAACCTATGCTTAATTTAGGGTGTGATGAGGTAGTTGTGGCAGACGATGAGTGGACTGTCAGCACTGCTGATAATATGCCTTCTGCTCATTTTGAACATACAGTTCTTGCAACCGATGATGAACCTATTATAATTACGCAATTGATGGAGTAAAAAATATCATGAATTATTATATAGGGCTTTCGCTTGCCGCATCATCAAGTGTTGATACAGGTGTTGCAATTATAGATGTTTTTAATAATCTGATATATATTGACAAACTGTATACGATGAATGATGTAATGCATTTTTTTGATAATTATTCATCTTTAAAATATTCAAAGATTTGTGCTTCATTAGTCTGGGACAGAACAATGCTTAACGGCAAGTGGAGAATTTTCGGCAAACAGTATCAGCTTGTTTCAACAAATCCTTTGATGCCAAATCGTGACGGATGGACTCAAAGATATTCAACACGAGGCTGCGAATATTTTAAATCATTAGCAGAAAACGGAATTGATATAACACGTTTTGAAGTATACTTAACACGTCAGAGCATGCATTTAAACTCCTGTTATAAGGAACGTTCGCCTGCAGACTGTAAATATCTTCAGCAGATGTTAAGGTTTGAATATGGGATTGATTTACCTTCAAATATGATGCCGATGTCCCAGTTGGAAGCTATAGTTGGTGCAATTCTTGCGCGTGAAAATACTAAAAATCCTGAAAATATAAAAAAGATTTCAACATTTAAAGGATTTGATGTTATAGATTTTGTAAGGCAGCCTGCTAATCTCTGCTTGACATAAGGCTGAATGCAAGTCCTAATGCAGCACCTATACCCATTCCCCATTTAAATTTGTTCCATTTTATAGATTTAAAGGCATCTGCGCAATTGTTATCCATTAAATGCGGGTTCTTTTTAAAGTTTTTAAAATTGTCATTAAAGAATTTTTTTAGACTTTTTACAGAATCCGGATCGGAAACTTTTTTATCAATTTCCATACATTTATTTGTAATTTCTGTTATATTCGGATTAACTCCCATTTCTTGCAGCGTCATTTTACTTTCAGAAGAAAGCGAATTTTTTTCTATTTCTTTTACAGCTTGAGCAAGAGAAGCTATTTGTGAATTTGCTTCGTTTTTTGTAATTTTGAAAGCTTTACTAACAAATTCATCTTTAGTTACCGGCAGATAGTAGGCTGTCATTCCTAAAAGCCCGCCGAATATTGTTGCTCCGACTTTACGTTTTTTAGACGCGGAAGGTGAGAGATATAACATATTAGGATCAATTTGAGGAGAATTTACAGACATAAGAGTTTCCTTTTTTTATAAGAAAACTCGTAAAAAAAATTTTTGCTAGTATTTTAATAAGTATTTCATTGAGATATTTGTGAAAATATGTTATAATAAAAATTGTTGTACATATAGCAAGGAGTAAAAAATTATGAAAAGATTTGAATTAATGCAGAGCTTCGGGGGGGGGGCACTGTAGGCTGTGCCGGAGGCAAAGAGGTTAGGCAGTTAGATAGAAGACCAGAGGTCAAGAAGGCAGGAGGTCAAGCTAGTTACGTCATTCTGAACTTGTTTCAGAATCTCGTTTTTAGATGCAAAGATGCTAAGAGGCAAAGACGCAAAGCTAGTATCGAAAAACTTTTCCCTCCCACAGGAGAAGGTGCTGTTCAATTCTGTCATTGCGAGGGAGTGAAACGACCGTCGCAATCGCAAGATTGCTGCAATATGAATGAGATTACTACGCAAACTGCGTTTGCTCGTAATGACAATAATTTTTTCCACACAGAAGGGAAGGAAGAAATCCGCTCTTCACGCTTCACCCTTCACTCTTCACTAAAAAAACGAGTTGCATTTACTTTGGCGGAAGTTCTCATCACACTCGGCATAATCGGTGTTGTTGCTGCGATGACCATACCTTCACTGATAAACAATTATCAAAAGAAACAAACGGTAACAAAATTAAAACAAACTTATTCAATTATATCACAGGCGCTAACTATGGCACAGGCTGAACATGGAGATTCAACAACTTGGGAGCTTGCAGGTATATACGGTACTCCTACAGGCGACAGTAATTTTTCTTCAAAAGAAGCATTAGAAACATTCGTAAAAAAATACTTTGTTCCATATTTGAAAGTATCAAAAGATTACGGTTATACAACCAGAAATGCTATTAAGTATGATGGGCCGAAATTACCGACAGACGGAAATCTTACCTCCGGAGCCAACTCATATAAGTATTTTCTTCAGCTGCCAAGTAATGTATTGATTAGTATATCAATAGGAACTTCAGGATGTTCAGAAGGAACAAGTGTTGCGGATGGTACATGTGTGGATAAATATTTAAATCCTGACTTCATTGTCGACATAAATGGATTTCAGGGCCCTAATAAATTAGGAAAAGATGTTTTTGTAATGACATTCAACTTGCTTTCAAGAATATTTGAATTTTATAAATATGAATCTAACAAACAGTCAGCATTAAAAAACTGTAAATCCGGGACTTTTTATACTTGCGGATATTTTATATTACTTGACGGTTGGGAAATTAAGGAAGATTATCCGTGGTGATTTGTATCTAAAAACAGTATTCTTCAAAAATTTTAATAACTTCTGCGTGGATTTCTTCTATGGATTTTGCTGCGTCTATTACCTTAATTCTTTGCGGTTCTTGTTTCGCAAGTTCCAAATAACCTTGTCTTACGCGGTTATGAAAATCTTTGCCTGCTCTTTCCATCCTGTCTTTTTCTTTGCCGACTCTTGCCATTGAGGTTTCGATATCAATATCAAAGACGAAGGTCAGGTCTGGCTTTCTGCCGTTTGTTGCAATGTTATTAAGCATGTTTATTCTTTCAATATCAAGTCCTCTGCCATAACCCTGATATGCAACGGTGGAATCAATATGTCTGTCGCATAAAACTATTTTGCCTTCTTCTACGGCAGGATTAACTATGATATCAATATTTTGAGCCCTGTCAGCGAGGAATAAAAAGGATTCACATCTGTCAGATACAGGGCCTTCATAATTCAAAAGGATTTCTCTTACCTTTTCGCCAAGGCCTTTTGCGCCTGGTTCACGGGTTAATACAACATCAATCCCTTTTTTCTCTAAATATTCGGCTAATAATTTCATCTGGGTTGTTTTTCCGCACCCGTCAGCTCCCTCAAATGTTATAAACATACCTTTTTTCATCTGTTACCTCTTAGTTTGTATTATAGCAAAAAAATAATACTAAAGTATATGTTATTTGTGTTTTTTCTGATATTATGCTAAAATTCAGCTTAAGAGGAGAGTTATATGAATATCAAAACTTCAGAATTAAAGAATAATATAGAATTTGTTTATAAAAGAAATCCTGATACCCCGAGAGTTGCGTTTTATCTTAATTTTTCACTGAATAATCCGCTGCCTGTACCGGGTGTTTACTCCCTGATGGTAAGATTGTTTATGCAGGGTACAAAAAAATATAATGCGCAGCAGCTTTCGGAAGAACTCGATAAATATGCAATAGAATTTACTGCAGAAATGAAACTTGATTATGTAAAATTTAAGTTTGTCTGTTTAAATGAAGATTTTGAACGTGCGCTTGATATATTCAGCGATATCGTCAAAAATACGACTTTTGAAGAGTTTGAAAAAGAACGTACAAAACTTGAAGGGGAAATTATAGCAGAGCTAGACTCTCCGCGTGCAAAAATTATTGACAGCTATTACAAAAATATTTATGAAGGTCATAATTACGGTTATACCAATACTGTTATTCTTGAAAATCTTAAAAACTTAAAAAAACAGGATATAATTGATGCTTATGCGGCAATTGTTGAAAATAGCAAAAAAGTCGCTGCATTTGTTGGTGATTTGGATTTTGAAAGAGTAAAAAAAGCAGTTGATGAAAAATTGGGAGATATAACTCCGTCTATTAAAGAACTTCCGAATTTGAAAAAACCGCTTCTTTCACAAACAAAAAATGTTGAGTTAATACAACAAGACTTAAATCAGGCTCATATATTAAAAGGTTGGATTGTAGATACTGCAGACAGCAGCGATTTTGCAGCTATTTCTCTTTTGAATATAATTCTCGGCGCAAGCGGTCTGTCATCTAGATTGTTTTTAGAATTAAGGGATAAGAAAGGGCTTGCTTATGTTGTAAGAAGTGCTTATGATGTTGCTAGACTTTCTGCCAATTTTTCAATATATATAGCTACAGAGCCAAACAATATCGAAGTATCTTTAAAAGGTTTTGCGGAAGAAATTGAAAAAATAAAGACTATCCCGGTTACAGAAGAAGAATTAGAAAATGCTAAAAATAACCTGTTTGGAAAATGGGCTTTTATTTCGGAAACTAATTCGCAGCAGGCAAACTGGCTTGCTCATTACGGGATAATGGGCTTTGGATTTGATTTTCATTCAAAAGCCGTAGAGAGGGTTAAAAAAGTTACTGTACAGGATATCTTAACCTGTGCAAATAAATACTTTAATGATACGTATGTTTTATCTGTCTTAAAGCCGTAACCCTTTCAGACAATGTGCGACTTGAAAATATAATAAATAATATTTTTGAGGCGCCATATGAGATATCTGTATACCATATTTTTAATTTGTATAATGATATTTTGTACGGGTATTTCAAATTTTGATGAAGATATTTTAGCTGTTTCTTATCAGCCCAAAGCTGATAAGTTGGAAGCTATTTTCAAAACAGCCTTACCTTTGAAAGAAGGTATAGTTTTTACGAAAGTTCCGCGGGGACTTATTGTAAGTATTGATGAAAAGTATTTTTTTAGCGACGGAGAAGCGAGGATTAAAGAGAGTTCTTTATTTATACTGGATAGAATAATTATGCTTTTGCATGAACTCTCAAACTATTGTGTGGTGGAAAACCACACCGAAGGCAATAATCTAGCAAACACTTTGTATAATGACGATTGCGAAATATCTTTTGCGCGTTCAACGAATATTGTTCAATATATGATAAAGTACGGAAAAATTCCTCCTGACAGACTGTTTGCTTTAGGATACGGCCAATATATGCCATTTAGAGGAAGTGTTAAATCTTATGACAGTGATAAAGGAGTTCCGACCGGACTGGCCGCTTCTCAAAAAACTGCAAATAAAATGAACAACAGAATTGACTTTGTAATCCTTGAATATGAAGCTAGGCGATAATACTCTGGCGCAGTCTGGTCGTTCTGTTTTCGCTGAGGATATTTTTAAGTTTCATAATAGCCTGTGCATGCAGCTGACAAACTCTGGATTCTGACATGCTTATTGTTTCGCCGATTTCTTTTAATGTCATGTTTTCCTGATAGTAAAGAACCATTATAATGCGTTCTCGCTCAGGCAGTCTTTGAAGAGCTTTTTCAAGCTCCTGCTTAACATTTTTTTCTTCAGCCTGTTCCTGTGGATTTAATTTGTTTGTATCTTCTATTGTATCAATAATTTCAATACTGTCGTCTGTTGACCCTTTTTTATCATAAAGGGAGGTCATTGTTGTATCTTCAGAAAGAAGCTGTGTAACTTTATCAGGTTCCATGTCAAGATAATTTGCAACTTCTGTAGTTGTAGGCATTCTGCCGAGCTCTTGTTTCAAATGCTCCTGAGCATTTTTAATATCTTTAATTTTTTTTCTGACGCTTCTTGGTAAAAAGTCTTGTGATCTTATTTTATCTAATATTGCGCCTCTTATTCTGATAAGGGCATAAGTTTCAAATCGTGTATTTTTCTGCGGCGAATATCTTTCAATAGCGTTAATAAGTCCTTCAACTCCGTATCCTGCGATATCTTCAATTGAAATAGTGGATGGCAGAGTAACTTTTACACGTCCTACAACGTATCTTATAAGATAGATATATTGAACAATTAATGTATCGCGTGCGGCTTTGTTTGATTTATCTTTAAGATATTCACCCCATAGGGTTTCAAGTTCATCTTCCGCAAGTCTTTTTATATTATTGTATGATGTAAAATCAAAACTCTGGCTCATTAAAATTCCCAAATATTGTTCAAAATAGTTTATATATCTATTCTATACAATAAGGGATTTCCAACATCGTTTAAAAGGTGGAAATGTTTCAGAATTTCTAAAGATTGTGTACTAGTTATTAAAGCAGGATTTTGTTATTGTCCGCTTTTTTCTTCTTCTTTTTCTGAATTTTCCTGTTCTTCTTCAGTTTTTATAATTTCAAGCCTTGTTATTCTTGCGCCGTCTACTTCTTTTACAATAAACGTTAAATTATGAAGTTTAACGGTGTCATTAACTTCAGCCAGACGCCCGAGCTGTTTTACAACAAGGCCGCCGATTGTATCAATATCTTCGTCGTCAATTTCTTTTTCATCAATGTTAAAGAATTCAGCAAACTCATCCAATCTTGTAATCGCATTTGCAAGATAAGTGTTTGGAGCGATTTCTTTAATTTCGCTTTCTTCTTCCTCTTCTTCGTCAAACTCATCCTGAACATCGCCGAATATCTCTTCTATAACATCTTCCAGTGTAACAAGTCCTGATGTTCCTCCGAATTCATCAACAACAATTGCCATCTGGCCTTTGCGTTTTTTAAATTCTAAAACCAGATTGTCCATTGTAATTGTTTCAGGGACAAGAAGTACTTCGCGTAAAATTTTAGATATAGGGCAGACTTCGTCTTTTATTGATAATGAATAAAGATCTTTTACATGCACAAGCCCTATAATATGGTCAATATCTTCTTCGTAAACAGGGTATCTTGTATACTGGTTTTCTGCTGCGAGTTTATTAAGCTCTTCTAGCGGCATGTCAACCGGAATACAAACCATATCAGTTCTCGGTACCATAACCTGTTTTGCTGTTAAGTCTGAAAATTTAAACACATTATGGAGCATATCTTTTTCTGTTTCATTTAAAACTCCGCCGTCATAACTCGCATTTACAAGCATGTCAAGTTCTTCAGTTGAATGTACAAGCGATCCCTTATGAGAATGAGGAATATTCATTGCTTTTAGTACAAAATTCCCAAACCCGTTTAAAAGCCATATAAACGGATTAAATATGAACGTTAAAACCTGCATTGGCCTTGCAACCCAAAGTGCTGTTTTTTCTGTGTATTCAAGTGCAATTGATTTTGGAATAAGCTCGCCTAAAACTACATGGAAAAATGTAATAAGAGCAAATGCTATAGATACTGACATTGTATGAGTTGCAATATTTTTGCTTATTCCGGGTAAAAATACAAAAAGCGGTTCAATTATGTGTGCAAGAGTTCCTTCGCCGACCCACCCTAAGCCGATACTTGAAATTGTTACACCCAGTTGAACTGCCGCAATAAATTTGTCTAAATCTTTTAAAGCTTCAAGAGCAATTTTGGCATTAAAGTTTCCCTCATTTACAAGCTGTTCTATGCGGGTTTTTCTAACCTTTACCATTGCAAATTCTGAAGCGACAAAAAAACCGTTTGAAAATAACAAAAATGCTATTACAAACAAATTAAATATTGTATTACCCGTTTCATCCATTATGTTTAGTTTCCTTTAATATATTCAAGTTTTAAATCAATTATAATATTATTTTATAAAAAAAGCAATCCATTATTGTTCAGGCAGTTCTACTTCTTTTAATTCCGTATAAATCATTGGAGAAAAGCCTCTTGTTGTGGTTATTGTAATAATCTTATACAATGGCGGTGTATAAAGCAGCGTTGGAGTTGTGATATGATAAACACCATTTCTCATAACTTCACTGTTCATATGAAGATGGCCTGCTATAACGGAAATCACATTGTCATACTTATCCAAAAGATTTAGATATTCTTCTTTTTGATAAACGTTATGCGATTTTATTTCCGGTTCAGAAACTAACGGGAAGTGTTGTAAAATAACAACAGGTTTCTTTTTATTCTTGCTTAACTGTTTATCGAGCCAGTCAAGAGTTTCTTTTTTGTAGTACCCTGTTGTTCCTGGAATAATTTCTTTTGCACCGTCAACAACTATAAAAACAAATCCGTTTTTCTTAAATACATAATTTGGTTTTTTGTATTTGTAAAATATGTTGTTGTTTTTAACTATTTCAAGATATTGGGCTTTTGACAGACCATTGTTTCTAAATACATCATGATTGCCGATTATTATGTAATAAGGTTTATCAAGTTTATTTGCAATTTTTATAAATTCAGGGAGGTACTCAGCATGCGGCGAATCAATGTTATCCCCTGAAAAAACAGTGAATTCTATATCTTTTTCTTTATTGATATCTTTAATCGCCTGTTCAAGCACCTCTGCTCTGTATTTATCATTTTTTATAAAATGTGCATCAGATATTTGAGCAAATTTTATACTATTTGCAAATACTGTACATTGAATTAAAAAGCAAAAAAGTAAGCTTAAAAAAATTTTCTTTTTCATTTATATCCTCTGGACAAATTATAACATAAATTATAATATATAGGAATTATGAGATTAGATAAATTTTTAAAAGTTTCAAGATTAATAAAAAGAAGAACCGTTGCAAATGAAGTTTCTGATATGGGCAGAGTTTATGTTAACGGCAATTCTGCAAAGCCTTCCAAACAAATAAAAGAAGGGGATATCATAAAAATTGAATACGCAAACAGAACAGTTTGTGTGCGTGTTTTAAAAGTTCCGCAGAATAATGTAAGCGTTCAGGAAGCGTCAACTTTATATGAAATATTAAATTGAGATTAAACAATTTATTATTGATAACAGCTTTGCCTCTTAGCATTTTAACTTCTAACTTTAACCTGTAATTAACCCATCTTATCTTTTGCCTTTGCTTTTAATATTCAATGCCTCTGCGGGCAGCAATGCCTGTATCCCAGTAATGTTTAACAGGTTTAATTTCTGATACAAGATGCGCTATATCAATGATTTTTTGATTAGCGTTTCTTCCTGTTAAAACAATTTCCATTTCTTCGGGTTTGTTTTTTAAAACCTCCACAACTTCATCTACATCAATAAAGCCCAAATCTATTGCAATATTGGCCTCATCAAGGATTATAAGGTTGTATTCATCATTTTTAATAGCTTTTTTGGCAAGCTCCCATCCCTTTTTAATTTCTTCTTCGTCATTTTTATTTTTGTTATCAGAATAAACAATCCTGTCTAATCCTGCCTGCACTATTGTAAGATTTTGGGAAATCTGGGGTGATAAATTTCTAAAAGAGATTAATTCCCCGTAATCATCCCCGCCTTTTGTAAACATTATGATAAGGACTTTCCAACAGCGTCCCAAAGCCCGCATAGCAAGTCCCAATGACGCAGTGGTTTTACCTTTGCCGTCGCCTGTATAGACTTGAATATAGCCATGTTTTGCCCAATTAGGATTTATTAAGTCGTTACTGCAAAAGTCTTTCATATTTTTATTATATACTAAAACTATGGATAGTAAAACATACTTAAGAGCACAGGCAAAACTTATACGAAAGCAGCTTGACACTTCTATGGTTAGCGCAAATATTGTCAAATTGATAAGAGAAAGTAAAGCTTATTTATCAGCTCAAAATGTCATGCTTTTTTATCCGAAAAAATATGAGATAAATCTGCTCCCTCTTTTAGAGGATAACAAAGATTTTTATCTGCCGAAAGTTTGCGGGGATGATATTTTGGTTTGTCCTTATAATAGCGGAGATAGGCTTGCAGTGTCTAATTTTAATATACAAGAACCGTGTTCAAACCCTGTGGCGCCTGAAATTTTAGATTTAATATTTGTACCTGCTCTTATGGTGGATAATGACGGATACAGGCTCGGCTACGGAGGCGGTTTTTATGACAGGTTTCTTGCTGAATATAGAAACATTAGAACAATAACTCCGATTTCATCAAAGCTCATTGTTGATAAGCTGCCGCGTGAAGATTTTGACTGTAAAGTTGATGAAATTATCTCATGTTAAAAAGGAGCCCGCGTTTAGCAGACCCCTTGAAAAGGTTAGTCAAGGATAGGATGTTTTAGGGTAAATCCTTATTAATATTCAGGTTTACATAATTTTATAGCATCTTGTTCACCCTGTTTGACAGATTCATATTCTTGTTCAATCATTTTTAACTGGGTTTCAATTTTAGCTTTTTCTGCCTGAATTTGTTTTTCTTGTTCATTCAGAAGTTTTGTTTCCTGCTTGCCTATATTTTCCCGAGCCTGATTGTATAAACTTCTAAATATCCACTGCTGATACATTGCCTGATACTGCGGATTTGGCATCTGCTGCATCTGCATTGCAATCATTGGCTGCATCATTGCCATATTTTGCTGCGCACTCATCAATGCTCCGTTATGCGCATACTGCATGTACATCATCTGTCGACCGAACATTGAACCCGGAGTGTTCATCATATCGCTCATGGATACAGAACCGTCACCTATATTTGCAGAGTATTGCTGCAAATCAGACAACTTTTTGGTCAAATCCATTAAACGATATTGTAAATCGTTCCGTTGATGGATGAGCTGCAATTTTCGATACGCGAAAATTAACATTTCCTTTACTCCTACCTAAATTTTATAACTAACCTTTTTTAACCTTACATTAATATAAAAACATGCAACTCCTTGGAATTGCATGTTTTTGTCTGTTTTGTTAAGAATTGTTAATAATGTTATTTTTCATTTTTTGTAATAACTTTGTCTATAAGCCCGTATTCTAAAGCTTGCTGTGCTGTTAAGAAGTGGTCGCGTTCGCAGTCTTCTTTAACTTTTTCAACAGGCTGACCTGAATTTTTAGCAATAATTTCGATTAACATATCTTTCATTCTCAAAATTTCTTTTGCTTCAATTTCAATATCGGTAGCCTGACCTTTTGCTCCGCCTAACGGTTGGTGAATCATAACTCTTGCGTTCGGCAGTGCCATTCTTTTGCCTTTAGCACCTGAGCAAAGGAGAAATGCGCCCATTGATGCTGCATCTCCGAGACATATTGTTGAAACATCGGATTTGATGAGCTGCATTGTATCATAAATTGCCATACCTGCTGTTATTACACCACCCGGACTGTTTATGTAAAGCATAATATCTTTTTCTGAGTTTTCGCTGTCTAATAAAAGAAGCTGTGCAACAATTGAATTTGCAACATCGTCGTCAATTTCTGTTCCTAAAAATATAATTCTTTCTCTCAATAGTCTAGAAAAGATATCGAAGGAACGTTCTCCTCTCGATGATGCTTCTATAACTGTAGGGACATAACCCATTATTCTCATATAAGTTTCCTGATCCATATCTGCTCTCCTATATAATGATTATATTATAGTATAAAAATAAATAAATACATAATAAATATTATTATAATAAGTTGATAAGACGTTTGTTAACAAATGTAACAAAATAAGCCTTTACTGAAATCGGAGTTTGTTTAAAACGTTTATATATGTAAGAGAACAAAAGAAGAGAGGCGAGAACGATGGCTATTTCAAATATTCATGAAACATTGTTATTGTACACAAAGCAGAAATCTATGATTAATGACAAATTGTCAACTGTTATGATGGATATGCTTAATTCATCTAAACAAACTGCTGAAAATCAGGCAAAATATAATGATCAGATTAATGATATTTATTACACATACTATGAAGATGATCCTGAAACATATGAATTATTGACAGAACGCTGTGAGCAGGAACATGAACTTGAATTAGCAAATATAAATTCATGGGAACAAGAATTAGAGCTTGAAAAAAATAATCTTGAAACACAGTTGAATGAAATCAATACTTATGAAAGCTCCTGGACAAAACTTCTTCAAACAAACGTTAAAAACGACTTTTCATACGGCGGAGCACAACAATAAGATTAATAAAACTATTGACAGAAAAAGCAGTTTTGATACTGCTTTTTTGTTGTATTATAAATATATGTTAGAAAACGGAGAAAAATTAGGGGCTTTTGTTGTTCCGACAGGCATAGGTGCTTCAATCGGCGGTTTTGCAGGTGATGCAAGCCCTTATGCAAGAGAGTTTGCTAAAGAGTCGAAACTTATAGTAAATCCAAATGTTGTAAATGCCGGATGTTTTTCTGGAATTACTGATAACATGCTTTATGTGGAAGGATATTCGCTTGATGAATTTTTTAAGGGAAATATCAATTTAATCCCCTCCCAAAATAACAAAATAGGCGTTGTATTTGACAGTGCAATAACTTCTGATGTTTTGAATGTTCATATCAATACAATTAACGCTGCAAAAGCTGTATACGGAATTGATATCGCGAGTTATGAATTAACATCTGATGATGTAGGTGTTGAATTTAAACTTGAAGACAGCGGAATTTCTACAGGAATAGTCAAAAACATTGATACATTAAAAGCAGCTTGTCAAAAATTGCTTCAAAAAGGGTGTAATGCCTTAGCGCTGGTGTGTTTGTTTGAGGATCCACAAGATGATAATCCTGATTATGCTAACGGACAAGGTACTGACCCTGTGGGCGGTGTTGAAGCTATTTTATCTCATTATATTTCTAAAGAGTTAAATGTCCCTTGTGCTCATTCTCCGGCTTTTGCAGATTATCAAATATATCCGGACTTGGTGGACGGACGCGCAGCGTCTGAATATATTACACCGACTTTTTTGCCTTGTATTCTTTTAGGGTTGAACAATGCACCTCAGCTTGTAAAATCCGGCGGCATAAGCATTAATAATCTGGATTATCTTGTTATGCCTTATGATTCTCTTGGCAGCACTCCTGTTTTTGAATGTATTAAACGCGGAATAAAAGTTTTTGCGGTAAAAGAAAACTCTACGGTATTGAATGTAACCCCTGAAAAAATCAGTGATAAAATTATTGAAGTGCCGGATTATGAAACTTGTTTGCAGTATATTAAAGATTGACAATTTCAGGAAGCTCATTAAGCTTATAAAACATTTCTGATGCTGTTTTAAAGTTCTGAGGGTTTGAACTTACGTAAAACTTTTCATACTCAAATTTGTCGTTTAGCAATCCTGATGTTGTTAAATCTTGTTTTATATTTCGGGCAAAATATAATGAAGGGTCTAAAAAGGTTTCTTCCGGCATAAATTTTTTCAGAACGCTTATTAAATACGGATAATGTGTGCAGGCAAGCACTATTTTATCCGGTTTAAATCCCTGCATAATATCAAGAATTTCTTCAACCTGCATAATACTTTGGGGCTGCGTAATTCTGTGTTCTTCAACAATTCTGACCCAATTCGGTGCAGAAAGTTCAAATACTTTCATATCTTTGTTGTATTTGGCTATTTCTTTTGAATATGCATGTGAATTTATGGTTGCAGGAGTTGCAATTATGCCTAGTCTGTTAACCCCTTGCATTTGGGCAAGAGTTGAACAGACCGATTGAATTATAGGATAAATTTTAAAATTGTAATTATTTTTCAGTTTCTCATAAGTTATTGCTGAAGTTGTGTTACAAGCCATTACTACAGCTTTTGCATTTTTGTTTTCAAAAAATTTAAAAATTTTGTCAGCAAATTCAAGTAACTGTTCTTCTGTTTTTTCGCCGTACGGCATATTTTTTGTGTCCCCGAAATACAGGAAATTTTCGTCAGGCATAAGTTTTTTGACTTTTTCAAATACAGTAAGTCCGCCTACGCCTGAATCAAAAAATGCTATTGGATTTTTATTACTTATATTGTTTAAAATAGTTTTGTACTCCATCTGCTATTGCTTTTGCTGTTGCCTGCTTCCTTTTCTCTCCTACAAGCTGGTTTCTCTCATCGCTGTTTGAGATAAACCCGATTTCGACTAAAATCGCAGGCGATGTAGTATGATTTATAACATAAAATTTTGATTTAAACAAACCGCGATTTGGCGATTGTACGGCACTTGCAAGTGATGAATGAACAGTTTGGGCAAGCGCTATACTTTCCTGGTGATAGTAATGAGTTTCAACTCCGGTTATTTCCGGTCTTACGCTTGAATTTACATGGATACTTACAAAAATATCCGGATTTGCATTTTCACTTATTGATACTCTGTCCTGCAATGATACATAAGTGTCATCATCTCTTGTCATTACAACACTGCAGCCTTTTTGTTTAAGAAGTTTTTCCACACGTTTGGCAACATCAAGCGTTATATCTTTTTCATTAATTCCTCCGCCTATAGCGCCGACATCTTTACCGCCGTGGCCTGCATCGATTACAACTTTTTTTGTTGTATGGTCTGTCGGAACAATCGGATTTAAAATTATGGACGGTATAAGGCTTTCTGTTTTTTTCTTAGATTCTTTTATTTTGATTTTTAAACTTCTGCCGTCAGCCCCTAAGTATGAACTAACTACTGCATCCTGTTCTATAGGAATTGTTAATTTTAAACCGATTTTAGGCATTAAATCTATATGTGCATCTTCAAAAATTGTTCCTTTATATGCTGTTTTGAAATTTACATCATTATATTTTGAAACGTTGTACAAATAGAAAATAATTTTGTCATTATACCTATCAAGTCCGTGTACTACAGGAGAATCAAATTTTAAAATCATAGATTCTGTTAAAGAATCAATTTTTTCTTTGTTATAAGCAATTGCATTACTTGATGTATTATACAAAGTTGAGTTATTTATTTTTTGATAATTTGCAAGTATTAAAGATTGGTTGTCGCTTGAATAAATCGGGATATAATCCTTTACAGCATCTGTAGTTATAACAATACGCGCTTTATTAACTGAAAATTGACCTATTTTTACGGTTTCAGTATCACTTATCCTGTACTCTTTGTTTCTTATTTTCATATCTACAAGAGTATTTGGCAAATCATAAATAATTCTTGTAGGATTTGACAAAATCATAGGTCTTTCAATTGTGACAGAACCAAAACCGTTTAATAACACCATATTGGGTTTTGGAGTAATATTGTTCAAGTAATACTTTGTATTGAGTTTTAATTCTTTTCGCTCAAATAGTTGTTCAGCCTGTTCATTAAAAGCATCTTGAATTTGGTTTACTATACTGTCACCTGATTTTGAAACCGGCATTGAAATTGTCATGTATTCATAAAAATCGCTAGATGAAGAATGCTCATCTCTGTATGTATTAAGAAAATACTCATTGTCGCACATTTCATCATCTTTTAACTTAATAATAATATTATTTTTCAATCTTAAAAATTTGATATTATCAGGGTTAAATCCGTTCTCATAGTACATTACTACTCTTACGACATCCGGCGATGTTGAAAACTGGTTGATTTTAATTTCTTTAATCGGGCCTGTTTTGAACATCCAATCCTGTTTTGGAAAAGTTATTATGGATGAATTAATGTCAAAATACACCCTTGAAGGGTTTTGCATTTTAACAAGTTTAATGTTCTCAAGGATATTACCTGTCTGCGTATCCTGTCCTGAAAGCACTATAATTGAATTTGATGTATCAAAGTTTGCATCAGTAAATTTGTACAGTTCCGCAGCACAAACTCGTTGGACAAATGTAAAAAAAGCAATTATAAGTATTGATAATAATATAAATAATTTTTTCATAAATCTAATCTCATTCATTATTATATAACGAGTAAGATTAGCTATCAAATTGTAACAATTTATTATTCATCAAGCATGTGGTGCATAATAGCAATATAAATTGCGTTAGCTCTGTTTTTTGCTTCTAATTTTCGGATAATAGAGCTAATATGTGCTTTTACTGTATGAGTGCTGACAAAAATTAATTTGCTGATTTGTGCATAACCGTATCCTTGTGTCACAAGTTTAAGTACGGTTTTTTCTCTGTGTGTTAATTTTTCCATATCTATACCTCTCACAAAGAGAATAACATATTTAATTTTTAAAACATTAATTATATTGCCGTTTTTAAAATTTTTTTTAAAAAACTTGAAAAAAAATCTTTTTTTGTTAACATAAAAGTTGCAAATTATTTAAGCGCCCGTAGCTCAGCTGGATAGAGCGTTTGGCTACGAACCAAAAGGTCGGGAGTTCGAATCTCTTCGGGCGTAAGGTTTAAAAGATAATAGCGATAAGGTTTTTGAACTTATCGCTATTTTTTCTTGAACCAATTTGTAATAGTATCAATCGGTGCAGAATACGTAAACATTACCTGATCAGTTCCCGTAAAATAAGTATCACTTTTTGAATTTTGGCGAGAATATTCTATGGCAAAACGTCCTGCATTTTTATTATTATATGCAGCCTCTGCTCCAAAGGTATTTGTTGTACTGTATTTAGAATAGGAATTATTATATTTGCCGGTAAATGAAAAATCCTTATATGTTAAACCTGCATTGAGATTAAAATTGTTATTGAGCTGAGTGTCCATAGAAGGTGCTGCTGTTATGCTTAAATTGTTATTTAACATAACATTAGCTCTAAGGTTTTTGGAATTGAAACTATAATTTGCACTAATTGCAGGGTTTACAGTATATGTTTCAGCTCCGGTATTGTAAGTAAAGTTTGATGATGGATTAATGTTAAAGAAGCTCTTGCCTGCCTGTATTCCGAAATTTGCACGGGAACCTGCTGAAACCGTTGTACCTTCCTCTTCAAATCCAACCGCAGCAGTATTTGTGAATTTCCCTGTCTGATATGAAAGTTCTATATTGGTTGAATTTGTTTTAACTGTGTTTTCAGTGGTATTACCATTTTCATCAGGCATTTCAAATTTTGTTACATTTAGATTGTTATCTACCCGTAAACTCAAATTTTTATACTTGCCCTCAAGGCTCTGGCTATAATAAATAGAACTATCATCAGCATTGATGCTTGAGTTTGACGTTACAGACAGATTTTCACGGCCGAAACTAGCTCCTAAATAAGCATTATAGGTATGAACAGTATCTTCATCAGAATTTAGGGTGTATGTTTCACCTTTTGTGAAATTTGCATTTAAATTCCAGTTTTGGTCCTTATATATGGCTCCGATTGTATGATTATCTGTAATAGTATGAGTTTCGGTTTCTGAATTATTGGAAGAATTTTGCTGATGTTTATACACAACTTGTTCAGAAACATTTGTCAGTCTAAAGCCGTTATTTTCTTGTATATCTCTGTTAGCATCCGAAATTGACCAATCTTTACTAGCCTGTTCCAGTTGATTGATTTGAATTCTATATTGTTCCATCAATCTCGTTTCATCCTGAGTAGGATTGCCTTTAAGTTTTAATTGCGTATATTTGCTTTCTAATTCTTTTATCTGACCGTAAAACGGATTACTTTCATTTCTGATTGCAGAATATTGCATATATACATTGTTTTCATATTCAGAATTTCCTACTTTATCGACCATACCGTTTTGGGCAAGATCTTCCAGTGCCAAATTCTTATCTAGCTCTTTATTTAATGCAGAAATTCTTTCTTCAAATTTTCTAATCTGCTTATTTGTATCAACAGTATTATTTAACAGTTTTAAATATTCATTTTTTTCTTCATCAGTTAAATTTTCAAAACCGCTCAAATACCCTTTTGTATAGCATTCGCCTGTAAAAGACCCTTTTTGCTCATTATAAATCCCCATTTTAAAAGTTGAAATATCATATTTTTTTGCTCCATCCGGAAGTTCACTCTCATTAATATAACCTTCGCGTGAAACGTTATGTGTACGCTCAAATTCAATAAGTTTTTCAAAGTCATTTTGCTTTATTAGTTCAAGTTCATCATTTCTTAATTTTTCAATTTTCTTGTTTAAATGTTGAATATTTCGGCTATAATGCGACACTACATCATCGTTTGCATTTTGTCTTAATTTGTCTATTTCCGCTTTTCTTTCTTCAAGAGATTTAAGCTGTTGTTGGTATTCATTTCACTCTTGCTCGTTGAAATCCCCGCTGTTATCTTTATCATACTTATTAAATATAGTATTTATAATCGGGTTTCCATCTTTATAATTAACTTTAGTATCACGGTTAAAGCGTATTTCTCGAAAATTTACAGGAATATTTTCCATATATACTCTCCTGTTTATATAAAAAATATATACTGTGAGTATTTGTTTGTTTATTGACTTTTATTAAGATTTGTAAATTATAATTTATTCATGACGTAAGGTATAAGTGTATTTCTAGACATTTATTACTCAAAAGCATTAAGTCATATACAGTAAAAGTATTTGATATTTTAGTTATTGTATTAAATAATTATTATAAATATTTTAAGGTATATTATGGTTGATATAAATAAATTTTTAGACTATATGGAAACACAGCAACCTGTCACTGTTGGTTCAGAAATTCTTCCTATGTTTGATGAATTAGCACAGCGTGCATTAAAGATTACTTTTGAGATAAACAGCAGGTATCATACCCCTGATGAATTGCGCAAATTATTCTCTGAATTAACAGGTAAACAAGTTGATGAAAGTTTTCGTTTTTTCCCGCCGTTTTATACGGATTGCGGGAGAAATATTACAGTCGGTAAAAATGTTTTTATAAATATGTGCTGCCGATTTCAGGATCAAGGCGGTATTACAATAGATGACAATTGTTTTATTGGGCATAATGTGACATTTGCGACATTGAACCATGACATAAATCCCAAACATAGAATTGATATGCATCCGGCACCAATCATAGTTAATAAAAATGTCTGGATAGGTTCTGATTCTACGATATTGCCCGGTGTAACTATTGGAGAAGGTTCAATAATTGGCGCGGGCAGTGTGGTTACAAAAGATGTTCCATCATATTGTATAGCTGCAGGCAATCCTTGCAAAGTAATAAAATATATAGATAAAAATATTTAAACAAAAAGGTTGCAATTTAAAATTCAGCGATACATAATAAAATGTAATAATATTTAACGCGGGATGGAGCAGTCTGGTAGCTCGTCGGGCTCATAACCCGAAGGTCGTTGGTTCAAATCCAGCTCCCGCAACCAAGTAAAAAAAATAGAGATAAGGATTTAAGCCTTATCTCTATTTTTTAATTTTTTTAAGGTTTTACATTTTTGGTGACTTTTGGGTGACTGTTTATCAAAATATCCGAATTTAATTTCGTGATTATCATTGAACAGACATTGCAGGAATTTGATTTTTTTGAACTAATAGGGGTGTGTTTCAAATATATCTTGATTTTTTTAGTCGGAAATCGCTAAAAATGAAATTCCTGAACTGGCAAAAAAGTCCGATTACTGTCCGTCAATGTCTAAAACAAGACAGTGTCTCAAAACCTTAAATGGCGGGAATTTAGACACAGTTCAGGAATTTTGGGACAGTTCAGGAATTTTGGGACAGGACAGTGTTGAAAAATTTTTCAAAATTTTAAATTTAGGTGGATGTAAAGTAACA
>CALUYN010000008.1 GCA_944325025.1 Candidatus Gastranaerophilales bacterium | reverse complement strand
GCGGTTCTCGTCCAGATGTAGAAATAGCTGAGGGAACACCTAATTCTTCTCCAGAATCAGAGTCTAATTCGCAATTGAGCGGCTACCCTAATCTATTAGGTGAAGTAGAGGTTACGGGCAAGAAACCGGCTCCCGAAGGTTTGCCCGATGAGCTGCTGGCCCAAAGAGAACCTGAAATAAGACCGGAATTTATGACATATAATGGCGGTTCTCGTCCAGATGTAGAAATAGCTGAGGGAACACCTAATTCTTCTCCAGAATCAGAGTCTAATTCGCAATTGGACGGCTACCATAATCTATTAGACGAAGTAGTGGTTACAGCCCCAAGACTGGACAAAAAACCAGAAGGTTTACCCGATGAACTGCTAGCACAAAGAAATCCTGAAATAAGGCATGAAAATAATATTTTTGAGGCTTAATTTTAAAATAAAAAAGACCGCTTAGCGGTCTTTTTTATCGTTTCCCTCATCAGTATTGTCTGGTTTATTTTCTTCACTTTCGTCATTTTCTGATGACTGTTCTAAATTATCGTCAATGTTTTCATCATCATCATCATCTTCTTCTTCTGCTGCTGCTTCCGCTTCATCTTCAGAGGCTTCATCACTTCCTTCTTCTGACGTTTCTTCTTCTTTGTCCTCAGCTTCAAGTGCAGCTTTTATTTCGTCTTCGTCTTTTGCTCTGATTACAGGAATTGAAAGCATCAAAGCAACCTGATCACCATCTTGTTCCAAATTAAGTTCAAGAGCATCTTTGTCCATTTCAACGTATTTAGAAAGAAGTTCTACGAGTTCTTTGCGCATCCTCTCCATAAGCTCAGGTGTCAAATTTGTTCTATCCTGCATTAATACAACTCTTAATCTGTTGCAGGCTGTTTCTTTGGCTGATTCTGTTTCTTGAACTTCTGTCTGACGGAAAAATCCAATGACTTTGTTGTATAAATTTGCTAAAATCATCCTACTTCTCCTTTCCTGTTAGACCGGAGAAGAACTTTTTTATTTTAGCCATAACGCCTTGCGGTTCTTCCAAATTCAAAAACGGAACATCTTCGCCTATAATTCTTCTTGCAACATTGTTGTAAGCTTTGCCGGCGAGAGATTTTTCATCATTAACAATAGGTTCGCCTTTGTTTGTTGATGTAATAATTCCTGTATCTTCAGGAATTATGCCTATTAAATCAGCGGAAAGTATTTCTACAACATCATCAACGCTCATCATATCATTTGATTTAATAAGGTTCGGGCGAACTCTGTTCAATAATAGCTTATAAGATTTGATTTCTTCTTTAGCTTCCAAAAGCCCTATTATTCTGTCTGCATCACGAACGGCTGACATTTCAGGCGTTGTAACAACAATAGCTTCTGAGGCTCCTGCAACTGCATTTTGAAAACCTTGTTCAATTCCTGCAGGACAGTCAACTAAAATAAAATCAAAATCTTTTTTCAGTTTTTCGCATATATCTTTAAGCTGTTCTTCTGTTACTGCTGATTTGTCACGGGTTTGTGCAGCAGCTAAAAGACAGAGGTTAGGATTTTTCTTATCTTTTACCAGTGCCTGTTTTAATTTGCAGCGTTCTTCAACAACATCTACTATAGTGTAAACAATTCTGTTTTCTAATCCGAGCAAAAGATCCAAATTCCTCAGACCTAAGTCGGTATCAATCATTACTACTTTTTTGCCGGCTCTTGCAAGAGCTGTTCCTATATTGGCATTAGTAGTAGTTTTTCCGACTCCGCCTTTTCCGGACGTTATTACGATAACTCTACCGCTCATTATTTCTCCTTTTATGATTCATGTATTTTATGTATAATAATCTGTTTTTTTCTAATGCATGCTTCTTCCGGAATGAATGTGTCTGTTTTTTGAATATACGGAATATTAATATTATCCGGACGTCTTGCAAAAACATCTGCAATTCTTAACTGGATAGCATTCATTTTTAAAGCGCGAATTCTTGCATATTGATTGCCGGCAGAACCTGCATGAGCTATGCCGCCTAAAATTCCCCACACTGTAATATCGCCTTTGGCAATAATTTCAGAGCCTGGATTTGCATCTCCGATAATAACAATGTTGCCGTCAGATGTGATGCTTTGCCCTGAACGCAATGTCCTTTGAATATAAAGGGTCGGAAGTTTTTCAGTTTCTCTTAAAGATTTTCTCAAATCATCAAGATTGAAATCTACATCTTCCAGTTCATCTCCTTCAATTTTGTTGGCATTTTCAAGCTGATTATTGAAATTTTCCAGTTCATTTTCAATATTTTCGGCTGATGATTTAATATCTTCAACATTTTCGGAAGTTGAATTATCAATAGTTTCCATCTGATTTTCAGGGTTAATTGTTTCGGGTTTGATGTTCGCAATTTTTTCAATATCTTCTGACGGAACTTCTTCTTTCAATTTTTTGATATCTTCTTCCTGGGCAAAAGTTTTGATTTCAGAGCTTTCATCCCCGAAAATTTTATCCAGAGCTTTTTCAAGTTCTTTGTTAACTTTTTCTTGATCTGCATTAAATTCCGGTGTCGGAACTTTGTTTTCCAGAACAGATACTTTAATATTCAAATCTTCGGCTGATTTAACAGTTTGATTTGAACTTGTGCTGATAAATTCAATTTCGGAATTCATTGATTCAACAAGAGCTTTAATACTTGTTAATTCAGTTGAAGTCAAATCAACTGCACCTAGTTTTAAACATACTTTTTTGCTTTGAGCATCGGGCAAATCTAAAATTCTGCTAAGCTCATAAATTATTTCGGAAGTCTTGTTAGCGTTTGAAACATCGACAATAAATCCGTTTTCAATATATCCCTTATCCATTGTTGCACCTTTCCGCAAATATTTAATATATTTCATGAACATACATTAAACATTTGACAACATCAATGGATTATTTCGAATTGTAATATTTTTATTTAATTCTGTAAGGTATATAACTTAAGCGAACATTGATTCATCGACGTATTTACAGGAGAGATGTTCGCTAAGATCTGATTTGGTTATTTTCCCGTCGTTATTTTTGTCGAGCTGCGAATTTTGGCTGTAATATTTTTCTCCGCGTCTGCAAAGAACTTCTCTGTCCGACCTTCCAGGTAAAAATATTATAGAGTATAAATCTGCTGCAGATAATCTTGCATCTGAAGAGAATTTGTAACTTTTGGATATGGTAAGATATTTCTCGACCAGATCAAGCTGTTCAATAGCAGACATTTTTGCAATTTTTTCTTTTGTTAAGTTTAATCCGTAGTTTCTGTTTAAACTTTCGACTGCGGGATCTGTGAATTGTATTAAACCTACGGCGATTGATCCGTTCCAGGCAGAAGGATTTATGCTCGATTCGCTGTTCATAACTGCAAGCAGGTCTCTATAGTCGCAATTCAATTTTTTTGCTATTTGTTTAACCTTGTTTAAAAAGTTTTTATCTAATTTACTGCTGTTTTGGAAACTTCTATCCGTAGATCTTTTTACATTATTTGAATTTGTACTTAAAAATGGGTTTGATGTTGAGTTAAAATTAAAGAAGTTGTTTGAATCGAAAGAAGGCACTGTTAAATCAGGCTTCCATATAAACGAATTAAACATATTTTGCTGTGATAGCTGCGAATATGTCGGCAAAGCCGGCGTCGGCGGAGTAAGTGTATAAAAATTGTTATAAGCTACAGGCGGAAAGTATGGCTGTAGCTGAAATCTAGGCATAGTAAAATTGAACAAGGAAGTCATCATCCCGAAATTAAATCCGGAATTAAAAGCATTCCAACCGCCGCAAAATGGAGTAAAACCGCAATGCATAAACGGTCTGCCGACAAATATATTATGATGTATGAAATGATGAAATCCCATTTTTCCCCGCGATTTTTTATTCCCCTTATATATATAAAGTATTTTTGACCTGAATTTTTGATAAACTTTTATGTCATGTTAAAATTTGTTAATAAAAAACACCCATTAACTAATGTAAAATAATATTTTTATTATATTATTAAGCTAAGGGTAGAGATAATATGATTTTTAACGAAACCAAAACACATGAAATTACGGTGGACGTAGTTATTGTAACTATGAAAAATAATGCGCTCCATGTTCTGCTTGTCAAACGTACAAATGAACCGTTTAAAGATAAGTGGGCAATCCCCGGCGGATATGTAAGATTATCTGAAAACCTTGATCAAGCTGCCTTGAGGGTTTTAAAAGAACGTACAAATGTTGATAATATCTATCTTGAACAGCTTTATACATTCGGAGATCCTCTGCGTCACCCAAATGCAAGAGTTATAACATGTGCGTATTTTGCACTTGTGCGTGCAGAAGATATAAAAGTTGTTACAACGCCTGAACTCGGCTGGCACAAAATTTCTGATCTTCCGCCTTTAGCATTTGACCACAAGGAAATTATTGAATACTCTCTAAAAAGAACTCGTGAAAGATTAGAACTTTGCCCTGTAGCTTATCAATTATTGAATGAAAAATTTACTCTCACAGAGATGCAAAAAGCTTATGAATTAATTATGGGCAAAAAATTAGATAAGCGTAATTTCAGGAAAAAAGCTCTGGCAACAGAAGGTTTGATTGAATTAAACGAATATACAAAATCTTCTTCAAAAAGACCTGCAAGGCTTTATACTTTCGAAAATATTAAGCTGAACTCAAAAAGAGCTCACTTTATTTCAAAAAACAAGGAGAAAAAATAAATGTTAGTTAATATAGTTTGGGCTGTACAGATAATTTCAGCTTTATTGTTAATAGTATTGATTTTATTGCATTCCCCGAAAGGCGATGGAATTGCGGGCATGGGCGGAGCATCTCATGTATTTGCTTCTCAAAAGAGTGCTGAAAAAGGCTTAAATAAGCTAACCGGAATAGTTTCTGCCATATTTTTAATTTGCACATTCCTTATCGGATTCGGGATTATTAAGTAGTGAAGGAGTGAAGAGTGAAGAGTGAAGGATACTTTTCACGCAATGAACTTTTTTGGGGAGAGGAAAATCAAAAACTTCTCTCATCAAAACATGTGGCTGTTTTGGGTCTTGGAGGAGTGGGCGGTTTTTGTGCAGAAGCTCTTGCAAGGGCAGGAGTCGGCGAATTAACCATTATTGATTTTGATACTGTATCTGAAACAAATATAAATAGACAGCTTGTTGCTTTACATTCAACTGTCGGGAAAAGTAAGGCAGAACTTTTTGAGTCAAGATTAAAAGATATAAATCCTGAGATAAAATTGAATGTTGTAGATGATTTTTATAGTGGTGATTTAAATCTTTCAAATGTCGATTTTGTTGCGGATGCAATAGATACAATGAGGTCAAAAATTGAGTTGTTGGAAACTTGCGTAAAACAAAATATTCCTGTAATTTCCTCTATGGGCGCAGGAAATAGAATTGATCCAACAAAACTCTATATTTCTGATATTTCGGAGATTGAAAACAAAAATGCGCCTTTTGTATCAAATATAATTTACCAGCTTAAAAAACGCGGAATTGAAAAAGGAATTACGGTTGTCGCAAGCAGGGAAAAACCTTTTGTTCAGGAGAAGATTTCTGCGGCTGAAAAAATAATGACAAAATCAGGTGAAAATATTGAATTTACAAAGATTATCCCGTCATCAACTCCGTTTGTAGCGAGCTGCGCAGGAATTTTTATGGCATCATACATTGTTCAGAGTTTTTTAAAGGAGTACAAATCATGAATATATTAGTAACAGGCGCTTCAAAAGGTATAGGCAATGCAATAGCACGAGAGCTTCAATCTGCCGGAGAAGTTTATGTTACAGGCAGAAATGAACATGCACTTGCTGCATGTAATGCTAAAGGTTTTTGCGTTTGTGATTTGTCAAAGGACATAAATGTTCTTGCAAAATTTATTGAAGACAAAAATATAGATGTGCTAGTTAACAATGCAGGCGAATATATTTATGCAGGACTGGAAACTATGAGTATTGCTGATATTCAGAGGCTTTATCAGACAAATTTAATTGCTCCTGCTTATCTTATATCAAAAGCAATTCCTCATATGAAAGGCCGGAGATGGGGAAGGATTATAAATATCGGATCGATTTCAGGTGTTATGGGCGAAGCTTATGCAAGCATTTATTCTTCGTCAAAATCTGGATTAACAGGTTTGACAAAAGCTCTGGCACTTGAACTTGCAGAATTTAATATTACAGTAAACACAATAAATCCGGGCTGGGTTGAAACTGAACTCGGAATAAATTCTATTGAAGAGAGTGAGTTTTCAAAAGAGGAGATTATTGATACTATTCCTCAAAAACGTTTTGTAAAACCGGAAGAAGTTGCAAAACTTTGTAAATACTTAATTTCAGAAGATGCAAAAGGTATTACGGGGCAGTCAATAAATATCTGCGCAGGATTGAGTGTCGGAATTTAACTTTGTATTTTATTTACAATATCCTGTGCCGTAATTTTTAAACAGTCAAGTTTTTCGCAGGTAGTTTGTCTGTGCTCCCACAGACACGGTTTTATCGGGCAGTTATCCGATGCTTTAATCGCGATAACATTTTCTGATTGCGGGATTAATTTTTTGTCATCAGTCGGCCCGAAAATTACATAGGTTTTTGTACCCATAGCAACTGCAACATGTAAAGGTGCAGAGTCTGAACATATAAATTTTTCTGCTTTTCCAATAAGAACAGCCAAATCTTTCAGACTTTTTGTTTTGCCGTAACAATTAGTGAAGAGTGAAGAGTGAAGAGTGATGTGAGAGAGAATTGTTTCTATTACTTCCTTGTCATCAGGGCCTCCGGCTAAGATAACGTGCTTGCCTTTTTCTATAAGCAAGTCAACAGTCTGTGCCCATACATCGGCTGTAACTGTTTTTACCATTCCCTTTTGCACGCTCATTTTGCTCACGCCGGGGTGAATTAAAACAGAATTTGGAATTTTTTCCTGTTGCTCGACATTTATTTCAGGCAGGTATGTTTTATGGTTTGTAACCGGTGTTACAAGATCATGATACATTGCGCAGGCATATTGGTTTTTATTTAAAGGAACTGCTTTTGTCAGCAAAATCCGGCTTAACTTGCCAGTATCATAGCCGTAACGTTGTTTAATCCCTGTTAGTGTCAAAAGGATACTGATAAATTTGTTTCCGCCGGATGAGAAAACCATATCAAAATGTCCTTTGCGGGCAAGATACACAAGTTTTAAAAGCTCTGCATATTTATTTTTACCCTTTACGTCAATAAGAAATAAATCGTCTATAATATCAGTTAAATCTTTTACACTTTTGCTTCGGGGTTCCAGTGCAAGAGTAATTTTAGACTCGGGAAATTCTTTTTTTAAAGATATAAGCGCGGGCAGAAAAAATATTTCATCTCCTATTCCGCCGAAATTGATAGCTAAAATATTCATAGCCTGATTATACAATAAAAATATTTGTAGTAATATTAGTTTATGGTAAACAAAGTTACAACTGCGACAGTAATAGGTCTTAATGCATACAAAGTTTCTGTGGAAACAGATGTTTTGAACGGACTTCCGGGTTTTGCTATTGTTGGTTTGCCAGATACGTCAATAAATGAGGCGCGCGACAGAGTTCGTTCGGCTATAAAAAATTCTGGTTTTACGTTCCCTGCCAAAAAGGTTGTAATAAATCTTGCGCCTGCGGATTTGAAAAAAGAGGGTTCAAATTTCGATCTTCCGATTGCGCTTGGTTTGCTTGTTGAAGAGGGGATTTTAGAAGAAAGTAAGATAGAGGATTGTGCATTTATCGGCGAGCTTTCACTTGACGGGGAATTGCGAGGTGTAACCGGTGTTTTGCCTCTTGTATTAGGCTTAAAAGAGGCCGGCATAAGAAATGTTTTTGTCCCTGCGGTTAATGCATGCGAAGCAGCACTGGCAGGCAGCGATATGAATATTTTCGGTGCTGTTCATCTTGGAGATGTTGTAAATCATTTTGCAGATACTCCTATAAAACCTACAACTGTCAATATTTCAGAATATTTAATTGAAAAGTCAGCCCAAGAATATCTTTACGATTTTAAAGATGTAAAAGGACAGCAAAAAGCCAAAAGAGCGTTAGAAATTGCTGCAGCAGGCGGGCATAATATGCTTATGACAGGTTCGCCCGGGTCAGGTAAAACTTTGATGGCAAAATGTTTTGCCTCAATTTTGCCGCCGCTTGAACTTCAAGAAGCATTAGAACTTACCAAAATTTATAGCATATCAGGCCTATTGCCCTCTGATGAACCTTTAATGACTAAAAGACCATTTAGAGCAGTTCACCACACAGCTTCTGCAAACGGTATAATCGGCGGCGGTTCAAATCCAAAACCGGGAGAAATTACACTTGCCCACAGAGGGGTTTTGTTTCTTGATGAAATGGTGGAATTCCCAAGAAATGTTTTAGAGGTTCTCCGTCAGCCGCTAGAAGATGGTGAAATTGTTATAGCACGTGCAAAACACACTATTAAATATCCTGCAAAGTTTATGCTTTTAGGTGCGATGAACCCGTGTCCATGCGGCTATTTAGGGGATAAGGAAAAACAATGCACATGTACGGATTTTCAAATAAACCGCTACCAATCAAGATTATCAGGCCCGTTGTTAGACAGAATTGATCTGCAGGTTGAAGTCCCAAGACTTACTGCAGAAGAACTTTTGAATATAAACTCTGCTGCTGAATCTTCAAAAGATATACGTGCCCGCGTGGTGAATGCCCGCAAAATTCAAGCAAAGAGATACAAAGACGACGGTATTTTAACAAACTCCGAATTGACTTCAAAGTTAATAAAAAAATACTGTAAACTTGATAAACAAAGTATGGATATGTTAAAACTTGCAGCTGTAAAATACCAATTGTCAGGCAGGCGTTACGATAGAATTTTAAAACTCGCAAGAACAATTGCGGATTTAGACGGTTCTTGTGATATTACTCAAGCTCATGTGATGCAGGCGCTGCAGTACAGAATGTCTAACCTGTCAAATTAAAAAATCCTGCAATTAAGCCGACAAGAGCTGATACTCCAAGATAGAATAAAGGATCCCTTTTTTCGGTTAAACTTGCAAAAAACAATCCCGCAAGAAGAACCATTCCCGGAATATTTATATTATTAATAAACATATCGACCCCGACAGCCGCCAAAAGCCCGCAGCCTGCCGGTTTTAAAGTATAAATTACCGACCGTACGTATTTATTATGTTTGAATTGTTCTAAAACTTTTGAAACTATGACAACTATAATGAACGACGGTAAAATTACCGAAGTTGTTGCAATAAGCGAACCTAAAATCCCTGCGGTTTTAAATCCTGCAAATGTTGCAACATTTACACCTATTGGCCCCGGCGTAATTGATGATATGGCAATCATATCCGCAAGCTCTTTGGTTGTATACCATTTTTGAACATCTGCAATATGATATAGAAACGGCAGTGTTGCGTATCCGCCGCCGAATGAAAATAAACCGATATGGAAAAATTCCAAAAATAATTTTAAATATATCATTCTTGTTTTTCTCCATGTTCAATTTTTTTCTGATATTCAATCCATATTCCGATAAATATGGATAATATAATAAGCGCAGCAGGCGGAGCTTTAAAGCATGCGGATAATATAAATACTAAAAAGAAAATCCCGCATGTAAATTTATCAACAATACTCTTTTTCCACATCTCTTTAATGGCTAGGAAAACAAGAAGCACAACGCCAATTCCGACACCCCAGAATATGCTTTGTATAAATTTCCATTTAATAATTTCTTCAATTAATTTCGCAACTATTATTATTGCAATAAAAGCCGGCAAAGTAATTCCAATTGTTGCAGCAAACGCACCTGCTGTTTTTTTAAGCTTATATCCTACAAAAATTGCAGTATTAGCTGCTATAATTCCCGGTATACTCTGGCTTAAGGCATAATACTCACATAATTCGTCATCATTTATCCAGTTTCGTTTTTCAACAAGTTCGCATTGTAAAAGTGGCAGTATTACATAGCCGCCTCCAAGAAGTAATGTCCCTACTTTAAAAAAGGTTTTGAATATATTGTATAGAGTCTTTTCCATAGAACCATTATATAACAAGTATCGGATTTTACAAAAATCTTGAAAAATATTTATAAATAATTTATAATAAATTTATTGTATATAGAAAGGAGCACATCATGAAAAGATTAAGATTGACTGACAAGTCGGGGGGGGGAGCACTTTTAAGCTTCTTTCCTAAATCCGTTTTGTCAAATTTTTGTATTGCGTGTACATCTGTACGTATGGGTTTTACGTTAGCAGAGGTTTTGATTACTTTAGGAATAATCGGCGTGATTGCGGCAATGACAATTCCTGTTATGATTTCAAAACATGAAAAACACATAATAGAAGTTGGGCTGAAAAAGACTTATTCGGATTTATATAACCTGATAAAACGCAGCGAATTAGACAATGGATCTTATGAAGAATGGGATTATTCTAATTATGATAAGTTTATGGATACATATATTAAACCATATATAAATCTTAAGAGATGTGATTCTCATAATGGTAAACAAAATGCAAAGATGCACTGCTTTGCCGGATCTGATGGAAATTTTTATATTTGGCGTTACCCGGTTAATAAAAATATGGTTCTAAATGCAAATTATATCGCTGGGAATTATAGAGTTTCTCCTAAATATTTGCTTATTGACGGCAGAAGTATTATGTTTAATGTAACTAAGAATTCTCCCCATGTTTATGTTGAATTTGTAGTTGATGTTAATGGACAGCGAGGAAAATCAGTTATGGGAGAAGATGTTTTTACTTTTATTCTTCAATACCGTAGTGATAGAGCTGCTAAATATAGTGGTTTTTTTACAGGGTTTAGTGATGCTCATTTGTGGGATAAAAATGGTGTATATAGTAATTGCCATAATAACGTAGGAAGTTATTCCTGCAGTGTTATACTTCAACGTAACGGATGGAAGTTCCCAAAGGATTATCCGATTAAGTTTTAGATTTCTTTTTACTTGAATAATCCGCAGTGCTGGAAAGCTGTTTTACTTGTAACCATTTTGGTAATCCAATATTGCATTTACCATAAGTTATGCTAAATGGCGTGGATTTATTTTTAAGCCTAGTTCAACAGCAAGTTATAATCTTACAGACAGAGATGAGCTGCTAAGAACTTGTAAAAACGAAGAAGGCAGCTACCATGCAATAGCAGGCTGTACTGCTTTAATATACTTTGACGGATGGGAGATATCTAAAGATTACCCGTATAGAATTTAGGCTGAAATTTTAAAATTTCAGCCTAAACAAAAAAAGAATTAATTATTTAATGTTGCTTTTAACCTTGCCATAGCTCTTGCAATAGCTGCTTCAGCCCGTTTTGCATCAATTTCCGCGTTATTATCCGCTAAGCGTGCTTTTGCACGTTTTAAAGCTTCTTGTGCACGGGTTACATCAATTTCATCACCGCATTCTGCCGTGGTTGTTAATATAAGTGCTTCGTCATTTTTAAATTGAAGAACCCCGCCCATTGTCGTAAAAAACTTTATATCATTGTTTTTAATAACTTTGGTAACACCTATATCCAACGCAGCCATAAGAGGAACGTGATTTTTTAAAATTCCTATTTCACCGTCAGATGTTTTTGTATAAATTTCATCAACATCCTCATCAAATACGACTCTTTCATGTGTAATTATTTTTAAATGCATATTATATATACCCTTAAAGTTCTCTTAGTTGCCTGCTTGCGGGAGAGGGAGTTTACAAAAACTCATTCCCGCGTTTAGCTTAGCTTTTGTTGATGCCTGCAATGACTTTGCCATTTTGTCGTCAAGCATCGACCTTAGCTTGCAATTCGTTTAGCTTTTTCAACAGCTTCTTCTATAGTTCCTACCATATAAAAAGCTTGTTCCGGCAGGTCATCGTGTTTGCCTTCGATAATTTCTTTGAAGCCTTTGATAGTATCTTCAAGTTTTACATATTTACCTGAAATTCCAGAGAACTGTTCTGCAACGAAGAACGGCTGAGATAAAAATCTTTGAATTTTTCTTGCTCTGTTAACAGTTTCCTTATCTTCTTCAGACAATTCGTCCATACCAAGAATTGCGATAATATCTTGAAGTTCTTTATATTTTTGAAGAATTTCAAGAACTTTTCTTGTTGTATTATAATGTTCTTCTCCAATAATATTTGGATCAAGTACTCTTGAAGAAGATTCAAGAGGATCTACAGCCGGATAAATACCTAATGATGCAATCTGTCTTGACAATACTGTTGAAGCATCAAGGTGTGAGAATGTTGTTGCCGGCGCAGGGTCAGTCAGGTCGTCTGCAGGTACGTAAATTGCCTGAACAGATGTGATAGACCCGTCTTTAGTTGATGTAATTCTTTCCTGTAATTCGCCCATTTCATTAGCCAGTGTCGGTTGATATCCTACCGCTGACGGCATACGGCCGAGAAGTGCAGAAACTTCGGAACCTGCCTGAGTAAATCTGAAAATGTTATCAACGAATAAAAGTACATCCTGTTTTGAAAAATCTCTGAAATATTCAGCGGCCGTTAAAGCTGAAAGACCTACTCTCATTCTTGCTCCCGGCGGCTCGTTCATCTGTCCGTAAATAAGTGCAACTTTGTCGATAACCCCTGATTCTTTCATTTCATTCCAGAGGTCGTTCCCTTCACGTGTTCTTTCGCCTACACCGCCGAATACTGAAACACCTGAATGTTCCATTGCGATATTGTGGATTAGTTCCATAATAAGTACTGTTTTACCTACGCCGGCACCACCGAACAAACCGATTTTACCGCCTTTTTGATAAGGCTGCAAAAGGTCAATTGCTTTAATACCGGTTTCCAAAATTTCAATATTAGTATTTTGATCGGTCAATTTGGGTGATTCTCTGTGGATAGGCAGATAAGTATCAGTTTCAATGGGCCCCATTTGATCTACAGGATCTCCTGTTACGTTAAGAATTCTTCCTAAAATAGGTTTGCCCACAGGGATTTTGATAGGTTCATTTGTATTGACAACTTTCATGCCTCTTTTAAGACCATCAGTTGAAGACATTGCAACGGTTCTTACTTTATTAGAACCTAGCATTTGCTGTACTTCTGCAACAACATAAGAGCCGTCTTCTTTGTAAATATGTAAAGCAGTGTAAATTTCAGGAAGTTCACCTTGCTGAAATTCAACGTCAATAACAGGTCCGATAATTTTAGTTATCAATCCTTCATTTTTAGTTAATGTATCCATTTTCCCTCTCCTTTGATAATAAATTTATTATAATACAAGAAAAAAAAATAACAAATAATAATACTTATTATATTACATAAGGCATGTTATAGGAAGACGATAACATGCCTTATGTAATATTTGTTTATATTAAACTAGCAAAAAATTTTTTTCTCATGTATTATTACATTCATAAATTTATATGGACGATATAATGCAATTATTAATTGATAAAGAATTAAATTCTGATGATAAGATTTTGAAACCTGATTTCAATTCTAAGACTGGCAGAGAATTTCTTGCGTTTTATCTGCAAACCAAATTTAAACAAATTCTTGCTTATGATAAACGCTGTGACTCGCCGGTTTTTAAAGAAGTTAATCCTACATTTATTACCAGATTTACAAGACGTTTAATTAATAATCCTTCCAAACGCCTTTTAATTGGAATTTCAGGCGAATCTGCATCAGGTAAATCAACAATTTGTAAAGAAATTAAAAATACTATTGAACAGCTTTCAATGCCGGTTGCAATTTTAAGTACTGATAATTACTTTAACGATATTTCGGCTTTAATTAAACAGTACGGCAGTTTCGATAATTTGCGCGACAACGGCTATGATATTGATGCCCCAGAAAGTTTTCAGCTAGATTTGTTAAAACAAGACCTTGAAAAACTTTCTCAGGGAATTGATATTAAAGCTCCTAGATATGTTCCTAACGGCACAGGTGTTTCTATCCCTGAGTCTTTAGATGTAAGTTCTGACAAAATTATTGTTGTAGAAGGTATTGCAACAATGTATGAAAATGTTAAGGACGTTTTTGATGTTAAAATATATATTGAAACAGAAAGTGATATAAGACGCGAAAGAATTATCAGACGCGCAGTAACAGAACGTAATCAGGATGAAGAGAATGCTTGTAAACATTGGGAATATCTTCTTCACGCAGGTGAAAAATATGTAAAACCATGCAGAAGATATGCTGATTTTGTGCTTGATGGAAATTCTGATTTACATTATTTAGATCAGATTTTAGAATATATTTACGCTGTTACGAATAATTTTCAATAAGTTTTCTTAATACTTTTGAAATTTTTGCCCTAAATAAAAAAATGTGTTAAACTAACAATTAGTTATAATTATGTATTTATTTTGAATTAAATACATTAAATAATTGATACGGTAATTATTATATTTAACTATAATAAAACCGGATACAAAAGAAATAGGTGGCAAGTGAGTAGGAATTTTGTAGAGAGATTTAACACAGAATTAATAAAAGATAATTTTTGGAATTTAAACAAAAAGATTGGAGTCTTGCTTGTTGTGGTGTTTTTGGCGATAATTATGCTAAATACAACTGGCTGTACTCAAAATAATTCTGAGGATATTACTGCTATCCCATCTCCGGAGCAATTGCCGAAAAATGACATTAAAGTAGGCAATGATGGAGTTGACGCGGCAATAGCAAAAGACGATGATGTAGAAATTGTGTCAGATCAAGAAGCATTAAAAAACAATAATTCAATGGTTGCGATGTCTGTTGAAGATATGGGGCGCTCAGATCCATTTCTTCCGGAATCAGAAAAGATTGTCGTTAAACCAAAACCAAAAAACTTTGATTTATTGCCCCCGCCGGAATCAATAGTTGTAGATTCCACGGCAACAGATGTTATGGGGACAAAAGTATCAGGTATAATGTTTGATAGTATAAATCCGTCAGCAATTATAAATATCAGCGGGGCGGATTATCTTGTCAGATCCGGTGATATAATAAACGGTTACAAAGTGCTGTCAATTGGACGTGATACAGTTACTGTTCAATTTGGAAGCAATATTTATAAAGCAGGCGTCGGCGAATTGTTTACAGGCGACGGAATTAATTTTAATACAATTTCTAACCTGGAAACCAAGTTTGGCGGGAGAAAAAATTTAGTCAATAAAAAATAAAATGTAAAATAACAATCAGGAGCAGATATGAAAAATAGTATGACGAAAAAATTAATTGCAGGATTCATGTTAACAACATTTATGTTATCTAACGGTTTGTTAACATCTGTGGCAATGGAAGATGCTGCAGTTGTGCAATATGGTGAAGAAACCGGTAAACCGCTTTTGCGAAATGAAGATAACACTCTAAATTCCTTGAGATTAAAAGGGGATGTAAGCTTCACAGATAAGAATATCCCTATTAGCATAAGTCTTAGAGATTCTGATGTAAAACAGGTTCTCAGGATGTTTGCAGACAAAGCGGGTATGAATATTATTTTTCATAATTCGGTTTCCGGCACAGTCACACTCGACCTTGTTGACGTTCCTTTGAATGAAGCTTTTGATATGGTTATGGAAATAAACGATCTGAACTATGTTGTTCAAGATAAAACAATCATTGTTGCAGGAGCCGGAACTAGCAACTTTAATCTGGCTAAGCAAAATATGACATTGATACCAGTGAAATATGTAAGTGCTTCTGCATTGGCTGATTTCTTGAATAAAAATATTTATTCAATGAATAAATCTGGAATTTCAAATTCTCAAATTGTAACAACAAATCCTGTAACAAATGAACTGATTGTTTTCGGCGGTAAAAATGACGTAGCTATAGCTCAGAAGATTGTAGATAAATTTGATAAAAAACCACAGACAACAATATTTAAAGTAAATCATACAACACCTGCTGAGATGGCAAATATGATTTGTAATATGTTAATGCCTGCATCAGGCGCTAGCGGTGGCGGAGATGCAATGGGCGGTGGCGCAGGTTCTGGCGGCGGAGCAACAGCTGCACCTGCAGCTTCTTCACCGGCTTCTGCTCCTGCAACAGGAGGTGCTGCAACCGGCGGAGCCGCAGGCATAATGACAGGCGCTGCAGCGGGTGACGGCGGCGCAATGGGCGGAGGAGGAAGCTCTGGCGGCGGCGATATGGTGTTGAATGAGGGTACAATTGCTTGTACAATTTCAGGACAAGCTGCAGGTGATATGGCTTCTCTTGGACTTCAAAATTTGTCAATTGCATATTATTCACAGCTAGGCACAATAAATATAATGGGCGGTTCTGAACAGCAAATTGAGATGATAAAAGATTTTATTACCCAGACTGATAAAAAACAGCCTCAGGCTTATCTTGAAGTTTCAATTATTGAATTGAATGAATCTGGAAGTAAAGAATTGCATAACAGTTGGACATTTATGAGTAATACTTTCTCAGCTACATTCAGCGGTTCTACAACTCAAACAGATCCAATGCACCCAATATTTATAACAGGTAATGGATATGATGTTTACGATACAACTTCTAATCCGCCAACTGTTTCAAATACATTAAAACCATATAAAGGCCCTGTTAATATTTCTTATGCGATTAATTATTTGATACAAAATTCAAAAGGTCGTGTTGTTGCAAACCCGAAAATCTTAATCACTAACGGGCAGGAAGCTACAATTGATATAACACAGGATTATATTGAAACAACAGAAACTGAACAGAGCGCATATACAGGCGGTGTTGTTGCTTCAAGAACTTATAATATTGGTGAAGACGCAGGTATAAAAGTCGGTATTACTCCGTTTATCAGCCCTGACGGATATGTAACATTAAATATAAAACCTGAATATGCGACTATTTTAGAGCAGGTCCCAGGCGAAGATGAAAATGGTCCCTATATTGCGGCGACTTTATTGTCAAGAAGAAATCTTGATTTGAAAAATGTAAGAATAAAAGATGGAGAAACTCTTGTAATAGGCGGTCTAATCCAGGAAGAAGAACATAAATCAATAGGTAAAGTGCCTATACTCGGTGATATCCCGTTAATTGGAATGCTGTTTAGAGATACAACAAGTGAGAAATCTAAAAATGAAATGATAATTATGATTACTCCTAAAATTGTAACCGATAACGAGGATGCGATTGGAAATACCGAAACTCTATAAAATATAATATTTAATATATAAAATATACAATGAATGAACTACTAACAAGGTTAAAAAACAGTATCAATTCGCAGATACTGCATAAAGTAAACAGTGCACTATTGGAACAATATAAATTTGTTCCAATTAGTGTTAAAGACAATTTCCTGTTTGTAGCAATCAATTCAACTTCTGATAAAGAGGTTATTAACCTTAAACTGAAAGAGTTTTACCCGAACCAAATTAAATTTATTCAGGTTCCTGATCAAGATTTATCAGATTTAATCGCAAGTTTGAAAGAAGAATTTGAAAAAGGTTCTGAAGATGACGGCACTTCAAAGCAGGTTCGTTTAGGAGAACTTCTTGTCCAAAAGGGTTATATTAACGATGTTCAACTCTTGCAGGCTCTAGCAGAAAGCAAGCGGCAAAAAATCCCAATAGGTTCAACTTTATTTAAGCTCGGGTTTATTACGCTTGATCAGCTGAAAGAAATTCTTCATCTGCAAACGGGCTATGATCTTGTTACCCCGGAGCAGCTTGCTTCTCAGGAAAAATTTATTAAAATATTACCGGAAGATTTTATCAAGACAAACAAAATTATTCCGATATCATCTGACGGTAAAACATTGATATTAGGTGTTGTTACACCGGTCAAGCCTGATGTTTTAAAAGAAATTATCTATTTGACAGGCCAAAACCCGAAACAGCTCTTAATGACTCATTACGAGTTTGAAAACTCGTTGAACACTTTTTTCAGTGAACAGAAGAAAGAAACTGAAAGAGTAATCAAACAAATCGAGAGTGAGGCTGAAGAATTTGAGGTTGAAGAATCTCTTGCTGATATGGTTGACAAACAGCTTAAAGATTCTACAGGTTCTGTTGCAAAGTTTGTTAACCAGATTATAACTAACGCAATTGATAACAAAGTATCAGATATTCACATAGAGCCCCGCCTTTCGGGTTACATTGTACGTTACAGAAAAGACGGCATGCTTCAAAAAGTTCTTGATATTCCGCCAAAGGTTGAAACATCTGTTATCGCACGTTTTAAGGTTCTTTCAAGAATGAACATCGCAGAACACAGAAGACCGCAGGACGGTACGTTTTCTATTAAATATAAAAACGGTTCTTATGACTTCCGTATCAACACTTTGCCTGTTTCTGGAAAGGAAAAGGTTTGTATTCGTATTTTGGCGCCTGCTGTCAGCTTAAATGCTGATGATAAAAATATTAAACTGATCGGCGGAACGGATGAGGATATTGCAAAGATTAAAAATATGGTAAGCTGTCCAAACGGTATTATTCTTACATCAGGGCCTACAGGTTCAGGTAAAACAACAACTCTTTACTCTGTGTTAAAAAGTTTGAACGATGAAGATGTAAATATTACAACAATTGAAGACCCGATAGAAATCAAGTTGGAAGGTATTAACCAATCTCAAATTAACGCTAAAGCAGGGATTACATTTGCATCTTGTATGCGTGCGATATTAAGACAAGACCCTGATATCATTCTGGTCGGTGAAATTCGTGACTATGAAACACTGGAAATTGCTATTTCTGCCGCATTAACAGGCCACCTTGTATTGAGTACGGTTCACACCAACTCTGCAGCTGCGACAGTTACACGTTTGATTGAAATGGGTGCTAAAGATTATCTTGTTTCTTCAACATTATCTGGCGTAATTGCTCAACGTCTTGTAAGAAAATTGTGTGATGATTGTAAGGAGCAGTATTCTCCGACTCATGATGAAGCAAGACAAATTATCGCAAACGAAGCTGATATTCAGGAATTTATGAAAAAACCGATTTACAGAGCAAAAGGATGTGCTAAATGTGATTTTACCGGTTATAAAGGCAGGCTTGGCGTATATGAAATCATGACAATTACAAAAGAAATTAAAAAGTTAATTGCAAGAGGAGCACACGATTTGGAGATTGAAGAATCCGCAGTGAAAAACGGCATGAGAACACTTCATCAATCATGTATTAATCATATACTTAACGGCGAAACTACTATTGATGAATTTGTGAGAGTTCTCGGGGTTGTCAATGAATAGGAGATACTATGACGATATATAATTATATAGCATTAAAAAATAATAAAGATATTGTAAAAGGAAAGGTTGATGCTGCTGATCAGCGAGAAGCCAGAGATGCTATTCGTAAATTAGGTTTTATCCCGACAAAGGTCTACGAAGAAAAATCTAAAGAAGATGAAAAAGCTGCACAAAAGGGTGTTAAAGGCGGTAAAGTCCATAAACTCGGACTTCAAGACCGTATTGATTTTACATCAACACTTCAAATTCTTGCTCAGGCAGGTATCCCGATTATTGAATCCTTGATGTTTATTGAAAATGATGCCGCAAAACTAAAGGTTAGAGAAGTTGCGAAAGAATTAAGACGTCAGATTATGGCGGGTGCAACGTTTGCGGATACAGTAGCCAAATATCCTGAACAGTTCGGCCAGGTTTATATCGGTCTTGTAAAAGCCGGTGAAGATTCCGGTGAATTGGAAAAAACATTGCAGCGTCTTTTGGAATTGCAGACTAAAGAAGCGAATATCAGAGGTAAGGTTATTGGAACACTGATGTATCCTATGTTCGTTATCCTTTTGGCTATAATTATTGTACTTGTTATGTTGATGTTCGTATTCCCTGTATTTAAAGAAATGTTTGACGGTATGGGAAAAGAACTTCCATGGATTACTGCAACATTGATGAGTGCAGGTGTATTTTTGAAAACTTACTGGTTTTTTGCTCCGATAATTGTAGGTTCAATTGTCGGTACATGTACATTTATAATGAGGTGGCAGCCGTCGAAAAGAAAAGTTGATGAGTATGTATTAAAAGTCCCTATTCTTTCGGCACTGATTGAATATTCAAACTTTGCAAACTTTATTGCTGTTATGCAGGTTGCTTATGATGCAGGTGTTCCTATTATTGAGTGCTTGTACCTTGCAAATATGACGCTTACTAACCACACTTTGAAAACAAAGATTGAAACGGCAACGTTGAAAGTTCAGCAGGGGCAGCATTTGTCAATAGCTCTGCGTTCAACGCGTGTTATGCCAAAGATGATTTTGTTTATGATTGCAACAGGTGAGCAGTCAGGTAATTTGGGTGAAATGTTATTGCAGGCAACTTCTTATATTGATAAAATGCTTGACGGTATTATTGATACTATGACAAAAATGATTGAGCCGATAATGCTTATTGTAATCGGTAGTATCGTATTAACACTGGCTCTTGCACTGTACTTGCCGTTGTTTAACTCTTACATGACAGATTAATAAGGAAAAGGAAATGAAAAAAACTTATGTAATCACAGGAACAACATCCGGTATAGGAAAAACTTTACTGGAAGCTTTTGCAAAGGATAATATTGTTTTTGCAGGATATAGAAACGAAAAATATTTCAATGATTTAAAGTCTGTTTCTGATAACGTAATTCCTTTTTTTATTGATATGGAGAAAAAAGAGTCTGTAGCAAAAGCTGCTGCTTTTATAAAGTCGCAAACCGATAAAATTGATACAATTATAAATGTTGCAGGCTGTGTTATTGCCGGTTTAATGGAAACTATCGATGTCGATGATATAAGAAAACAGTTTGAAGTTAATACTTTTTCTCATCTCGATTTGACACAAAAACTTTTGCCGCTGTTGAAAGACGGCAAGATTATAAATGTAAGTTCAATGGCAAGTTTCGGGATATTTCCTTTTGTAGCTCCCTACTGTGCTTCAAAAAGGGCTTTGGATATTTTGTTTAATTCACTAGGAATTGAGTCTGGAATAAAGGTAGTGTCTGTAAAACCCGGAGTAATTGCAACTCCTCTTTGGGGGAAATCAATTGATTTAAATAAAAAATCAATTAGCAATTGCGCTGACCATGAAAAAGAAATGCAGTATATGGTAGCAAATGCCAGGAAAAATGAAACAAACGGGCTTGATGTTCATAAAGTCAGAGATTTGATAGTAAAAATTGACGGTATGGAAAATCCAAAATCATCTTATACTGTTGGGAAAGATGCATTTTTTGCAAATTTAGTTTCAAAACTTCCGCAGGATTGGCTGAATAAAATAATTAGATATGGAATAAAGGCTAAGGTTTCTTCCTTAAAATAATTTCGTAATTTAGGACTTCAGCAATTTGTGCAAGTTCTGTGACTCGCAGTCTTTGGTGTTTCAGTTTATTGTAGAGGTTTCTTACACTGTCTTGCTTGTTAAAAAGCTCATTTACTGCATATTTTAGAAGAGTCATATTTAACCCTTCTATATTTGCAAGGTATTTTAATTGTTTGCCCAAATTTTTTGTATCGAGTTTTATTTCATCTTCCATAATTATATTATATCATTATTTTAAATATATTCAATATATAATGATATAATTCATTATATAATGAATAAAATTTTATTTGATACTATACTCGTGATTACTTGAAAAAAGCTTATTATTTGTGATAAAATGCGTGTAAATATGAGGTAAATTATGAAAATAGCTTTGTTAAACCACGGATGTGCAAAAAATCTTGTAGACAGTGAACTTATGCTTGGCCTTCTTGCTCAAAAAGGGTATGAAGTTTCTCTTGATGAAAAAGATGCGGACATTGTTGTTATAAATACCTGTTCATTTATTCATGATGCAGAAAAAGAATCCGTACAAGCTATTTTACAGATGGTTGAAGATGGCAAAAAGGTTATTGTAACTGGCTGTCTGCCTCAAAAGTACAAAGGCGAGCTTAAAAAAGCAATACCGGAAATTGCAGGCATGATAGGCACTTCTGATATCAAAGAAATTGTTGAAGTTGTCGACCATGTTGCAAACCATAAAAAATATGTTTCAAAAGTTTCTGAAAAGCCTGAGTATATCTACCCTGAAAATATTGAAAGACAACAAATTACTGTCGGTGCAAGTTCATATATAAAAATTGCTGACGGTTGTAATTATCATTGCGGTTACTGTATTATCCCGCAGCTTAGAGGGGAGTATCATTCAAGGACTATTGAAAATATTCTTGAAGAAGCAAAAGATCTAGTTGACAAAGGCGTAACAGAAATAGTTCTTATAGCGCAGGATACTACAAGTTACGGTATAGATTTGTACGGAAAACAGGCTTTGCCTCAGCTTCTTGAAGAATTAAATAAAATAGAGAATTTAGGTTGGATTAGAATTATGTATGCATATCCGTCGCAGATTACGGATGAGCTGATAGATGCTATTGCAAGGCTTGACAAGGTCGTAAAATATATTGATTTACCTTTGCAGCATTGTAATGCAGAAATTTTAAAGGCAATGCGCCGTCCTGTTATGAATTATGAAAAACTTATTAAAAAAATAAGAGAAAAAATACCTGATGTTGGGATAAGAACAGCTTTTATTGTCGGATATCCCGGGGAAACGGATGAACAGTTTAATGAGTTATACGAGTTTGTAAAACGCGTTCGGTTTGAAAAAATGGGAGTGTTTGAATATTCTCGAGAAAAAAATACTGTATCATATGCGATGTCTGAACAGGTTCCGGCAAAAATTAAAAAACAGCGCCATAAAAAATTGATGACATTACAGCAAAAAATTTCAAGAGAAATAAATGAGTCTTATGTCGGCAAAACGCTGCAGTGCATAGTTGAAGGCTATACAGATGACGGGGTTGTTCTATTGCGCTCACAGCATGATGCTCCGGAAATTGACGGAATGGTCTATGCTTCATCTGAAAATCCTGTAGTTCCAGGAGATATGGAAAATGTTTTGATTGATCGCGCTGATGAATACGATTTATTTGGCTCAATAGTATGATTGTGATATAATAATTACGGGTTTAATGAATAATATGGAATTTATAGAGAATAAAGAAGTTGAAAAAGAACAGCTGAAAGCTATTTTTAGGGATATGATTAAGTATTCGCCGTCCAAAATAATCGGCATGCTCGGCAATGCAATTATTGTTCCGGTATATACAAGTCTTTTGCCGCCGGATCAATATGGACTGTATTCTCTATCTATTGCGGTTCTTTCTTTTCTATGCATTATATTTTCCGACTGGGTCGGGCTTTCAGGTTTAAGATTTTTTAAACATCACCAGATGATGCAGGATATGCCTAAATATTTGACCACTCTGGTTACAATGCTTGTTTCAAATATATTTATTATGTTTGTTCTGGCATTGACTTTCAGGCAGAATTTTTATGATTTCTTTCATATCCCTGTAAAATATTTTCTTGCGATATTGGTTTTGATAATTCCTGTTGCAATAAGAGCGCTGCTTTTCCAACTTTTAAGAGCTCAGTTAAAATCAATGTCTTTTACTCTTTCAACAATAATTAATCAGTTTTTAACAATTCTTCTGTCAATATTTTTTGTGAAATTTTTCCACATGGGAGCAATTGCGCTGCTTCTCGGTATGGGAGTTTCAATTTCGTTGATAGATTTGCTTTTAATATATCAGAGTAATATTTTATCCTGGTTTAAACTTCAAAAAATTGAATGGAACTCTGTTTTTCCAATAATAAAATACGGAATTCCTATTGCCGCAACATCTTTGAGCGCATGGATTATTAATCAGAGTAACAAGTTTATTATGAACAGTATCCACGGGTTTTCACAGGTCGGAATTGTGGGTGTTGCATACGGTTTGACACTGCCTTTGCTGATGACAATTTTTTCAATAATAACAGTTGCTGCTATTCCTAGAATTATAAATATGTACGAAGAAAGAATTGACGTAAGACCTATTATATCAAGGTTTACCGGATATTATATATTAATCGCCCTGCCTGTTATTACTGTAATCTCTTTGTATGCAACGGATTATGTAAGCATGCTTTCTTCAAATGACAAATTTTTAGATGCATTTAAGCTGATACCCTACTTTGCATTCGGCACATTTTTTATGGCAATAACTGATTACACAACTTTGCAGTATCATCTTGCCAATAAAACATACATTGATTTCATTATAAAATTGACTTCAGGAATTGTCGGGGTTGTTTTGAACATCTGGCTCATTCCTCCTTACGGTCTTGCAGGGGTCGGTATTGCGACATTAGGTGCAAACTTCTTATATTTTCTTTTAAGTATTATTATTGTTCTTCCCGGCTTAAGACTTATTTATCCATCTTCTGTTATAGGCAGGATGACGATTTCAGCTATCCCATTTGCAATTTTGTATTATTTCTTTAATAAAATATTTCATTTGCCTGCTCTGGCGGAAATGCTTTTGTTAATGGGTGCATTTTATCTTTGTTATTGGCTTCTTTCAAGAAAAACTGCCAATTAAAGATAATGTTTACATTTATTAATAATTTAGCAAAATAAAATATTTTCATATTTTTATATTTTTGATTTTGGCATATAAATATATTAAATGTTTGTAACAAAAAATAGAAAAAGAATTATGCTCTTGATAAAATAATTAAACTGGAAGTTAAATTAATCAGATTAGGGAAAAATTCGAAAGGAATATAAATATGATTCAGGTTAAATCCGCTAAAAGAAAAGTTGTCGCATCGGCATTGACATTTTGTTTCTTTTTGCAGCAATCATTTTGTTTACAGGTAGCAGCTACCCAAATTACCGGCGTCACCGGTAATAACGGAGTTTATGATATAGATCCAACAGCCGTTAACGGTGATGTAGGATTTAGAAAATATAATGATTTTAATCTGAGTAAAGGCGATATTGCTAATCTGATATTCAACATGGAAGGCAAAGATGTATCAACTTTTGTAAATATGGTTGATAACACAATTAACATCAACGGTATTGTTAATTCGGTAGGCAAAAACGGTGCGTTTACTGATGGACATGTTGTTTTTGTATCTCCAAACGGAATGGTTGTCGGTGCTTCCGGTGTTTTGAACGTTGGTTCTCTTTCTGTAATGACTCCAGAACAGACTACTTATGATAAATTCAAAGGCAGTGTAAATGTTCCTTCTATTGCAGAAGATTACGAAAGTATATTGAGCACTCCTGGTAGTGGAGCTGTAAAAATCGACGGTCAGGTGCTTGCCCGCAACTCTATTGATATCAGCGCTGCAGATGTAAATATTAGCAATAATGCAACAATGCTTGCAGGCGTAAATGATGCAACAAAAATTCTTTCTAACAGGCAGGCTGAAAATTTATTTAATAAGCTAGTTAATAGTGATGTAAGTACAGGCAATACATTTGCAAACAATAACGGCAGTATTCAAATTACATCATACGGAAAAGACGGCGGAACAAATATTTCAGGTCAGGTTAGAAACTTTGCCAAAGATGGTAATATTGAGATAAACAATACCGGTGATAAAGGAATAAATATTTCCGGAAATGTTATAAATACAAACGGTATTTTGTTGGCTAGTAATACTGGTGACAATGGCTTGTTAGTAAGCGGGAATGTTGCCAACACCGGAGATATGAATTTAGAAAATAGCGGCAATGGCGGTTTAACAGTATCCGGTAATGTGACAAATAACAGCGGAAAAGCTTCTATAAAAAATGACGGCGGACTTTTAAATATCACCAAAACCGGAAATGTTACATCAAACGGATCTTATATGGATATCCATAACGGCTCTGGTTCAGGATTATTAGTTGCCGGACAAATAAACAATACAAAAGGCGGTTTACATGTAAGAAATAATAATGGTGAACTGCTTGTAGATACGACAGGTGTTATTAATTCAAACGGTTCCGTGCTGCATATGGACAATAACGGTTCAAAGGGCATGGATATTAAAGGTAAAGTAAATAATACCAATAAAAATGCTCTTGTTTTATTGCGTAACCAGAATTCAGATATGAAACTGGGCAGTGCACAAAATTCTGATAACATTTCTTCTAATGCGAATGTAAATATTCAGGTTATAAACGGAGATCTTTTAAATAACGGAGTTAGCCACACACTTATATCAACTACGGATGGAGCTAATCTTAATATAGATGTTCAAAACGGAGGTATAGGCCAGGATCTTGGCGGACAAGACGGCGTTTATACAGGTATCGGACAAAACCACAGAGATTTAACAAAATCAATTAATGTAGCTGTGGACGGAACTGTAAAGGCTTCAAGTACAGGTAACGGTTCGGTTGCAAATATTGCAAGCATTGATAAAGACTTGAAAGTCGATCAGATAAAAGCTGATGGTAGAGTTATACTACTTGCTGACAGTTCGGTTAAAGGTTCTAAAGCTTTTGATATTATAAACGCTTCTTCAAATGCAACAAAACCGAATGTCGAAGGAGCAGGTATTTCCTTGATTGCTAGCGGCAATATCGGAGAAAAAGGTAATGCTTTAACCTTTAGACAAACCCAAGGGAAGTTTGACGCTTCATCAATGTCAGGAAATTTAAATTATAATGATAAAGCATCATACGGTGTTGATATGCTTGCGATAAAAGATATCAATGTTAAGGGTATGGATGCGGATAATGGCACTAAACTTGACACAAATATCGGCGGATTAATTTCCCGTGAAGGCTCAATTAATGCTGAATTTTCAGGCGATACATATATAAGAGAAACAACCGCTGCAAATGATATTAATTTAACAACCCGCGGCAAAAATATGTATGTTGAACATTTAGGCGAGGTGCCGACTTACGCTCAGGATTATTACGGACCAAACGGAAATATTCATCCTGATAAAGTTAAAATTACATCTTTAGATCTCGGAACAGATTGGGATAACCGTGCAGATTCAACAATTGTTATAAAAAATGGTACTATAGACGGTCTTGGGCAAGGTAGACCTGCGCACGAACAGGATTTGACGCTTGTTGCAGATAATGCTTATGCAGGCGGTTATTACTTCAACATGGGTAATAACAGAGGGGAAATACCTAATGAAAATCCGTCAAACCCAAGCGGACATAAGTTTAATCCATCAACTGTTGTGAAAGATGACAGAACCGGTGAAATTACTACACCTGAAGATGGTACAATCTCTATAAGAGCTAAGGCAGTACGTTCTGATGATGTTACAGCAATTGGCAGAAATGAAGAAGAACGTAACTACTATTACGGCGGAAGTTCACAAGGCGGCGACGAAGGTTATGATGGCGTGAACGGAGGAAACGATGGTGATAAACAAGGCACTGAAGAAGATGATGATAACCTTGTTGTTCCAAAGGATGATGACGATGTTCCTCCTTTAGATACCGATACTGATACGGACACTGACACTGATACAGACACGGATACTGATACAGATACGGATATTGATACAGATACCGATACTGATGTTGATAATGATAACGACAATGATGACGACACAGATACGGACAATGACACCGACACTGATACAGATACGGATGTAGATACAGATACCGACACTGACACAGATACAGACACAGATACTGATACGGACACGGATACTGATACCGATATCGACACAGATACGGATACGGACGTTGACAATGATAACGACAACGATAATGATAACGACAACGACGATGACACAGATACTGATGATGACACCGATACGGATACAGATACGGATGTGGATACCGATACAGACATAGATACCGACACAGATACAGATACTGATACGGACACGGATATAGATACCGATACAGATACTGACACCGATACTGATGTTGACAACGACAATGATAACGATAATGATAATGACAATGACAACGATGATGACACGGATACGGACGTTGATACAGATACTGATACCGATACTGATGTTGACAACGACAATGATAATGATAACGACAGTGATACAGATATAGATAACGACACAGATACGGACACTGACACTGACACGGATACCGATACTGATATTGATACCGATACCGACACAGATACGGATACTGACGTTGACAACGACACTGATAATGACAATGATAACGATAACGACAGTGACAATGACAGCGACAATGATAATGATGATGATACGGATACCGACACTGACACCGATACAGACACAGATACGGATATAGATTCAGACTCTGATTCAGATGATGACGATGATGAACCTGTAATTCCGCCGGAGAGCAATCGTGATATGGGCAAATATACTTATAAACAGCGTGTTGTTGATTATAATGTAAATTCAATAGACAAACGCCAGTATATGAGATTTAGCGCTCAAGACAACAGAAACCCTGTTCAACTTGCAAAGAACACTCAGATTGACTCATTGCTTGATATTTCAAGAGGCGGTATTGCAGTTACTCACCATAACGACTTAAAAGTTGGCGATGTAGTTCCGGTACAAATTACATACGGCAATTTAAATATTAATGCTGATGTAAAAGTTGTATCTGCAAACAGCAGACGTGCAGGAGCAGAATTTATAAATCTCGATGAGGCAACAGCAAACAAACTTCTTTATATGAACATACTTCTCAAAGAAGAAGCTACTGCAAGAGCCAAAGGCAATGATTTATCCTGGGTAAAATAATAAATTATAATTTGCATAAAAAAAGAAGCTAATCTTAATTTTTTAGCTTCTTTTTTATTAGTACATTGCTGCGTATGCGCTTCGTCTGCGTTGATTTTTGGCCATAATATCAAGTGTTCTCTGGTCGAAGTAGAAATCAGGAACAGCAGTAGTTGTTTGTGGTGTATTGCCCTGATTGCCGTATGCGCTGAATAATGCTGCTGCATTTTGAAGTGAAGAACCCCATTTCTGGAAGTTATCCCAAAAGTTTTCTGAAGATTTGCCGGCAGCTTTTGTTCCGGCATTCTCTCCGACATTCTTTGTCATATTTTTTATTGCCTGTTTTTTACTCATACCGCCTAGAGCTTCAGATTTAGCTTTTTTTACTGCATCAGGGTCTAATTGGCTTTCAATATCTTTTATATTAGTATTCTCATCAAACTTTATGCCCTCTTGTTCTGCAAGTTTTTTGACTGCGTCGTTTTGTTTTGTTTCTACTGCTTGTTTTGCAGCTTCATTAGCAGCAGCTTTTTCGGTAGCTTTTTGGGCTGCGTCATCAATCGCTTTAAAATCATTTTTCAAATTAGCAGTACTTTTACCTGCAGCTGCACCTGTTTGAATTGCTGCGGCAGCACTTTGTAATGCTCCTGCCAGGTTACCGTCTGCTGCGTATGCAGCTGTTTTTGTAACATTTGCGGCAGCCTGACCGTATTGCCCTACCATATCTGTTACTTTACCGATTTTCATCATTATATTACCTGTTGCAGTTAATGCCGCAGCAGTTGCCGGACTAATAAATGTTGCTGTTGCTAAAGCTAAAAGTCCTTGACCTGCGTAGTTCACTGCCTGACCGACCTGTGATACAAGTGCGGAAACCTGTTCAATTGTTGTTGCAACTTTAATTACTTTATCGGTTGTAGATTGGTTTTCTTCAATTGATTTTTGGTTTGCAGTTTGTGTTTTTACATAGGCTTTGTTTGTCACGTTCATTTGTTTCAGAGTTCTGTTTGAACTTCTCTGTAATGTGTAAATTACACGTCCGTTTTGTTGAACTACCTGACTTTTTGTGCCTATGATGGTTTGTAATTCTTGAATTCTGTCATTATTAGCGCTTGAGCCGCCGCCTTGACCGTTAATTGAAAAAGAATTAGAGCCCAATAAAGATTGAAGTTCGTTTTGTGCATCGTCAATTTCTTTTTGTGCATCTTCTGTTTCTTTGGTTATTTTTTGAAGTTCTTTGTTGGTTTCTTTTAATTCTTTCTCTTCCTTTTTTAAATTCTTTTCAAATTTTTTGTTATCCTTGACCATTTTTTCGTCAAGTTTAACAGCATCTCTGTTAAATTTATTTACGGTTGTTGCATCTTTTTGAGTATCAGAAGTCAAAGAACGGACGTTATCAGCACTTGCTTCGGCATCATTTGCTGCAGCTTTTCCGTCTGATGCATTGTCAATATTTTCTATATTTTCAATAGATGAAGATGAGCCCGCACTGCTTGTTGTAGTTGTAGCTGTGGGAGATGCAGTAGCGTTTAAGTCGTTAAGGCTTCTTCTTGCATTTAATTCAGTCAGCGTACCTGCTGTTTTACCAGAACCATTTGCCCCCGGAGCATTAAAAATAGAGCCTGTCATTTTCAAGTATTCAGGCTTAGCTGCCTCGGCAGACCTTTGAGCCTGCTTTGTCATTGCAGCTTTAACCAGATTTACTTTATTGTTGTATGATGTGTTAACGCTCATTGCTCTCTTCTCGTGTTAAAATCTCTTAAATATATAAAAACCTCCTGTTTCACACGATTTCAGCATGTTTGCATGTTGTTACATTTGTTAATATTTTTCTGCGGTTGTATTTTTCGGCGCCTTTTGGTATGTCGGAATTTTGTTATATATGTCATCCTGAACTTGTTTCGGGAGCACAGATGCTGAAACAAGTTCACAATGACACTGGCGGCATAAAACTGTTATTATTTGCCTAAATTTTCTGTTTATGTTAAAATATTCAGGTATTTTAGTTTGAATGTATTTAGAAGGAGAGTATAAATTATGAAACTAATGGAAGGAAAAAAGGGTGTAATATTCGGAGTATCAAATACTCACGGTATTGCTTATGCAATTGCCCGTCAGCTTTATGAAGCAGGTGCTGATATTGCTTTTACTTACGCAGGTGAAGCAATGGAAAAACGTGTAAGACCGCTTGCTGAAGAAATGAATGCAAAAATAATTATGAGCTGCGATGTTACTAAAGAAGATGAAGTTGCAGCAGTATTTAAAGAATGTGAAAAAGTTTACGGTAAATTGGATTTTGTAGTTCATGCTGTTGCATTCGCTGCTAAAGAAGATTTACAGGGCAGATTTATTGATACATCAAAAGCAGGTTGGGATCTGGCAATGGGTGTAAGTGCTTATTCTTTGATTACTCTTTGCAAATACGCTGAACCTATTTTGAATGAAGGCGCATCAGTATTTGCTTTGACATATTTGGGTTCTGAATATGTTGTTGCAAACTACAACGTAATGGGTGTAGCAAAAGCTGCATTAGAATCTTCAATGAGATATTTAGCAGCAGATCTTGGCAAAAAAGGTGTCAGAGTCAACTGTATTTCTGCAGGTGCTGTTAAAACTCTTGCTGCTAAAGGTATTTCAGGATTTGATAAAATGCTTAAAGCTGCAGTCGCAAAATCTCCGCTTAACAGAAATGTTGCATTAGAAGATGTAGGTAAAGCAGGTTTGTACTTAGCATCAGATTTATCTACCGGTACAACAGGTCAAATCCTATATGTAGACTGCGGCTGCCACTCGGTTTATGCATCTTTAGAGGAAATGGAAATTATTGCAAATTCTATTCCTAAAGCGTAAATTAAATATTTTTGATAAAAAAGACAGGGAAAACCTGTCTTTTTTTTTACCTTTTTTTGTGCTATTTTTTTTATATAAGAAAATTAAGAGGGATTTTTATATGACAGTTACAAAAATTGAAGATTTACCCACAGTTTATGACCCGAAAGAAACAGAAGAAAAGATATACAAATTTTGGGAAGACGGCGAATATTTTAAGGCTGATGCAAAAAGCAAAAAGCCGCCGTATTCAATAGTTATTCCACCTCCGAATGTAACTGGTGTGCTTCATATGGGACACGCACTAGATGAAACTCTGCAAGATATTCTTATCCGTTACCACAGAATGTCAGGCTATGAAACCCTATGGCTTCCCGGAACGGATCATGCAGGTATTGCAACTCAGAATGTTGTTGAAAAAACTCTGAGAGAAAAAGGCTTGTCACGATATGATTTAGGCCGCGAAAAATTTCTGGAAGAAACCTGGAAATGGGCAAATGAGCATAAATCTGCAATTTTAGATCAATGTAAACGTTTAGGAGCCTCTTTTGACCGTTCGAGAGAACGTTTTACCTTTGATAAAGGCTGCTCTGAAGCTGTTAAAGAAGTTTTTGTAAGACTTTATGAAAAAGGACTTATTTATAAAGGAAAATATATTGTAAACTGGTGTCCGCGCTGTAACAGTGCAATTTCTGATGTTGAAACCGAATATGCAACAGAAAAAGGCCACATGTGGGAAATCTCATATCCTTTAAAAGGAGAATCAGGTGCAATTATTGTCGCAACAACCAGACCCGAAACAATGTTTGGTGATGTTGCAATTGCTGTTAATCCTTCTGACCATAAATATTCTGAACTCGTCGGCAAAACAGTTATTATTCCTCTTTCGGGCAGAGAAATTCCGATTATTGCCGATGAATATGTCGACAAAAATTTCGGAACAGGTGCCGTAAAAATTACCCCCGCACATGATCCGAATGACTTTGAAGTTGGAAAACGCCATGGATTTAACCCGATTTGGGTTCTTGACACTCAGGGTAAAATGAAAGCCTGCAAAGAAGTTCCTCAGGAATTCCACGGACTTGACAGGTACGAAGCCAGAGAAAAAATAGTTGGTATGCTTTCATATAACAATTTCTTATTGAGAACCCGCGAACATGAACATAATGTCGGCAAATGCCAGCGCTGCGGAACAACTATTGAACCGCTTCTTTCCGAACAGTGGTTTGTAAAAATGGAGCCGCTTGCAAAAGAAGCTATAGCAGCTGTTAAAGACGGAAGAATAAAATTTGTTCCGGACAGATGGGAGAAAAATTACCTCGGTTGGATGGAAAATATCCGCGACTGGTGCATTTCCCGTCAATTGTGGTGGGGACATCAAATCCCTGCTTATTATCACAATGAAACAGGCGAAATGGTGGTTGCGAAAGAAAATCCTGATCCTGAAAATTATACTCAGGACAGCGATGTCCTTGATACCTGGTTTTCATCAGGTTTGTGGCCTTTCTCTACTATGGGTTGGCCAAATACTGACTCTGATGATTTCAAAAAATTCTATCCTACAACAACTCTTGTAACAGGTTTTGATATTATCTTTTTCTGGGTTGCAAGAATGATTACTATGGGGTTGGAATTTACAGGAAAAGCTCCATTCTCAACCGTTTATATCCACGGGCTTATACGCGATGAAAAAGGGCAGAAGATGTCTAAATCCAAAGGCAACACAATAGATCCTGTTAAAATTATTGACAAATACGGCTGTGATGCATTGAGATTTACAATGACATCTTTATGTACTTACGGCGGTCAGGATATTAAAATGAGCGAAGAAAGATTTGAATATGGCAGAAACTTCGCAAATAAAATATGGAACGCTTCAAGATTTGTATTGATGAATCTTGAAGGCGTTGATGACAAAGCTATTGATTTTGAAAATCTAACAATTGCTGATAAATGGATTTTGGACAAATTAAATAAAACAGCAAAAGAAGTTAATGACAATATCAAAGATTTTAGAATAGGTGAAGTTGCTCATGTTCTTTATGATTTCTTCTGGAATTCATACTGCGACTGGTATGTTGAAATTGCCAAAATTCAATTACAGGATAATAAATTAAAAGCAAATACTCAACGAGTATTAAGGTACGTTCTAGATATGTCATTGAGAATGCTTCATCCTATAATGCCGCATATTACAGAGCGTGTTTGGCAGTTAATCCCGAAAGCGGATTGCGAACTGAGGGCGGACAGAGGCTGTGCAGACCAGTTAAACGCGGGCAGCCAGGCAGCCAGGGCGCTTATTGTAGCTGAATTCCCGACTTTTAAGGAAGATTTGGAATTTCCGAAAGAAGCACAGGAAATGGAGTTAGTTTTTGAAACAATCACATCACTAAGAAATGTCCGCCAAAGTTTTAATATTTCTCCGTCAGTTAAATGCGATATTGAAATCAGGGCAGAACAGTCTGAAAAACCTATTTTTGAGGAAATTGAAGCATATATTAAGCGTCTTGCAAGGGTTGAAAATATTTCTTATTCGGATATTAACGCCCCTGTACCTCCAAAGAGTGCAACGGCGGTCGTTTCTCTATCTAAAATAATAGTTCCGCTTGCGGATTTGATAGATTTGGATGCTGAAGCTGCGCGTCAACAGAAAAAATTGGATAAATTAACAGCAGAAAAGAAATCACTTTCAGGCAGAATAAATAATCCGAAATTTGTTGCGAATGCGCCGAAAGATTTGATAGAACAAACAAAATCCAGAATTCTAGAGATTGAAATTCAAGAAAAAACTATTGAGGATTTGATTGCTTCTTTAAAATCTTAATTGTAAATAATTATTAAACACTAATGCCAATTTGGTAAAAAAATTTTTTCAGACTATTTATATATTTTATAAAAGTTAGTGTAATAAGTTTACTGAAAGGAAGATTAAATATGTCTAAAGTAACCCCGACAGCTTTGAATTTTGTTGAACGCGCTCAACAATTAGGAAGAAAATTTAAAAGCATTCCTTTAAAAGACGGAAGTGCCGCTAAATTGTCCTGGAATGATAATGCTTGTGATTGTTTTATAGTTAAGAATAACAAAATTACCGGTGGACGCGGAGCATCAGGCAGACCAGAACATGTTGAAAATGAACTAGCAGTTATTCTTGATAAATTAAAGAAGTTTGTTCTGCCGGGAAATGAAGTTAAATTATAAGTTGAACTACTAAATAAAATGTATTAAAAACAGAGTATAAAATTTTTATATTCTGTTTTTTTACCCCAAAAAGAAAGGAAAATCGTGAATATAAAATCTTTCAATGTTGCAGATATTGAAAAATATTCTCAAATAATGAAACTTAAAATGGTAAAACTTCCCCTAAAAGACAAATCTGAAGCGTATCTTTTAAAAAATGACAAAAGGTTTGATTGTTTTATATTAAAAGACGGTAAAGTAAAAGATGGTTGTAGTATGACAGGAACTCCGGCTGAGGTGTGGAAGTATGCTGCAAATGTCGCATTAGATTTGGAAAGTAAGGTTCAAGAAGGTGTAAGTTTTATTGGAGAAATTTATAAAGCTTTTCTGAAATACTCAGACTGTAAATAATATCTGTAAAAGAAGTTTACAAAAACTTTACAAATATTTAAACATTTGTTACAATAGTCGCAAGGTTAATATAATAGTGTCTTATGACAGTGGAGTAAAAATGACATCAAAAGAATTAAGTTTTGAAGAATTATTGGAAAAGTATGATTACAAATTCCAAAAAGGTGATTTAGTCAAGGGCATCGTATGTGGTTATGACAGTCAGGGCGTAATGGTTGACATCGGCGCAAAAACAATTGCTGTTGTCCCGACTCGCGAAGCTGTTGACAAAGATGAAAATATTGAACAAAAGTTTGAAAAAGGTAAAGAATATGAATTTCTTATAATTAAAGAAGAAGATGAAGACGGCAAATTCTTGCTGTCTCGTAAAAAAGTCGATCTTGCGTATGCCTGGAAAGAACTTGAAAAAGCAAAAGAAGCTGATGAAACAATTCTTGGAACAATTGCAGGTATTGTTAAAGGCGGAGTTCTTGTTGAAGTTTCAGGCGTGAGAGGTTTTGTGCCTTCTTCTCAATTACGTGCTAAAGAAAGCGAACTGGAAGTCGGCGGAAAACTTGAGTTGAAAATTTTGACTCTTGAACCTCAGCAAAATAACTTTATTTTGTCTAATAAAAAAGTTTATGACGATTCTGCAGTAGAGGCCAGAAAAAATGTATTCTCCCAGATTGAGCCGGGTCAGATTGTAAAAGGAGATGTTGTTAGAATTACAGACTTTGGCGCATTTATTGATTTGGGCGGAATTGATGGTTTGCTGCCATTGTCACAGCTTTCATGGCGTTGGATTGACCATCCTACAGATATTTTGAACGTTGGAGATAAGATTGATGTTGAAGTTATTGCGGTTGACCATGATAAACAACGTGTATCTCTAAGTTTGAAAAATCTTGAACCAGATCCGTGGGTAGAAGCTGAAAAGCAGATAAAAGAAGGCGACAAAGTTGAAGGAACAATCACAAGGATTAAACATTTCGGCGCATTTGTAGAAGTATTCCCCGGTGTTGAAGCTTTGCTGCCGCATGCTGAAGTTGTTGAACTTCAAAATCAAAAAGACTGTATTTTGCAGGTCGGTGACAAAATAGATACTTACATTTTAAAATTCAATCCGACAGATAAACGTATTGCATTAACAGTAAATCCGGATAAATTTGAGTCTAAAGAAGCGGAACAAGTTAATGACGAAGAATAGTTTGGATAAATAAAATTATTTAAAATCAAAAAACGGGAAAAATTAAATTCCCGTTTTTTTATATGAAATATGGTAATTTTTTCCTCTGAATGTATGATTTTTCAGGATTTGCTATATATATTTTTAAATTAATACCGTATAATTTTTATAGTAATGTTGACTTTATGAAAAACATCATTATAAAAAAAACTGTAAGGTAGAATTTTTTTTGAAGGAGAGTGACCATTATGGGTATGGCGGCTTCACAGGCAAGATATTTAGGCTTAACAGCAAGAAAAACTAACGTTGAATATGAAGGACAGCAGATAAATCAGGCACGTACAGCTCTGGCAAATCAAAGTGCAAATACATTTAATGAACTGCTTGCGTTGGAAGTTCCGACAGCTCCGAGCACTCAGGATTATACTACTTTGCAGTATTCATATCAAGACGGCACCTACGGTGAAACTATTACTGATATGACTGAAATTACTAATGATCCTAATTATAACTATTTGATAACTCACTATCATTATGCAGATGTATACACTGGAATTCAAACTAATCTTTCCAATCCGCAGGTTGTTTTAGGAACTTCAAGCGTCCAAAATACTATTGAACAGGCTGATATTGTGTATGATCCGGATGCGGGTACATATACTATCGCAGGAAATCTTGCTCAAAATTATGATTCGTTAATAGAGGAACAGAGAAATAATTTTGATAAAATTTGTCAAGATTATCCGAATTTAAAAAACGAAGATCCTGCAGATATTTTTGTATATACTGATGCGAATGGCAATATGAACTTTACAACCCGCACTCAGCTTGATGATGCTGTGGCAGGAACAGGTGCAGCAAGCAGTTATTTTGTTCAATCCGGCGTGCCTACTTATGTAGGCAACTGTGAGGTTTCAGCTTATGATGCAACAGATCCTGAACAAAAAGCTGCATATGAACAAATTTGTAAAGAATTCCCTAACGAAGGTTTTGCAACATCTGACAGTATTTATACTTGGGAATTCCAGGGAAGAAGATATTTCTCCAGTCTGGAAGATTTGACAGCTTCTGCAGTTTCAGCTCCAGATCCTACAAAACCAACAGAAAATCAAAATAAATTAACTACATATTATGCTGAAAATGTAGAAACCAAAATTGAAAGAACTCAGCGTGCATTTGTAGATTTAGACGAATCAGGCAGACCGCAGTCAATAAGATATGAAGATTCAACTGCGACTTATGCGTTAAAGACAGAATCAATTACAGATGATGCGGCTTATGAAGATGCAATGAACCAGTATAACTATGATATGCAGGTATATGAAAAGGCTATTGCTGATATCAACGCAAAAACCGAAAAAATTCAAGAACAAGATAGAACCCTTGAATTGCGTCTGAGGCAGCTTGATACTGAGCAGGAAGCCTTGCAGACAGAAATGGAAGCAGTACAAAAAGTTATTGAAAAGAATATCGAATCTACATTCAAGACTTTCGAATAATATTTTTAAGAGAATAAGAGGTTTTTATGTCATACAAAAACGACAGTTACTTAGTTATAGCGAACAAATTTGGTTCCGCAAGCAGTGATGCAAAAGCTCAATTATGGGAAACTTATGATCAGCTTAGAGATTTGACGGTTTCTGGAAACGGTCTTGGCTCTGGTTTTGGTATGACAGGAGGTTTTTTATATAATTTAGCGAGCTTGTTGGCACCGTCTTCTTTTGCGGCTGTTTTTGGCGCTTCAGAGTCTATGAATGTTCCTGGAACTTCTTACGCTTCAACATTCAGCGGCGGATCATCTTACGGGATAGATTCTTTATACAACTATTCAGGCTTTCCAAACGGAGCTGCACCGATATCATGGGGGCTTGACGGTTACGCGACAGGCGGAGCTTCTTCAATTGTAAGCGGTTGGGGAACTGACACAGGTGTTGCAACGGGCTACGCATCCGGTATTGGCGGAATTGCAGATGTTGCAAGTGCTGCGGCATACGGTTTGGGTGCTGCAAACGGTTACGGATTTTCTATGAAAAATCTTGTACTTCCTGTTGCAGGTGTAATTTCAGGATGGGGCGGTATAATGCAGGCTGCAGCGCCATATCTTGGCGAATATGGCCTTCCGGCTCTTGTTATGGGCAACTTGATGCAGGGTACGACATCTGCCGCTCTAGCAGCATACCAAAATGTGACCGGAAATATTACGGCTAATGCTGATACAATTCTTTCGAATAAGGTTCGTAATATTGAAACTGTATGCAAGATGCTTGATACGCAGGGCGATGTCGTTAAAAAGATGCTTAAAGAATCTATTGAAAGCGACAGTAAAGCAATTCAAAACTTGTAAAATTATTTTACAAGTTTTTTTATATTATTAAAGTTTTTTGTTGTATTGTCCGTAATAATAAGAGTGAATAAAATACTTTAGGCTGCAAATAGTTAAGACATGTTAAGCAAATGTTACCAAACATGGCAATATTTAGTTTCAAATTGTTTTAATATACATGTAGGTCTAAAGTGTAAGGAGAAAAATGCTTCGTGATACTTTAGAGATGAATATAAAAAGATTGTTTGACTTCTTGATATATTCAAAAAACTTTCTGATAAGAAAGAATCCTATAAAAGCAATGGCAAATTCATTTATGGAAGGATTAAAAGAATTCCTGACAATGAATAAGAAACGAAAGATGGCGCAGTACAGATTAAACTATCACCGTCATCAGTTTCAAAAGATGGAACAGTTGATTGCAGAAAACAATCAGCACGCGTTTCTGAGAGGCAGCAACCTCAACGAAACAAGATAAGGGAAAAATAAAATGGGATTAGTCAACTCACAAATTAGATTATTGTATCTTCAGCAAACCAGATTAGATCTGGAATATAAGATAATGTTGATTACCCAGGCAAAAATGGGGTTGTCAAAATCGGTAAGCGATTTAATGGAAGTCGGAAATGATTTTGATCCTGACTCTCCGACAACAAAAATGCTTCAGCAGCGGCAGGCAAAATTAAAGGTTTTAGAACAAAAACTTGATGCTCAGATGCTGCAGTATCAATCAAGGTTGAAGATGATAGATGCAGAATATTCATCCTGTCAGGGTATGATAGATAAAAATATTCAATCATCATTTACATATAGATAAAAAAAATCGGTTAGAAATAACCGATTTTTTATTTTGACTAAACATTTTAAATTACATACTTGTTTGAATAAACAAACTTATAATATCGTTTAGAGCAGCATATTGCTTTTGGAGTTTTTGAGATTGTCTTTCAAGCACTCCGATTTGTTTTTTGTACTCCATAATTGATGTCTGGCATTCTCTTGATGAATTATTCAGACTTTCCTGCACTTGCTGAGCTTCTTGCAGCACACTTTTCATAGAAATTCCGAGCGCTTCCATAGTTTGTTTAATAATTTGTGCGCCTGTTTGTTTGGAAACACCGGCAGGAAGCTGATTTATTAGCTGTTTTAGTACAGCAATGTTGGCCGGAATTTCAAATCCGTCTAAATCAGAGGCGAATGAATCATTAATTGAGCCCGGTTGATTAAATGACATAGTTCCAGAAGTTGTATATTGATTATGCACTTCTAAACTTTCATCAAAATGCGGTTGGAATTCCTCCTGATATTGATATTCAGAAGAATTATCCTGTTCATTATCTACAAATTCTATATCCGAGCTGTTGTTAGGCAGACTATCTGTATCTGCCGGATTTTCAACGACACTTTGTATTTCTATATCTGATTGCTGTTTTAAGGCTTCAACAATTTTTTTGCCTACGCCTTCTGTAATTCTGTTACTTACCATCATTTCCCTCTTTCAGATTTGATTATAATATAGCAAAAAAATTATTTCAAGAAATTCACAAAATAGTTACGAAATGCTAAGAAGATATCAAATTTGAGTTATAATGTTATAATAAAAAAAAGAAAGGAAAGTTTACAGCGCAAAACAGGTGCGAGGGATAAGAGATTCTGAAACGAGTTCAGAATGACCAGACTACCCGAGTGCGTTGACTGAGTAAAGCGATAACACAAAAATTTAAAAAGTTAATGCAAAACAAGAGAAAAGCGCCTTTAAGATAGTCGTAAGCTATGGTAAAAAAAATGAAAAGACGAGCGTTTATTAGTGTATATGACAAAGTTGGGTTAATAGATTTTGCAAAAAATCTCGTGGAAAAATTTGATTATGAAATTGTTGCCTCCGGTGAAACTTATGAAGTTCTGCGCAATGCTGATTTAGAGGTTATAAATGCAGCGGAATTTTCAAGTACTTCCGGACTTTTAACAGCGGACTCTAATTTTTTGAGTGAAACAATTCTTGCAGCTGTTTTAGCAAACAGCAGTGATTCAAAACTTTTGACTGATTTGGAGCGGACAGCTGTAAAGCCTTTTGATATGGTTGTTGTTAACTTGTGTCCGTATGAAAAACTTGCGTTAGAATCAAGTAATACTGATGATGTTATTTCCAAAATTGATATTTCAGGTATAACTCTTTTAAGAGCTGCGGCTAAAAACTACAAAAATGTCACAGTAATAACTGATAAAATTGATTATTATGTAGCATTGAACGCAAATGAATTCGGAAGATTAAAGTTAGCGGCAAAGGCGTTTTATATTACTTCAAACTATGATAAAGCAGTTGCTTCAATGCTGGCAGAACAATGCGGAGATAAGCCTTTTAAAACCTTTAGTTTTGAAAAGTTAAAAGATCTTCAATACGGTGAAAATCCGCATCAAAAAGGTGCAGTCTATAAAACTGGCAAAATGGTTGATTATGAAGTCGTTAATGACAAAGAACTTACTTTTAACAATATCCTTAATATAACTGAGGCTGTTAATATGGTAAGCGAGTTCTATGATGTCAATTGTGTCGCAATAATAAGACATACAAAACCATGCGGAGTCGCTCTTGGACGTTCTCTATACGAAGCATATACAAAGGCCTTTGATTGCGATCCTATAAGTTCTTTTTATGGTGTCGTCGGGTTTTCAAAAACGGTTGACGAGGAAGTTGCCAAACACCTTAATTCTATGTCGGTCGAAGTAGTTGTAGCTCCTGATTACGATGAAAAGGCAATAGAATTATTCAAAGACAATTCGGATATAAAACTTGTAAAACTGAATACGTCGCTGAAAGATTACAGAAGGCTGACTGTTGAAGAAATAATTCTCACTCCTTTTGGCGCTCTTGTTCAGGACAGAAATAACAGTGAATTGGATAAAGATAAATTTAAAGTTGTTACGCGTGAAAAACCAACTCCGGAACAGATTGAAGATGCTGTTTTTGCCTGGAAAGTTGTTAAGCACGCAAAGACTAATTCCGTTGTAATCGCAAAAGATTTTAAAGCTGTCGCAATCGCACAGGGGCAGACAAATGCCATAACTGCAGTTGAATATGCCCTAAATTACGCATGTGACGGTGCAAAAGAAGCTGTTCTCGCTTCTGACAGCGTCTTAACTGCGGAAGATTGTATATATTCTGCTGTTCAATCCCGAATAAGTCTTATTATTCAGCCCGGCGGCTCTATAAAAGACCAGAGTCTTATAGATGTCTGTGACAAATACGGTATTGCAATGATTACAACAGGAATAAGAAATTACAGACAATAATTATCTCATATCTGATTTAATTTTTTCTTCAAGGCCTTGATAGTGTCCTAAAACGCTTTCAAGGTCTTTATAAAACAATTTTTGCCCGTGGTCATTAATCTTTGTCAGGCATGGCCCGTCTATTGTTTCATCTATTTCTGCAGGCTGAGGAATATTGTGTTTAATAACTTTTACTTTCGTCCCCTGCAAAACAGCCATGAGCCAGAACCATATATCATCATTTGTCGGGCAGAGAGTTTTAAACAGGTTTTCATCTGTTATATCTTTATATAAACAGTGTGGAGGATAAATTACACCGCCGACACCGCAAAGTTTGTTAGCAAATGATGGATATTTGTAATATTTTTTCCCGCCGGCTTTTGCTTTTAGTTTTCCGTTTTTGTAAAATATTTTTGTACATCTGTGGCAGTGAATGTATTCGGGATTTTGCTGATATGAATTATATAAAAGTTCAAGCATATTGCGGTCATAATAAATATCATCGTCAACCGTAACTATTAAGTCGTTAGGGAATTCCTTGTATGCCGGAATAAATTTGGTATAAGACCTTATATCCTTACACCATTTAATTGTAAGCCCGTATTCTTTTAATTTAAGTAAATCTTCGGGTAAATCTGCTTCTTTATTCGGAAATTTGTCATCTCCCAGCCATAAAATTACCATATCGGGCTTTAAAGTTTGGTCAAGAAGCGAGCATATTGTTTTGCTCACGTATTCTATTCTTGCAGGAAATGAAGTCAGGGAAACTATAATTTTTTGCTCTCTTTTTTCTTGTGTGACGCCGGAGGTTGTTATTTCTGCGGCTTTGTAACTTTTTCCGGCACGGTATTCAAATTTCATCCCGAAAATTGTTATAATTCTTCTTCTGCCGATTTTTTCTTTTTGAAACAGTTTCATTATAATCCTTTCTTTTCAGGTAATTTTAACATTTTCCCTAGTTCAAGGTCGTATTTTTCAGGTTTAAACTTGTCTGTTCCGCTCATTGATGTGAAAGTCATTTCTCCAAAATAAATTGTCCCGTCAACGTTATAAAAATCAACCCTTACAAATGCAAAATCCTGACATAATTTTTTAGCAAGTTCAATCATCTTATCAAGGTTTTTTGGTTTTGGAATGTCGTTTTTTGATACAGGATAAGTCATAGTAAAAGGCTGAAGATTCCAATTTAAATCATAAATATTTTTGGTGTGTTCTGAATATCTTCCGCAGTCAACCCAGACAAATTTTGGCTCTCCGTTAAAGCAGATTATTTTATAATCATTTAGTTCTCCGTTAGAATCTGCCATATATTTTTCTGCAGTTATTTTTGGCTCAATGCCCCTGTATTGAAGTTCCAGACCTGCTTTAAAAGCGTAATCCCTCTTCATCCATTTGTCAAATTTCTTTTTAGCTTTATCTTTATTAAATTTTGATTTATCTTTTACAATTATGTTCCAGTGCGATCCGTGATTGGCTTTTAGAACAAATTCGTCAGGCAGTTTGTCAAAATCAATTTCATCAAAATTATTCCAAACTCCCAAAATAGGAATTAAATATTCTTCTCCGATTTGATTTTTTATCCATTCTCTTACAAGATATTTGTCAGCAAGTTTTGTTTTTAAAGGCGAATTGTCATAGAGTTTTAGCCATTGAATTTTTTCATTAAATGTTTTGGGTTTATCAAGATCTAAGCTTTTACCCGTACGTTTTTTATACCATTTTTTCAAAATTTCCGGAAAATCTTTTTCACATTTGTTGCGCCCGAATGACAAAACAAAGCTTCCGAATTTAATTCTTAAGCCTTCTCCGTACTTTATTTTTTCAATAAAATCAAACATCTCTCACCTATTTAATTTAAGTAATTATATTCCGGCAAAAGTGCACTGTCAAGCAAACATAAACATTTTTAAAATTAATATTGCAAGTGAAATTTGTTGAATGTATTATGTAATTGCGAATTAAGATTTTTAAGAAAGAGGCGGGATATGGAAATAAAATCGTGGGAAGACTACTTTTTAGACCTTGCAAAAACCTGTGCAAGCAGATCTAATTGTATAAGAGCGCAGGTAGGCGCTGTAATTGTCGGTGATGATAAAAAAATTAAAGCAACAGGATATAACGGAACACCTTCTAAAGTTGAATCGTGTTATGAACGCGGAGAATGCTACAGAATTAAACATAATATTCCGTCCGGAACTAGATATGAAACATGCAGGTCAATTCATGCCGAACAAAACGCCATAATTCAAGCCGGTCAAGACAGATGTAAAGGTTCTACAATGTATATATGGGGACATAATTTTATTTGTATCTTGTGTAAAAGGTTTATTGTTCAATCAGGCATAAAAGATGTTGTTTTGAGAAAAGATGAAAATTCTCCTGTTTTACATGTTACAGTAGATGACATAAGACGCGAACTTGAAGAAGAGTAAAAGATTTGATATAATAAGCATGTTGCAGAAAAAATGAGGTAGAAATTATGAAAAGGATTGTAAAGAATTGTGAACTCGGGGGGGGGGCACTTCTCGGCTAACCGGAGGTCAGGAAGGCAGGAGGTCAAGCTCTTTATTAAAGATACTAGAATACTATGGCACTAAGGTATTAAGAAGTATCTTGAGAATTTTGGGTAATCTTAATGTGTTGGATGGAACGGCTACGTTCCCCCTCGCCCATAGGCGAGGAGCTGCATGTCATTGCGAGGAGGGCGTATGCCCGACGTCGCAATCGCAAAACAGCTGCAATATTAATGGGATTACTACGCAAACTTCGTTTGCTCATAATGACATAAAACTAACTTATCGTCCTAACGTCTTATCGTCTTATCGACTAAAAAATAAATTCTCTTCACGTTTCACCCTTCACTCTTCACTAAACAAGAGAGCCGCATTTACTTTAGCAGAGGTTCTCATTACCCTTGGTATAATCGGTGTTGTTGCAGCAATTACTATGCCTGCATTAATGGCAAATTATCAAAAGATGGTTTTGCGTCAGCAGTTTAAAAAGGCATATAATACTGTTTTTAACGGTTATCGCCTGGCAGAGGTAAATCTAGGATTTCATCCTATGTGTTATTATGGTGATGACTGGATAGGTGCTCCTTGTCTTAAGTATGAGAACGGTAAGTGCGTACAATATGGAGAAGAAGTAAATCCAACAAGTCAGGTAAGCGATTGTAATACATTACTAAATGAATTAAAAAAGACATTAAAAGTAATAAAAACATGCGAAGGGAACGGTGTCGCAGATGGGTGTATCCCAGCATATAAAGGACGTGACACAGTATATGTTGATAACAATCCTGATGCTACAGAAGAAGAGATTAACAAAGCTACATCAGGAGCGACTGGATTTAACAAAACTATTATTCAAACAAAATCTCATATTTGGGTGTTATCTGATGGTACAATTATTATCTGGTATGGTTCTTCTCCTACTCCCAGATTGTTTGCAGTTGATGTAAACGGAATGAAAGGGCCTAACAAATGGGGATATGACTTATTTTCGTTTATATTAACGTCAAATTTGAATAAAGCTCTTTGGTTAGAGGGCTATTTGAATATAACGGAACAAGGCGGAGTATCAACATCGCAAATGCTTAAAGATATTGGCAAATAGTTTGATTTTCTATAAAAAATCATTAAATCCATGCTGACAGGTAGTAAGTTCGACCTAAATTCCTTAGATTGCCTACTGAATTTGGAGGATTTTTGCCTGTTATCTATATAAAATAAATAAATATTAATGTATGATAAATATAGAAAGGCAGGTATTTAATGGACAGTTTTTATCCTCAATACGATTTGGCAGGCAGAATTCAGCACACAAAACTGGATACAGGTATGACGCCGTCTGTTAGAATGTCAAGAGTTGAAGATAATGCATCTCCTGATTTCAAACAGGTTATGTCCGGTTTGGTGGAAAACCTTAATACCGAACTTAATGCGCCCGATAATCTTTTGAAAGATGTAATGTCGGGGAACAGCAATGTTGATATCCATGATGTTATGACTGCTATGGCAAAATCTGAAATCAGTATCAACGTTGCAACTCAAATCACCGGAAAAGTCATTCAAGCGTATGACAAAGTTATGCAAATTCAGGTGTAAAATAAGATTAGGAAACTTTTAAATCAGATTGGGGCACAGCATGAAATTTATCTAAAAAATGCTTGCACAGAGGACAAAGAATGGATTTTCAAAAGATACTGGAGAATAAACCTTTATTATACGGGATAATCGGCGGAGTTATTTTATTGTTGGCTCTGTTTATCACTATAGGGATTGTAAGTTCTTCTAACAAATCCTCAGGAGGGACAGAAGTTACCGGAGAACCTTTGAAAGAAAATGTAGACCTTTTGACAACAGATAATGCCGGCAAAGCTATAGAAATTCAGGCGCTTCTCGCAAAATACGATATTGCAGTGAGCAGAAGGCTTGACGGTACAAAATCTATTCTTTATTTGAAAAAAGGCGACTGCAAAACCGGCAGAAAAGCTTGCTATACAACTGACAGAGATTTAGCATTAATCCAAATTGTACAAAGCGGTTTAATGGATCAAAATGTCGGGCTTGAAATTTTTGACAAAGGTGATTTTACATCAACTAAAGAAGATAAAAAAATAAGACTTTCTAGAGCAATTAATGGTGAGCTTTCAAGGCTTATCAGACGAATTGACGGGATTGATAACGCATCTGTCTTTATATCCATTCCGGAACAGACAATGTTTACTTCAATGCAAAAACCGGTAACTGCAACTGTTCAGATTACACTGGCAAAAGACGCATCTAAGTTGGATCAATTGAAAGTTAAAGCAATATCTAATCTTTTGTTGGGAAGCGTTACAGGCTTGACAGCTGAAAATATAGCAATAACCGATACAAACGGAAATACTTATCATAGTATTATGAATGCCGAAGACGAAATGCTTCAGCGCTTGGAAGAAAATGACAAGTATATGACAACAAAGGTTAATCAGCAGTTAGACAGGCTTGTAGGTCAGGGAAATTACGTTGCGACAGTAAGTACATTCCTTCGTCAGGCCCCTGTTGAAAAATTTACAATAGATTATGACCCGACAAGAAAAGCTTCAGTAACCGAGCAGACTTTTTCAGAAGGTCTGGGCGATCAAACTAGCGATACAAATAAAAATGTAAATGCTGTAAGTGTATATTTGCCTAACGGGCTTCCAAACGGTTCATCTGATTCAAGCCAGAATAGAAATTACTCGCGTACCGCAAGAGAAACCCAGTACGGTGTTACAAAAACTCAGACAAATGAGTACATAAAACCCGGTGTTGTAGAAGATATTTCAATTGCAGTTACGTTAGATAAAAACGCACTTCCTGCAAATACAACACTTGAAGAGTTAAAAGAATTGATTGCAAAAGCAGCAAGCCCTAAAGTAGATCCAGAAAATGTTTCAATAGCGTTTTCAGATTCAACAGATCCTTATTTGGCATCAGACAGACCGGCCAATTTGCCTAAGCCTGATGAAACCGGTAATCCTTGGTGGCTTGCAATAGCACTGTGCGGAATTGGTCTTGTAATAGTATTTAAAGCTGTTTCGAATAAAGTTCAGCAAATACAGGAAGCAAACAGGCGCGAAGTTGAACAGCTCAGACAAAAAACTGCACAGCAAGAAAAACAATTGATGGATATCAATCAACGTGCGGCACAATTGACCGAAAGACAATCTGAACTTGCTCAAGGGCTTGTAGAACAGCAGCAGAGGGGTTATATCCAACAGCAAAGCCCTGAACAACTTGTAGATACACTCTCTAATCTTTCTGCAGAACTTTCTGATTCTGATGATGATGAAGCAGGCGAAAAGATTAAAAGTTGGATTGAACAAGGGTAGTTTTTTAGAAGATAAGAAGATAGGAATTTAATAGGTCAGGCTAAATAAAAGAAAGGAAAGTTTATCAAGCAAAACAGGTGCGAGGGATAAGAGATTCTGAAACACGGAGGTCAATCCGACGTTCAGGATGACTAGACTACCCGAGTGCATTGACTAAATAAAGCGGCAACATTAAGATAATAAAAAGTTGATGCAGAAAAAACAAAAGCGCCTCGAAAGCAGTCGTAAGCAATGGTATAAAGATGGCAATACAAGGATTTGATTACAAAGGTTTTGCACAGAATTTAGCACAGCAGGCTCTAGAGTTAATCCCTAAGGATTTTAACGATAACCAGAAAAATTATGTTGCAAATACTCTTTTAAATTTTGCAACTATAGCGGGGCAGGCCTTGTATGATGACACGCAGCTTAATTTTAATTTAGATCAGGCTGTGATGATTACCCAGATTATTGCTGAATGGTCTTTTCATAAATCTGTTGACCTTATACGTTCCGGTATTCCTCAGCAATACTGGGATCCTATTATGCAGAAAATTGCTTTCACAATCTTTGAGGTCGCAAAAAATGCATATCATCAAGGTTTGCCGCAAGATCAATGTTTACAATTAATAGAGCACCATGTTAAAAAGACATATCTGGATTGTATTGCAGAATTAAAAGACAAAAATTTGATTGATGAAGGATTGATGGAGCAGGCTGCAAGCCAGTCCAATATTGATGCAATGATGCAGCAGCAGGCTCAAGCCGAACAACAGGCACAGCAAGCTCAAGCCCAAACAGGAGAAATTCCGCAGCCTCAGCAGAGTGCAGGCGGACAAGTTGGTGCGCCCGTTCAGGAACCGCTCGGCGGAGATGCAAAGGTATTTAAACTCGCCACACTTGCTCTTTTATTCAAAAAAATGAAGCAAGAAAAAGTTCAGACAATTTTAAATAAATTTAATCCAGATGATGCGAATTCTGTTATAAAATTTATGGGAATGCCTGATCTTGGAGAAAAAGTTGATCCGGCTATAACTATGCGCTGTCTTGAAGAAATAAAAACTTCTTTACCTTCAGCACATCAGGATTTGACGCCTTCAAAAATTATTAATAAAATTCAAAATGTTTCGCAATATTTCGATAAATCACAATTGGAACAGGTGTTGAGGTCTGAACGTGTTAAGGTGAAAAGGTTTGTCTTTACAGCATTAGAGGGTGAGTATTTAGAAATGCCCCCGAAAGTTGCAAATATTATTGCCACACATATTGAAGATAGTGTATAATACAATTAATCATGATTATAAAAAAGAAATCATCCAAACCTGTTCCTCAAAATGAGAATGTTGAAGAACAGGTTGAAAAAGAACCTGAAATCAAGGCGGATAATGAAGAAGAAAAAATTGATTTGTTCAACCTTGATAATATAGATTTCAAACAGCGTCAGGAAAGAAGACGCGGCGATAGACGCAGAGGGTTTCGGAGAATTGACGACAGAAACCTTATTTCGCGTGCAAGGGAAGAGGCGCAGAGTATAAAAGAAGCTGCTGCAAAAGAAGGTTATCAAGACGGTTTGACTCAGGCAAAAGCTGATATTGACGAGGTTAAAAATGCGATTACATCATTTATGTCAGCAAAGCAGGAAGTTTTTGAATACATTGCACCGAATATCCTTGAGATAAGTATTGATATCGCAAAAAAAATTATTAAAAAAGAAATACAGCAGGATTCTTCAATAATTTTAAACAATCTTTTGGAAATATTAAAAGGACTTTCAAAAGAAGAAACAAAAATTACATTGAAAGTAAACCCTATGCAGGCTTCAATGTTAAAAGCGGAAATTCCGGAATTATTGAATACTGCCGGACTGGAAGCAAAAGTTCTTATTGTTCCGGATGAAACAATAATGGAAGGCGGCTGTATGGTGACGACCAATAACGGTGTAATAGATGCGACGATTGAAACTCAATTGTCAGTGATAAGTGAGGCTCTGAAGGAAATTTAATGGCACAGGAACAGGCTCAAGGCGGAGGAACAAATTTAAGCGAAGTTTTTATGGCAATATTTGTACTATTGCTTATTGTTCTGTTGCTTGTAGAACTTCCTAACTGGGTTGTTAATTTTTGCATAAGCTTGAATATTGCACTTGGTGTTGTACTTTTGATGATTTCTTTGTATGTTAAAAAGACTCTTGAACTGGCATCATTCCCGTCAATTATTCTTATTGGTACGATGTTTAGACTTGTTCTTTCAATTGCTTCAACAAGGTTAATCTTATCAAAAGGCGAGGCAGGAGAAGTAATTCACGCATTCGGAACATTCGTAACCGGCGGTAATATGATTGTCGGCGGCGTAATCTTCCTTATTATCACGGTTGTTCAGTTTATGGTAATTACAAAGGGTGCCGAACGTATCGCAGAAGTTGCAGCACGTTTTGCATTAGACGCTATGCCAGGTAAACAGATGACTATTGACGCGGATTTTAACGCAGGATTGATTTCTCCTGAAGAAGCGACTAAAAAGCGTGAAGATTTGCAAAGGGAATCAAACCTTTTCGGTAGCATGGACGGTGCTATGAAGTTCGTAAAAGGGGACACAATTGCGGGTATTATTATTGTATTGATTAATATTATCGGCGGTTTGTGCATAGGCTGTTTGATGAACCAGATGCCTATCGCTGATGCGGTTTCAAAATATACGATTTTAACAATAGGTGATGGTCTTGCATCTCAATTGCCTTCACTTTTGATGTCAATTGCTGCCGGTGTATTTATGACACGTTCATCAGCTGCTAATTCATTAGGTTCTGATGTTACAGGACAGATAATAAGCAAACCTAATGCACTGTTTTTGGCGGCAATGTTCTTGTTTTTCCTTGCAATTACAGGTCATACATGGTTCTGGCAAGGGACAGGACTTCCGTTTTTACCGTTCTTTATGTTTGCTGTAGGATTGTTTATCGCAGGCTTCTCTACACTTATCAATGCAGATGTTCAGTCACAGTTAGGACAGTTGGAAAATGTCCGCCAGAATATGCAGGATCTTGTTAACCCGAACAGGATGTATGAGCGTTTGGGGGTTGATGTTTTGAGCTTGCAGGTTGGTTCAAACCTTCTTGTTATTGCAGATCCGGATCAGGAAGGTCAATTGCTAGCAAAAATTGCTGCTTTACGTCAGAGAGTAACAGATGAACTCGGGTATATTCTCCCTAACATAAGAATTATGGATTCATCAGCTTTGGATGCTAATGAATATATGATTTCAATTCGCGGAAACACTGTTGCAACAGGTTATGTTTACCCTGGTAAATTGATGGTAATTGCCGATCAATGGGATGCGATGAAAAAAGATGTTCCGCAAGACGCAATAATCGGTATAGATCCGACATATCAAACTCAGGCTTACTGGATTTCTCCTGAAGCTGCAAAAACTGCACGTTCTGTAACAGCTGTAGACTCAACTGATGTTATTGTAACTCACCTTCAGGAATGTGTAAGAAAACATGTAGATGAAGTTATGACAAAAACCGATGTTCTCAAACTAATGGAACTTGTTCGTTCACAAGACCCGACGCTTGTTAATGACCTTGTTCCGACAATTATTTCTACAAGCGATTTGAGAAAGATTTTTGTTAACCTTATTCGTGAAAAGGTTTCTATTAAAGATATTATATTTGTATTTGAAAGATTATGCGATTATGCAAGATTTTCAAAGGAACCTGATATTTTATCAGAACGTTTGCGTGCAGCTTTAGGGCGCCAGATTTGTCTTGCTAATGTTGGGGATGACAGGGTATTGTATGCTCTGACGCTTTCTCCTGAGTGGGAAAAAACGCTAGATGACAGCTGCCAGAGAACAGAATTGGGTACAATGTTTCTGCTAAATCCTATGCAGGTTCAGGAACTGATTGAAACTACCGCAACAACTTTGATGAGAGCGCATCAGGCATGCGGACAACAGCCTGTAATTTTGTGTTCGCCGAGAATAAGACTGCCTCTTTATCAGCTTCTTGAACGTCATATCCCGACAATCGTTGTAATCTCTTATTCCGAATTGATTACTGATATCAAGGTCGAAGCTATAGATACAATCGGAGAATCTTACGCTGTAGAATAGGTATATTTATTTTTTTATGAAAAAGCTTATTTTATTTTTAATTTCAATTTATCAAAAAATATCAAAACACACTCCTGCTGTTTGCCGGTTTTATCCTACATGTTCTGAGTACACCCGTCAGGCAATAGAAAAATATGGCATTTTGAAAGGCGGCTGGCTTGCAATAAAAAGGATATGCAAATGCCATCCTTACCATGAAGGCGGATATGACCCGCTGCCTTGAACTGCTTATCAGCAACTTAATATTTTTAAACATAAAATTTGCAATTTTGCTATGTTAGTCGTAGTATGAAAAAAGCACGTGTGAGCCGATGTTGCTCTGCCTGCATAAATGAGTGTAAATAGTACAATATATTGGAAAATTTGAATATGGCTTTAAACTTTCAGGAATTGGTTTTTAATTTACAAAAATTTTGGTCGGATTACGGATGTATAATTCAACAGCCTTATGATATTGAAAAAGGTGCTTCTACCATGAACCCTGCGACTTTTTTACGTGCGTTAGGCCCTGAGCCGTGGAATACTGCTATGATTGAACCATGCAGACGCCCGACTGATGCAAGATACGGCGAAAACCCTAATCGTTTGGGACATTATTTCCAGTTTCAGGTTATTTTAAAACCGTCCCCTGATAATGCTCAGGAACTTTATTTGAAAAGTTTAGAGGCTATGGGAATTGATTTAAAAGAACATGATGTACGTTTTGTTGAAGATAACTGGGAATCTCCGACTCTCGGCGCAGCAGGTGTGGGTTGGGAAGTTTGGCTTGACGGTATGGAAATTACTCAGTTTACATATTTCCAACAGGTCGGTGGAGTTGAGGTTAAGCCTGTAGCTCTTGAATTGACTTACGGCCTTGAAAGAATTGCCATGTATCTCCAAAACAAAGAATCTGTATACGATATTATGTGGAATGATACGTTAAAATACGGTGATATTTACCTTCAAAATGAAATTGAGCAATCTAAATATAATTTTGAAGTAAGTGATGCAAAATCTTTGTTCATGATGTTTGATTTATATCAAAAAGAAGTAGATAATTGTGTTAATGCAAAACTTGTTTTGCCTGCTTATGATTACGTTTTGAAATGCTCTCACACATTCAATCTTTTAGATGCAAGAGGCGTAATCAGCAAAGATGAAAGAATTAATTTTATCAACAGGGTCAGAACAATGGCATCAGCTGTTGCAAGACTGTACGTAGCGCAAAGAGAAGAAATGGGATTTCCTCTTTGTAAATAATTATCAGGGGTTGAAATCTCACCCCCAACCCTCGTTTCATACAGAGGAAAAAATGGAGAAAATAAAATAAATGGCAGAAAAATTTCACCGCGCGACATTTACTCGCAATTTTTTGAAAACTATTACAAGGATTAAAAATCCAGATGAAATGTTAGCTGAAGCAAAGGCAGAAGGATTAGAAAAAACTTTAGGCGTTTGGGATTTGATTATACTCGGCGTCGGTGCAATTATAGGTTCTGGAATTTTTGCTGTTGTAGGTATTGCTGCAGCCGGCAGTGCCGACGGTTCTATTATAGGTGCCGGGCCTGGACTTATTGTTTCAATGGTAATTGCGGCAATAGCATGTATATTTTCAGCTCTTTGTTATTCAGAATTTGCTACGATGATTCCTGTTGCAGGCGGCGCATACACTTACACATTTGCAACACTTGGTGAATTTGCCGCATGGATGGTAGGATGGGTGCTTATGCTTGAATATGCAATAGGATTTATTGCTGTAGCATGTGCATGGTCAAACCATTTTGTACAGTTTATGAGCGGGTTTGAAAAAGTTCTGCCTGCCTGGCTCAGTAATCCTCCTGTCTGGTTAGTAAATGACGTATTTACTGTTTCTAAACTTGCAGCGGACAACCCTGATATGCATATTCCTATGTTGTTCGGGATGCCTATTAGTATAAACTTGCCTGCAATTGTTATTGTTTTGTTGATTACTATGATACTTGTCAGGGGGACAAAGGACTCTGCAAAAATGGCAGGTTTGATGGTATTTATAAAATTAGCTGTAATAGCTTTGTTTGTTTTTGCAGGAATATTTTTTGTAAAACCTGAAAACTGGACTCCTTTTGCTCCAAACGGTGCAGCAGGGATTTTTGCAGGTGCATTTTTAATATTTTTTGCTTACATCGGATTTGACGCTCTTGCTACTGCTGCAGAAGAATGTAAAAATCCGCAGAAAGATTTGCCTGTCGGTATCATAGGTTCTTTAATAATAACAACAATTGTTTATGTTTCTGTTGCGCTTGTTATGACAGGTCTGCAGGATACAAGTTCTGCTGTGCCTCTAGCATTTCTAAAAGCGCCTATGGCATATTGTATGTCAATGTTGAAAATGAATTGGGCTGCAGGATTAATTTCTATAGGGTCGCTTGCAGGATTGACGTCTGTTCTTCTTGTACTTGAGATGGCTGCAACAAGAATTTTGTATGCAATGAGCAGAGATCATTTTATTTCTCAGAGATTTCAAAAATTACATCCAAAGTTTAAAACTCCGGCTCTTTTGACTTGGACTGTCGGAATTCTTGCAGTTGTCGGGATTTTAACTCTCAATCTTGATGTCGCTGCAGAGTTATGTAATTACGGAACATTTACATCTTTCATAATTGTTTGTGTCGCAGTATTAATCCTCAGAAAAACAGACCCTGACAGGCCTCGTCCTTTTAAGGTGCCGTTTTCTCCTGTCACTCCAACTCTTGGCATAATTATTTGCGGCGGATTGATGGTTTATAAATCTATGCAGCCGTCTGGTTCTGCTCTGTTATTCCCTGTATGGTTAGGTGTAGGCGCAATAATATATCTATTGTATGGTTTTGTCAGAAACAGACAGAATGAAAACAAAATTCATAATGAAAAAGTAGAACTTAAAAAACAAGAAATGATGAAATAATGGAATTTAAAAATATACTATCTAATGCATTGAAAAAGAAAAGCCCCGATGAATTAATAGCTGTGAGTAAAAAATCAGAGCTTAAAAAGACCTTGAATGTATTTGATTTGATAGTTCTTGGCATTGGAGCTGTTGTTGGAACCGGAATTTTTACGATTATCGGTTCTGCAATTCAGGGCGGACCGGAAAGCGTGGGCGCAGGGCCTGCAATTGTAATTTCAATGATTTTGGCTGTTATTGCATGCGTTTTTTCAGCCCTTTGTTATTCTGAAATTGCAGCAATGATTCCGGTTGCCGGAAGTGCTTACACATATACGTATGCAACAATGGGCGAGTTTATGGCTTGGATGGTAGGTTGGATTTTAATGCTTGAATACGCTATCGGAAATATTACGGTAGCCTGCGCATGGACAGGTTATTTTGTTCAATTTTTGAAAGGGTTTAAGCATATTTTGCCTGATTTTGTTATTAACTTCCCGCTGTGGCTGCGTGCGGATTATCGTTTCATGTTTGCTTATTGTGATAAATACGGACTTGACCCGCACAGCCAGATGCCTTATATGTTTGACAAAATCCCGTTTGCAATAAATCTTCCGGCAATGGTTATTGTTTTGCTTTTGACTATTTTGCTTGTAAAAGGTGTAAAAGAATCTACGAGATTTGCAAGTATAATGGTCGGTGTAAATATGTTCATGATAATTTCATTTATTGTGGTAGGTTCTTTTTATGTAAAGCCTGAAAATTGGGCGCCTTTTGCGCCGAACGGATTTGAAGGTATTTTTATGGGTGCATTTTTAATATTCTTCGCCTATATTGGGTTTGACGCAATATCAACAACTGCAGAAGAAACCGAAAATCCCCAGAGAGATTTGCCTATTGCAATTTTAGGCACCCTTGTAATTTGTACGGTTTTATATATATGCGTTGCACTTGTTTTGACTGGTAATGTTCCTCTGGGGCATATTGATATACAGGCTCCTATAGCTCATGCTATGCGTGCTATAGGGAAAGATTGGTTTGCAGGGTTGATTTCAATTGGTGCGTTATGCGCTTTAACATCTGTGATATTGATTTATCAATTAGGAACAACAAGAATTTTATACGCCATGAGCAGGGATAGATTTTTGCCGAAATCATTGCGTTTAATTCATAAAAAGTACAGAACTCCGCATGTACTAACTTGGATTTCCGGTGTTATCGTAATTTTATGTACATTTTTTATGGATTTAAGTATATCGGCAGAACTCTGTAACTTCGGGACATTTACATCGTTTATAATTATTTGTATTGCTGTATTAATTTTGAGAAAAACAGATCCAGACCGGCCGCGTCCTTTTAAAGTGCCTTTATCTCCTTTATTTCCAATTCTTGGGATTTTAACCTGCGGAGGATTGATGGTTTATTCAATGAAGTTTTTGACGACTTCTTCGCTTTATTTCCCGTTATGGTTATTAATAGGTGTTGCAATTTATGCAGGCTACGGTTATAAGCAAAAAAGGCTAGAAGAGAAACTAAAGTGTCAAAGACGTGTTAAGCCTAAAGTTGAATTAGAGGCCAAATAATTGTAGTAAATAATTATTAAAAAATCGTTCAGGCACTTGTTAAAATTCCTTCAGTCCGTATAATAAGTGTATAAAGTGTACTTATTTAAGGTTATTTTGAAAAAGGAGTACAGATGATAACTTTAGACTACCGAAATATAGATCAAAGTGTTATTGGGTGTGAGAACGGGTTAGATATTCAACAAGAATTCGCAAATTACAAAGATAGAATTACCTCAATTATTGCGGATTTAAATAAAAGAAAAGATAAGCCAGGGCAGTGGCTTCAGTGGATGAATTTGGGTTACAGCGAGGAAACTCTCTGGTATGTTAAAGAATATGCATCAATGGTACAGGGGAGATTTGATAATATTTTGGTTCTTGGTATAGGAGGTTCTGCGCTTGGAGGATTAGCCGTTACAGAAGCTCTTTTGAAACCTTATTGGAACTTGCTGACTCCTGAACAGAGAAACGATTTACCAAGAATTTTCTTTCTTGATAATATTGATCCAGATACTATGACCGGCTTGTTAGATATGCTTGATTTGTCAAAAACTCTTGTTAATGTTATTACCAAGTCAGGTTCAACTGCAGAAACCATGTCACAGTTTATGATTGTAAAAGACCGTCTGGAAAAAGAATTAGGGGACAATTATAGATACAATGTTGTTGCAACAACTGATAAAAAGACCGGGATTTTAAGACAAATTGCTGAACAGGAAGGTTATAAAACATTTGTTGTACCGGATGATGTGGGCGGAAGATTTTCTGTTTTTTCTGCTGTAGGGTTATTGCCTTTTGCTCTTGTCGGTATTGATATTGATGAAATTACAAACGGCATAAAAGATATGGATTTGGCGTTAAAAAATACCGATATAAATGAAAATATTGCTGCCCAAAATGCCTTAATTCATTATCTTATGGATACTCAAAAAGGTAAAAATATGTCTGTTATGATGCCGTATTCAAGCAGATTGAAATATGTTTCTGACTGGTATACACAGCTTTGGGCAGAATCATTAGGGAAAAATAAGGATAAAGAAGGTAATAATGTTTGCGTAGGCCCGACTCCGATAAAGGCACTCGGGGCTACAGATCAGCATTCTCAAATTCAATTGTATAACGAAGGCCCTAATAACAAAATTATTAACTTTATACGTGTAAAAGAGTTTGATAATACTCTTGAAATACCTGCAATTTTTGAATATACAGGAATAGGTTATTTAGGCGGGAAAACAATTAATCAGCTTATCAATGCCGAAGCCGATTCCACAAAAGTTGTACTCGCTGATTATCAAAGACCTAATGTGACAATTACTCTTGAAAAAGTTGACGGTTACAATGTAGCGCAGCTTCTTTATATGTTAGAAGTTCAAACAGCAATAGCCGGAGAATTATACAATATAGACGCATTTAACCAGCCCGGGGTGGAACAGGCAAAAAATTATACTTATGCTTTAATGGGCAGAGCAGGATATGAAGAATCTGCTCAGGCTATTAAAGAAAAGATGGCTATGGCTTAAGGTGTATATGAAATTTTTGAAAAATTTAATTATAATTCTCTTGTTATTATTCGGAACATCTGTATTAGGCAAAACTTTAAAAGCAGGTGTTTCTATCGACAGTGTTCCGAAAACTTTTTACGGAACCTGGCGCGTTGTTGCAAAAATTGATAAACAAACAGGAAAAAGCGTCAATTTTAAACCAAAAAATGTTGATGTATGGAACTTATCAAGGCAGGGCGACGTCATAAATTTAAGCAATCCGTTTTCAGGAGCTAGCGCTTCTGTGACACTTAACTATGTTGATGGAAATATTATAAGATTTACAAAAAAAGGAAAATATGATAACAAAACGTTAACCGATACTGTTGATTTAAAGCTAAATGGTGATACTTTTACAGGTATAAATACGCTTGTTCTGGAAACTTTTTCAACTCATGACAATTCATTAATTCAAAAAGATACTGCTTTGTACATATTGAAAGGCGAAAAAATTTCAGGATCAACTATTACAGGGAAGTGAGGATAGAATATGGAGCAATTGAAATTTGATACGATTATATTAGGCGGAGGACCTGCAGGCTTGTCGGCGGCAATATACGCAGCAAGAGGAGCTGTTTCAACAGCAATAGTTGATATTAATATGCTTGGGGGACAGCCTTCAAACTATCTGGAACTGGAAAACTATCCGGGATTTCAAATTGTCGGCGGCTACGATTTAATGGAGAAATTTGAAGAACATGCCGATAAATTCGGGGTTCAAAAGTTCCCTATGCAGGAAATTGAAAGCGTTGATTTAAAAAACAAAATTATTAAAACAAAGGAATACGAATTTAAGGCAGGCACAATTATAATAGCAACAGGAGCACAGCCGATGAAGCTTGGTGTGCCGGGTGAACAAGAATTTGTGGGACGCGGTGTAAGTTATTGTGCTGTTTGTGACGGGGCTTTTTATAAAAATAAAGTTGTCGCTGTTGTCGGTGGCGGCAATGCTGCTGTTGAAGAAGCAATGTACCTGACAAAATTTGCTGATAAAGTTTATGTAATCCACAGACGGGATGAACTGAGAGCTGACAAAATTGTTCAGGAACGAGCTTTTAAAAATGAAAAAATTGAATTTATCTGGAATTCTGTTGTAAAAGAAATTAAAGGCGATAATCTTGTGACAACAGCTGTTTTGGAAAATGTTAAGACAAAAGAAATTTCTAATTTGCAGGTAAACGGGGTATTCCCTTATATTGGCATGACTCCTAATGTTGAACTGTTTTCAGGTCAACTGCAGCAGGATGCAAGAGGATTTATTGTGACAGATGAAACAATGGCAACGTCTGTGGAAGGTGTCTTTGCTATAGGGGACGTCAGAACAACACCGCTGCGTCAGGTTGTGACTGCTGCGGCAGACGGCGCTGTCGGAGCTGTTTATGCGGTTAAGTATTTGGAAACAATCAAAGAAAAAGAAGCAGTTTAGAAGCTTCTAATTAAAGCAAAAAAAAGTTGCCTTATATGAGGCAACATTAAATAAACACGAGGATATTAAGAGAGAGAGTATAAAAATAAACCTTTTCTTTTTCATCTCGTTCTAACCGTTTGAAGAATTTGATTACTTTTTTTAATATCCAATTATGTTATTTTGTTTCAATAATTTTAAATTTCCCTTACATTTATATAAAGTATTTTTCATATTAAAAATTTCCTGTTTTGTTTTCATTGTTAAAATTTTGTTACATTAAATATATTATTGTCATGCAAATAAAAAAATGTTATAATCTTTCTTAATTGAGAGGATATTTATGGTTGAAAATTATTCAAACAGTAAGTTTAATATAATAGCTTTTTTGAAAAAGGCTGTAGCTATTGGTGCTTCGGATATTCATCTTCAGGTAGATGAGCATCCTGCTATACGTATTGACGGCAAAATTACAAAAGTCGACATGCCGGTTTTAACTGAGGATGATATTGCAATTGCTTATGATATTTTGCTTCCGACCCATTTTAAAGGTAAAGTAAATGCGGTATTTGATCTGGATTTTGCTTATGAAATTAGAGGAGTTTCACGTTTCAGGGTTAACTTAAGCAGACAGCTTGGTAAAAGTGCGCTTGTTATAAGAACAATTCCTTATAATATCAAACGTATTGGAGAATTGATGCTGCCTGAATCTATTGAACAGTTTGCAACTTTGAATAACGGGCTTGTTTTAATTACAGGGCCTACAGGATCAGGTAAATCAACGACTATTGCATCTTTGATAGATTATATAAATATAAATTATCCTAAGCATATTATTACTATTGAAGATCCTGTTGAATTTATATTTACAAATAAAAAATCTCTTGTGTCGCAAAGACAGGTGCTTATTGATACTCCGTCATTCCCTGACGGTATAAAATATGCTTTAAGACAGGATCCCGATGTTATATTTATCGGTGAAATAAGAGATAAAGAAACAGTTACTGCCGCGTTAAAGGCTGCAGAAACAGGACACCTTGTATTTGCAACTATCCACACTAACGATGCAATACAAACAGTTAATAGAATTGTTAATATGTTTGAGCCTTCGGATAGGGATTTTGTTAGAGGGCAGTTAGCTTCTATTTTGAGAGGTACTGTTTCTCAAAAACTTATACCGATATCAAATGCAGCAGGACGCAGGCCGGCATGCGAAGTTCTTGTGGTTACGCCAACAGTTAAAGACTTTATTGAAAAAGATAAGTTGGAAGAAATTTATGAACTTGTTAAAAAAGGCTCTTTCAACAACATGATTACAATGAACGCTTCATTGTACAGGCTATACGAACAAGAGTTAATAACAGAAGATGTTGCAATGTCTTATTCCGATAATAAAAACGAATTGCAGCAGATGTTTAGAGGGGTATTCCACGGAACATTCGGGCCTTCTGGCAAATAATTTAAATTAGAGATAGTTGTATGAATAATTTCGTTACTGACGCAATTAATCTTAAAGCCTATAATTTAAGTGAATCTGATAAGATTATTGTTATGTATTCGCGGGACAAAGGGCTTATAAGAGGGGTTGCCAAGGGAGTAAAAAAGCCAAAGAGTAAATTGGGTGCAAGAATGGATTTGCTTGTTGCCAATAAACTCATGCTTTATAAAGGTAAAAATCTTGACAGGATTTGTCAGGCAGAGGCTCTTAATACGTTTCAAAAAACGCGTCAGAATATGGACAAAATTTTTTATTCAATGTATGTAACCGAAGTTGTTAATAACTTCGGAGTGGAAGATGACCCTTGTTCAAAGGAGGTATATGACCTGCTTTATAAAGCGTTGGATAAAATCTCAAACGCTTCTGACACTGTTGAAATACTGATTGCAGTCATAAAATTTCAAATAAAAATGATGTTGATATCCGGCTTTGCAATAGAGCTTGACACCTGCCTTTGCTGCGGTGAGCCTGTAAAAGATGAGAATATGTATTTTTCATCAAATATGGGAGGAATAATCTGTAAGGAATGCAATGATACTTTTAAATTGCATACACTTATGCATCATAAACTGAGGGATTTTTTAAATGCCTGTTTGCAATATGATTTTGATTATATTTCCCAATACGATGAAAAAGCAAACGAAAAAGTATGCAGCGTCTGTTTTGAACTTTTAAAAGAATATATAAATATTCATTCTTCTAAAAAGTTTAAATCTACCAGTATTCTGCAGGAGATAAAGTAAGGTATATGTTTAAAAATTTATTTAATTTATCAATAAAAAGGACCGGACTTGAAATATTAGGATTTTATTTGTTTTATTCTATTGCAGGTTCAATTGCTGCCGGTTTTATTTGTGGAATTTTAATATTCTTACTTCATCCGCAGGCTTTGGTTACAAATGATATTCAAAGACTTGCTTCATTATACGGCGCTATTGCGGCGATTTTGTACGGTGTTGGTTTATCTTTAGCAATAATTGCATCGAAGAAAATTTTTAATTCGTTTAAGGCAGTAATGCTCACAATAATTGCGGTTGTACTCTTATTCTTTTTCGGCGCACTTGTCGGGATGATTCCTGTGGCTTATTTAACCTCTTTTGATAAAAATGATTGTAATGAAGAATAATTTGTTTTATGGCAGACATTCAAAATATCTTTTTGAGCTGTCATAGGGGCATATATTTTGTAAAGCATAGTATGCACACCCTATACCGTTTGCTTTTTGCGATGATGTAAGATTACACGGGTTTCCTGCCCGTTCTTTTTGGTGTTCTTTTTCATAATCTCCCTGTTCAATTTCATCGTCCGAAAGATTTTGAGGTTTGTTTGTTCCGGCTGTGAGAGTGTCATTATTTTTATTTACTTTAAAAATAAATATATCATGACCAAGTTTATTTGGTTTTTTACCGCCATTTGTATCAACTCCTATATACAATGCAGCTTCAATGATTGTGAAATTAATATAGGTTCCATCGTTCATTGCATAGGTTTGGAATATTGAACTCCCTATTCCTGCAAGGGCGTTGTTTGTGATAGTTTGTTTGTTATTATATGTTTTAATATTGTCATTAAACCTGTTAATGTATCTTTCGTTTTTTGAAGAATAGCTTTTTTGACCGTCTACATTCAAGAGAGTTTTATACAAAATTTCATAGCATTCTTTATCGTGATCATAAGGTATACCGCTGTCACTTGGATAAGGATAGTCTGCACAATATTTTGCAAAGTTATCTAGCCCGTAGTCAGCCTTTGCTTTTAAAATAACTTGTGACACTACAGATACTGCTTTTTTATATTGAGTTTCAAGTGCTTTGTTTTGAAATTTATGAATAAGAGTTGGTATTGTCATCGCAGCGACAACACCGATTATGCCGAGGGTGATTAAGACTTCAGCTAAAGTAAAAGCAGCCCGACGAATATTGTGAGAGTTGGTTACGTGCGTAGCACCTTCTGCGAGGGTGAATGCAGCCATACTTTGATAATTTGGCAGAACTATGTGTTTAGCATTTTCAGATAAATTATTAGATAAATTATTTTGATGCATATTTATATTATATCTTAGTTTATCTTGATTGTAAAGTTGTACATCACTAAGAGGTTTAAAATTACCAAAACCCTTGCCAGGTTTTAATTTTTCGGGGGGGGGGCGATTCTCAGCTTCTCATCTTTTTTCATAACAAAACTCCTTCTTATATTCTGTATAAAATTTATTATTTAATATTTTTTATTTTTTGTCAATATGAATAATTAATTAAACATTAATTTCAATGACTTTTTGAAAAATAACGTTAAAATGATAATATAAGATATTTTTTTGAAGGAGTTAACGTGTATGCCAAATTTTGAAAAGTTTACGAACTATTCTCAGGAACTTTTGAATTCTGCAGGTGCTATTATGCAGGAACACAAGAATTCTGAGATGCAGCCTGAGCATATAATGCTTGCTATGATTAAAGATGACGGAGCAATAAAGGATTATTTAACGGAATTAAAGCTTTTAAATCAGGGATTTATAGATAAAATTGTTTCTGTAGTAAATTCTTTCCCGACTATTTCCGGACCGCCGTCAGGACAGGTATTTTTATCAACTCAGACTTACAGATTGCTTGATATTGCAGGCCAGCAGGCTGAAGAATTTAAGGATGAATTTATAAGTGCAGAATCAATTTTGCTTGCGATGACAAGATTGGATAACAGCCCTATTCAACTTTTGTTGAAAAATTACAATGTTGATTCAAATAAAGTTTTAAATGTAATGAAAAAAATAAGAGGTAATAAAAAAGTGGATAATAAAAATGCTGAAGAAAATATGAAAGCGCTTGAAAAATATTCAACTGATTTGACAGCTCTTGCAAGAAAAGGGAAATTGGATCCGGTAATCGGCAGAGATGAGGAAGTCAGAAGAATTATTCAGGTTTTAAACAGACGAACAAAAAACAACCCTGTATTGATAGGTGAACCCGGTGTCGGTAAAACGGCAATAGTTGAAGGTCTTGCTCAGCGTATCGTAAGAGGCGATGTCCCGGAAAGTCTGAAAGATGTAAAATTAGTTTCTCTTGATATGGGGGCACTGGTTGCAGGTGCAAAGTTCAGAGGTGAATTTGAAGAACGTTTGAAAGCAGTTTTGAAAGAAGTTGAAAATTCAAACGGCGAAATTGTAATGTTTATCGATGAACTCCATACTGTTGTAGGTGCCGGAGCAACAGAAGGCTCAATGGATGCAGGCAACCTTTTGAAACCTATGCTTGCAAGAGGAGTATTGAGAACAATCGGTGCTACAACAATTAATGAATACCGTAAATATATTGAAAAGGACCCTGCTTTAGAAAGACGTTTTCAGCCTGTAATGGTTGGAGAACCATCTGTAGAAGATACAATTTCTATCCTCAGAGGTTTGAAAGAAAAATACGAAGTTCACCATGGAATAAGAATATTAGACAGCGCCTTGATTGCGGCTGCAAAATTGTCTGACAGATATATAACAGACAGATTTTTGCCTGATAAAGCAATTGATTTGATTGATGAAGCTGCTTCATCTTTACGTATTGAAATTGATTCAATGCCTGAAGAAATCGACAAAATGATGCGTCAGAAAATTCAGCTTGAAATTGAACGCGAAGCCTTGAAAAAAGAGGATGATGAAGATGCAAAAGCTAAAGTTGCTGATTTAACTAAACAAATTGATGATTTGGAAGGCAAAATCTCAAAATTAAAAGCTCAATGGGAGCAGGAAAAAGCTTCAATTACAGGTGAGGCAGGCATCAAAGAAGAAATAGAAAAAGTTAAAAATAAAATAGAAGAAGCTGAACGAAATACTGATTTGCAGACTGCTGCTGAATTAAAGTACGGCAAACTTCTTGAGCTTGAAAAGCAGTTGAAGGCTGTCCAGAATAAAGAAAAAACAGACAACAAACTCTTGAAAGAAGAAATTGATGACGAAGATATCGCAAATGTCGTAAGCAAGTGGACAGGAATTCCTGTAAATAAACTTGTTGAAAGCGAAAAGCAAAAACTTCTTAATATGGAAGAAATTCTTCATAAACGTCTTGTCGGTCAGGAAGAAGCTGTTGATACGGTTTCTGATGCAATACGCCGTGCAAGATCAGGCTTGAAAGACCCGAAACGCCCGATAGGCACCTTCTTATTCTTAGGGCCTACAGGGGTTGGTAAAACCGAACTTGCAAAATCACTTGCTGAATTTATGTTCAACGATGAGGATGCACTTATCCGTATTGATATGTCTGAATATATGGAAAAACATAATGTTTCAAGATTAGTCGGAGCTCCTCCGGGATATGTCGGGTACGACGAAGGCGGTCAGTTAACGGAAGCTGTAAGAAGAAAACCTTATTCTGTAGTTCTTTTTGATGAAATAGAAAAGGCTCACCCTGATGTTTTCAACATTATGCTTCAAATTTTTGATGACGGTCGTTTGACTGACTCTAAAGGAAGAACTGTTGATTTCAAAAATACATTGATTATTATGACATCAAACATCGGAAGCGACATAATTCTTGAAAATACATTGAATTCAATAGGTTCAAAACAAAACTTTGAAGAAACAAAAGAAAAAGTTTTGGAAGTTTTGAGAAGTCGTTTTAAACCTGAATTTTTGAACAGAATTGATGAAACAATATTCTTTAGAGCCTTGAATATGCAGGATTTGACAAAAATTGTTGATATTCAGATGGATTACTTGAGAAAATTGTTGAAAGATCAGGAAATTGACTTTGAAATAACTGATGATGCAAAAGAATTCCTCGCAACCCGCGGTTTTAACCCTGTATACGGTGCAAGACCTCTCAAACGAGTCATAAGACAGTTAATCGAAAACCCTCTGTCAAAACAAATTCTTGCCCAGAAGTTCCTGCGCGGCGACAAGGTTCTAATTGATGTCGACAACGACGAAATAGTTTTCAAAAAAGCATAATAAAAAATCCCTCTTTTAAGAGGGATTTTTTTATACAAAATAATTGTCTATTTCAGTTTGATCTTTTTTTAAGGTTATATGTTTGTTTTCATCGCCTTTATTGTTGTAATTGCTAATACTTATAATATTTCCGTTCGGTGTATCAAGCCACCGGACTTCTTTATAACCATTATTATTGAAAACAGTTATAAGATTATTTTCTGCATCTATCTGAAATTGTTGACTACCTAACATTTCAATGAATTCTTCAGGGGTTGTTTTATATGTTAAACCTTCTTTAGTAAAAGCACTTTGCGGTATTTCATTATTATCATAAAATGCTGAGCGGACAAATGTTTTATTGTTTCCACGTTTTGAGATTATTTCTGATAGTTTTCCGTTTTTGTATTTATAATTTTCCATACAGTTCCATCTGTTTAAATCACCGTTGTCATAATGAATTACATGTAATGGTTTACCTGATTTATTGTTGATTGTAATTCGGATATTTCTGTTTTTTGCCATTTCAACAATGTAATCTTTGCCCTCTTTTTTGCCTTGTGCTTTTAGTTTTTTTATTAGAGTATCTAAAGGTATTTGAGGTATTTCCGCTTGATTAAGTATAGGACTTGCATAAGCTATACAAGCATCATTTGCCGCCTTGCTGAACTCTTTATATTGCGAATATGAATGAATCGGAGCTGAAACCATTTTAGTTTCGCTATTTCTATTTTTCGCATTTATGCCTATATTAGAATAAATACCTTCTATCATCTATAACCAACCGTATATATATAAAATAATTGCGCTAGCATTAAATTGCTTTTAACAAGCATATATTCTTAATATTTCTTTATATTTTTTACACTTATCTATTGCAATTTGGTGTTTGATGTACAATTGTGGTATGAAAATTGCTAAAACAGAGAATAATCAAATAAATTTCGGATTTAATTATAATACTCACAGAAAAATTGCTGAAAGGTTAATAAACGAAGAGTTCCCAAAACTTGAAAAATATTCTCCCATGATAAAGTTGGCGGCAGAAAAACCTGATTTTGACGAGTTAGGTTTTCATTCAAATACGCATTTCTATTACCCTTTCAAAAGCTACTTCCGTCCTCGAGCAAGTTTTTTAGATATAGATGGATCCCATAATGCTTATGCAAGATATAACTACCATGTGTCAAATTTTGTGAAAGCTGTAAAAAATGGGCAATTTGATTTTATGGCAGAAGAAATTGGAAGAGCAAAACATTTTCTTGATGATATGTGTGTCGGTTTACATGTAAAACATGGAAATTTTATTCAAAAATGGAGAGAAATGCCTCTACATTCAGCTTTTGAAAATTTTATTTATAAAAATGAGAACAGGCTTATTGAAAATGCTTCTCCGTCTGAAGCAAAATTAAAATCAGACAATTTTGAGGATTTGTTTGTATCTGTAGTGGAACATTCTTCAAATAGTGAAATGCCTGATAAGAACAATGTATTAGGATGGCAGCGCATTGCGCAGGATTCAATAAATCTTGCTTTGGACAGCTCAAGACTTTTCTTTGCAAAAGTTTCTGATTTGTTAAAATAAAAAGTATAATATATTTATTTTAGCCAGATATTGAATTCAATTTCATCTTTTGTTGGAATAATTTCGACTTCTTTTCCTCTGAATGCGACTCCACAGTAGTTAAAAAATTGGGCAAATTTATTCCCTTTGTATTGAATAATATCAAAACTGTTTATTGATAGCGGGCTGTCAATTGTTATTTTTTTGCCATTAGTATTTTTAGTATAGAATTTTTTGAAATCAATTTGAGCGTTATCGTAAGACCATCCGTTTTCACTCACGTAATCTACCAGCCCGTAAATTGGAGTATCTTTTTTTATATAGAGTTTTCCGTTTTTATAGATATCTTTAGTTATTTTGAATTTAATTTTATCGCCGACTTCTGTTTCATCATGGCAGGTTGAAATTTTTTGAGCAGGAGTAATTTTTACCGGCGTATCTTCTGAATTTATAAAATCATTAAAAAATACGACAAGCTGACTTTTTTCAGGTGTTAATATAACTTCTCCGCCTCTTATAATGTAAGTTGCCGGTAAAATACCATTGTTGGCAAGTTCTTGATATTTTAAGTGTTCGCCGCCTTTAATATAAATTTGCCCGTTAAATTTTTTACCTGTAGCTTTGTCTTGAAAATTATTTATAAGTATTGAAGCTTGTTCTCCTGCAAAGCCGTTAGGTGTTAATTCTTTTATAATTCCTGTAATAATATCTCCTGTTTTTACGTTTTTAAATTCTACATAGTCGCCTTCATGGAGATTTTTATCTGCGGTAGTAATTTTTTTTAACGGAGTAATGGTAACAGGAACTTCTTCCGCAATGGAAGAAATTCCTGTTAATAATAAACATATTAATAGCAGTCTTTTAATCATTATAATTCATCCTGTTGTTTCATTCTGCGTCTTTTTTGTTTCTGTTGAAATTCAGTAATATCTTTTCTCATACTGTATTCAAAGTTTTTATAAGACGGTGTGTTTGTAAGATATGAATTTAAATACTGCGGATATTTTACATAAATGTATTTATACATATCTATAAGTCTTTTTGACCCTTTTGGATGAAGGTATGTAAATCCCCAGTCCCAAACAGGTTCTCCGAATATTTTATTCCCCATTGTAATTGCTGCAACAGGGTTATAACCTGCTTTAACCATATAATCTATAGCGTTAAGGTCTGCTTTTTGTTCATATTTTTTAGAATTAGCATTCATTGCCATATATTTAATCATGCCGCCGTAAGCTTCAACAGAATGCGCGATTTCATGAGATAGTACATAAGCTAATTCATCGTCATTATCTATATACAAAAACATTCCCGAATAAATGTTTACAGTTTTATCGTAAGGGCTTGATGTAGCATTTATTACCTTGTTATTAGTGATTACAAAAATCGGGACTCTTTTAGGAATTTTGTTATCCATCATAATTTTTTGTCCGACTTTGAGAACTTTTTCTTCATCAATCCCTTTCTTTCTCCAGAAGTTATTCAAATTTGCCCCCTGAATAACCATAATTTCGTCTGCAAAAGAACTTGTGCCTATTAAAAGCACCCCTAATAAAACTAAAATCTTTTTCATAATAATTCCCCTTATCATATACACGAAAATTATATTACTATATTATTTTGAATTTTGCAAGTGTAATGTAAAACTTTTATAAGGATATGTAAATTTAAATCTTTCAATGTTATAATGTAACTATTCGGATAAATAGTTATTGAGAGGAAATATATGTGCGGAATAGTAGGATATGTTGGTAATAAATCTGTTGTAGATATTTTGCTTGACGGGTTAGAACAGCTTGAATACAGAGGATATGATTCATCCGGTATTGCTGTTATGTGTGAGGATGAAATAAAAGTTTATAAAGCTATCGGCAAACTTCAGAACTTGCGTGATGAACTCAGAGGACATGAGCAAGAATATAACAGTTCTACTATGGGAATTGGACACATAAGATGGGCAACACATGGTGCTCCAACACTTTTGAACGCCCATCCGCATACTTGTAATTGCGGTAATCTTGTTGTTGTTCATAATGGGATTATTGAAAATTATAAAGAATTAAGAGAAGAATTATCAAAAGACGGCTGTGTTTTCAAGTCACAAACAGATACAGAGGCGGTTGCACATCTCGTTGCACGTAAATACGCAGAATGTAAAGATTTAACTGAAGCTGTAAGGCTTGCATCTGAAGAAATTGATGGAGCTTATGCTCTTTGTGTTATGCACAATGACTGTAAAAATAAACTTGTTATTACAAAAAGGAATGCTCCTCTTCTTGTCGGCATAGGGAACGGGGAATATTTTGCCGCATCAGATGTTCCTGCAATTATTAAACATACCAAAAAAGCTGTTTATCTCGCTGATAATCAGATTGCGACATTAACTCCTGATTCTATGACAATTATAGATGAAAACGGAGATAAAGTAGAACCTAAAATTGAACTTTTGCCGTGGGAGCCGGTTGCTTTGAGCAAAATGGGATATAAACATTTTATGCTTAAAGAAATTCATGAACAGCCTGATGTTATAAGGAATATCCTTGTTGGAAGGCTGCATGCTCCGGATGAGCATATAATTTTGAATGAAGTTAAATTAAACAAAGAAACTTTGAAAAAGTTGAACAGAATTCAAATTATTGCCTGCGGGACATCTTTGCATGCGGCAATGATAGGTAAATATTTGATAGAAAGCTTCTGCGGTATAGCAGTGGATGTTGAGGCTTCAAGCGAATACATTTACAGAAAAACAGTAACAGATGAACATACTCTTGTAATCGGAGTTTCCCAATCAGGCGAAACAGCAGATACTTTGACCGCAATAAAGCAGGCTAAGGCTAAAGGTTCGCATATTTTGATTATTACAAACAGACCTGACAGCGCTATGGCGCGGGAAGCTGACAGTTTAATTCCTGTTAATGCAGGTATTGAGGTTTCTGTTGCCGCTACAAAATCTTATATTGCGCAGTTGATGGCGTTTTATCTCTTATCTTTGTATATGTCCGAAATTAAAGACAGCATAGCAGCATCAACTCTGACATCTCTCAAGGCAGAATTAATGGTTCTTCCGCAAAAAATCGAACAAATTCTAGCACATAAAGAAGATATCCAAAAAGTTGCAAGAACTTATGCTAATACAAAAGATTTTATCTATATTGCAAGAGGAATAAATTTCCCGACAGCTCTAGAAGGTGCATTAAAGCTTAAAGAAATCAGCTACATTAATGCAACCGGCTACCCTGCCGGAGAATTGAAGCATGGTCCGATTGCAATGCTAGATGAAACCATGCCTGTATTATCAATTTTGATGAACGGTTCTGTTTATGAAAAACTTCTTTCAAATAGTGAAGAAGCCAAGGCACGTAATGCAAGAATGATAGCGCTCACAAATTCAAAAGATGAAAAATTAGATGACTTATTCGAGCATATAATAAGAGTTCCTGATGTTCAGGAATTATTCTCTCCAATTATTGCAATTGTTCCTTTGCAGCTTTTGGCATATTATATTGCTGAATTCTTAGGAAAAGACGTAGATCAGCCGAGAAATCTTGCAAAATCCGTTACTGTGGAGTAAAATTAAATTGGTTTAGATATTAAAAAGCCAATGTAGCTCCCTTAGTGTAGTGAAACGGAACGTATTTCAAAATTTCAGTAGAGCTTGCTCTACCAACCATGATAATTGAATATTTAGAA
>CALUYN010000007.1 GCA_944325025.1 Candidatus Gastranaerophilales bacterium | reverse complement strand
AGAATTCATTTTGTCGGGAATTTATCTTATCCTGAATATATAAAACTACTGCAGATTTCAAGGTGCCATGTTTATTTGACTTATCCATTTGTTTTGTCGTGGTCGTTACTTGAAGCTATGTCTGTCGGCTGCTGTGTTGTTGCATCTGATACAGCACCGGTAAAAGAAGTGATACAAGATAGTTTCAACGGTATTTTAACAGATTTTTATAATATAGATTTACTTGCACAAAAAATAAATTCTGTTCTTGAAGAACCTGAAAAGTATTCAAATATACGGCTTTCAGCTAGAAAAACAATAAAAGAAAAATACGAATTACAAAAATTGTTAAAGGAACAGATTGATTTCTTAAATAGCTGTAAAATACGAGCTTGACAAAGTTTCAGGTATATAGTATCGTGTACGAGAAAATACTTCAAAAAAATATAGACCTTTGGGTAATAGACATATATTTTATTTGAAGTATGTTTGAGTAATGGTAAGAAGTAGAATGGAATGTTTATTATTTTAGGTATCAAAATGTGAACTTATAGGTTCTAGTTAAAAATAAAAAAATATTATATTCTATTCAAAATTGGGTTAATGAATAAGTGATGAAAAATGTGAAAAAATTTTTTATAATATTTTTGTTAATTTTTGGAATTATTATATCTACTTCCGGTTGTTCATTTGCCGGCGGAGTGCCTAAATATAATCCAAAAGATCCTAATCCTAAACCGGGTTTATATTATGTGGGTGAAACTAAATATTTACCGGGACCTGCAACTATCTTGAAAGATGGGCGAGTTCTAATCATAGAAAGAAATTCCAAGCAAAACGTTGGTTATAACTATTCTCACCTTGAAATATTCGACCCATCAACAGGAAAATTTACAACAATAAAAGAATTCCCTTATTATCTAAATTTATTGACACCTTCGAACCATCCACAACACGCAATAGTATTGGATGACGGTAGGGTATTATTTAATGCTGGAGTTATTTCTCAAGAAACATACCCTAAAAAGAAAAATGCTGAACTATATCAGATATATAATCCTGAAAATAATTCATTTTCAATACTTGGCAGGAGTTCAATGTGTAGAAGTTATCCTAGACACGGAGATCAAATATATCCTTACTATACCAATATTATACCTTACATAATGACAAATTTGAAAGATGGTAAGATAGCTTCTTATTGTAATATGATTAAAACTGAAGAAATGGAAATAGTTGATATAAAGAACAACACAATTTCCAAACCAATCAAAAAGGGGGACAAAGATTATATTACACCTCCTGAAAAATATCCTAGAACAACATTTAAATACCAAGATCTTGTTAATAGTTATATACAGTTATATCCGGAATTTAATGATAATTTTCTGTTTTTTGGGCAACATAAATTGACTGAAAATCGATATTTGATAATTTCAAATAGAGAAGTAGATTATGGAATAAGAGTATCCGAAGTGACAAATAGTAAAGAAGATAATTCATCTTGGTTTTGCCCATTATATGAATATAATATAGATACAAAAGAACTTATTAAAAAAAATGAATATTTACGAAGTTCTACAGGGCTAATGTACCCTTTAAAAGGTACCAATAAACTTATAATAATAGGTGGCAGAATTCCAAATGTATTCCCTCAAATAAACCAAAATGCAGTTCCTAATGCTATAACATTAAGAGATAGAGTGTTGTATTCTCCTCGTTGGGCAAAGGCAACTAAAAAAATATATATATATGTGTATTAAAAGGGCTAAAAAAGATAGGAGCCTGTAGGTTGGGGTTTCTACCCCAACTAATATAATGTTGGATATAAATAACTACTTAATATTATTGTTTTATAATATATAATTATATATATGAATTACAGACGTGTGTTTGTTCAGAATAGTTATGTTCATATAATTATTGTTGCATACAAACGAAAAAATATTTTTATTAATAACATTGAATTACTGAGACTGGCATTTAAAAATGCAAAAAGATTTTTCAATTTTGAAATAGCTGCAATATGTATTCTTCCTGATCACATACATGTAATATTAAACCCTGAAAAAATTAAAGAATATCCTAAAATTATCTCATCTATAAAATATTATTTCTCAAAGAATTGTAATGTTGTTGGAGAAGTTCCAACCTATGGTTATCAAAATAAAGGGGAAAAAGGTATATTTCAGCATAGATTTTTTGAACACACAATTCTTTCGGAAAACGAATTAAATAATCAGATTGATTATGTTCATTATAATCCCTTAAAACATGGATTGGTTAAATATGTAAAAGATTGGAAATTCTCTTCTTTCCATAATTTTGTAAAAAAGAAATTATATGAAAAAGATTGGGGCAGTAGAAAAGATATTAAAAATTTTATGGATTTGGATTTCGAATAGCTGTTTGTTTCAGTATAACTCCTTCTTTTAAATCGTCAATTAACTCAGGCTTATATATAAATCCCAGATGTGCGCAGCTGTTGAAAAGCAAAGTCTTTCGGACTGAATAAATTTTTAATTTTTTTAACTGTTGATGATTACCAAGATAAGCATCAAGTGAATGGCCCCTGAACGATTATTCAAGTATGTTTTATATTCTTTAAAGTTTAAAAATTCATTGCCCGTCAGAGGATTTATTACAAAAAAGGCTTTCATTTATGAAAGCCTTTCCAATCTTTTTTTGTTCTTCAGTAATCTGAATTTCTCTACTGTAACCCCAAAGCATATTTGTTGCTTACAGAGATCATATCCATTGCGTTAAAAATATTCTGTTGTGTGTTTGTAATAGAGTCTGCTTCATCTGAAATTCTTGCAAGTTGTGTTTGATATTCCTGAGCCGTTTTAATTTTTGACGGATCGCCTGTATCCATCATTGCCTGAATTTTATCGGCGATATTGCCCGTAATGTCATCCAGTGTATCGTCAGTTGATACTGTCACACCGACTTTTGCCGCAAGTTCTTTAGCTTCAGATATAAGCTGCTGCTCTGATGAATTACCTCCTTGTTGCTGCTGTTGTGAATTCTGTTGATGTTTGGTTGCTTCCGCCTGCTTGATAATCTGCTGTGCCTGTGCTTCGGAAGTTACAGATGATGGATTTATACCGAGTGCTTCCAGTTTCATTTTGGTAGAAGTACTCAACTCATCTATTTTGTAGCTCGATAATGCCATTGACTGTGCATTACCTATAGAACTGATTGACGACATACCCATATCCTTTCTATTCTTACCATTCTTTTAACGATTTTTTTGTTAAAGTCAATCAAGTTTGCATATATTTTTTATCGGAATTTTTCAAAAAAACTTTAGGATTTTTCATACTATTTTTACATTTCTTAAATTTAATTTTGTGAAAATAGGCAAAACTGGTTTTAATTCTATGTTTATGATAAAATTAAATAAGGAGTTATATTATGAGAAAGATTTTATTACTGGTTTCTATATTATGTTTAGTTTCTTCGCCATGTTTTGCAGCTAAGTATGTAAAAATTGAACCTCAATTTTTGACTGCTTCTCAGAGCACAAATTATGAAAAAGTTAATGAAACTATTGCGATAATTTTCAGTAAAATTAAGCCTTCTGTTAAAACTGAAAAATATCCTAAATACTACCATGATTTTACTCTTGTAAAAGATGACGGAACGCAGAATAAGGCTTATCATTACGTAAAAAGCGGAAGTGCGGAGCTTATTTATACTGCGGATTCAAACGAATTGAAATATGTATCTTTCAGACGGCCTGAACTTCAAAAATGCAGAATAATTTACGATTATCCGTCCGGTAAATTACATGCTGTTCAGGTGTTTATTTCAGAAACCGAATCTTATGCATTCAGCGCTGACGGAAAATATGTTGATTATACGCCTTATGTAAAAGAGGTTAAGGAAAAAGTTATAAAAAGTTGGAAAGTCCCTTCAAGAAAAAAAATAGATATTCTTGCTAAAGGGCAGAAAGATTTGCTCGTTCAAATGGCTGTGACAGTTGGCAAAGACGGGCATGTTAAAAAATGCAGAATATTAAAATCTTCTAAAATAAAAGAACTGGATGACAATGCAGGTGCTGCAGTCAAAGCTGCCGCTCCATTCAAACCGTTTCCGTCAAATTATTTTAATGAAGAAATTGTTATTGTCCTGAATTTTAACTTCAGTTTATAGAAATTTCGTAACTTCCGTTTTCTATAACAAATTTCATTCTTATTGTCTGACCGTTGTATTCTGCAGGAGGCGGCAAATATTTCGGTACACTCATAAGCATATAATAAACAACATCATTTAGAGTTTTATTGTCGGACTCGTGTGTAAACTTTCTGTTTATGAGTTTTCCTGTTTTATCCACTGAAAAAGAAATTTCGCAGGTGCCGGAACCTGGTATGCTTCCTGCTGCAAATTTTGAAAACAAAGCAGCGCGAAGATCTCCTTTGTATTTTAACATTGCAGGGCTATTAGGGTTATAAGACGGTTTTTGAACCTCAAGATGTTTAGGCTGTGTAAGTTCTTTTTTTTTAGAAGATACTGGCGGAGGATTATAAACTATTTCATACTCAGCCGGTTTGGAAACTTGTTGAGGTTTAGCAGAGTTTTTTTTTACCGTACTGCCTTGCGGCTGTGAAAAATTATTTGCCGTAAGTCTGTCTGACGTTACTTGTGTCTGCGATTGCTGATAAATCGGAGTATCATCCCATATTGTATCAATATTTGGAATTTTCTCTTTAGAAACCGTAGGTTTTGGCTTCGGTTTAGCTTCTTGTTTAACCTCGGATTTTACAGGAATAAGCCAGACAAGAAGAGAAATTATTACACAAAGAGCAAAAAATAATCTTGATACAAGTTCTGATTTTTGCTCCAGTGTAAGAGCTGCTGTATGCATTTGAGTTTTTAAAGCAGCGTCATCCGGTATATAATCAAACGTATTATTTCCGCAATCACAGTATTCGACTTTTGTTTTGTATTCAGCTTTACATTCTTTGCATCTGTACATAATTTTATCCTAACATAAACAATCCGATTTTATAAACGGCAAACATAATAATCAAAATTATAAGCATTATAATTATAATTGCTGTCTGCCTGATTATATCAAAATTTTTTTTTGCCTGCATGAATTTTATAGCAAACGGAACCTCTAATATTATAAAAACTAATAAACATATAATTTTGAACATCTATTTATTCCTTATAAATATAATATTTTCAAGCATAATTGTTTTGTGCATCTGCGGTTTTATATTAATGATTAAGGCAGTTGCAATGCCGATTACCAGTAATGAAACTATAGTAACAATTGTGATTTTTGTAATATTCATTAATATGTTATCCTTTCGTAATCAGAATAGTTTTCCGGAGATGCATATCTTTCTTCTGTTCCTATGATAAAGCCTCCTATTACAACTGTTGATGTCCTTTGCGAACCGCGCGGAAATTTTAATATAGGTTTGCGTTGGAGATTTGCTATTGCCGGTTTTACTCTATTTCTTACGACATCCATATAATTAGGATTTGAGCATTCAACTTTAATATTGGAAACATTGCCGAATTTATCTACAACAAATGTGAACATAAATAATGTTCCCAAAGGTGCATAATCAATTTGTGAATCTCTCATAATTTGATTTTGCAGGTTGCTTCTCCAGATGTTCCATGCAATAATTTCTTCCTGCTCCGTCATATAAGGATTTTTATTTGTTGTTTGCGGCTTTACATCACTTTTTACAGGTTTTTCAAGTTCAACGGCTTCTTCCTGTTCAGCCTGTTTTATAAGCTGTTGTAAAAGTTCAACCTGTGACGTTGCATCTGGGGAGTTTGTTCGAGCAACTCTTTGTTCTTTTTTTGCAATTTTTTGCGGTTCAGGTTTTATATATTTTGTTGAATTTTGTGGCGGTGTCTGTTCTTTAATTTCAACTGATTTTGTCTGCGGCTGTGATGTTTTAACGGTTTTAGCAGACGGAAGATTTTTAGTTGAAATCGTGTCGCTTATTCTGGTCAGCTTAAAGTCCGCATCTTCAATAATCATTGGCTGATGCATATCAGGATGAATTTTTATTGTGAAGATGGTTAGCAATATAAATAAGATAATTGTTATAACTTTTAAAAAATCCATAACTAATCTTTATCAACTTTTGCCAGTAATTCGTCGCATGCATATATATCAAATTTTGTCTGGCTGAGCATCATTGTTTCAGCTATCAAAAGTGCTGTCGGAACGAGTGCTGCGACCAAACTTAAAAATATACCCTGCATATCTCCGCCGATTTCTGTCATAAAATATGAAACGTTCATAGCAAATTCTATGAATATAATTGTGCAGGCAATTGCAAGCGAGCGTGTTTTTTCAGAATTTAATCTTCTGACACCTTCAAGTCCGTAAATTGTTACCCCGTGGTGCTGATAGTCTGAAAATCCATCCTGTTTGATTACCTGAGAACCCTGAATTTTTTTAGTACAGAAAAATGCATTTACAAAAGAGAAGAATGCAAAGATAATCAAAAATGTTGCAAGTACTAAAAATACCGGGCTTATTCTCAAACCGGAAATTCTAACCCAACCTGCAGCTTCGGGGAAGCACATTGCAAGAGTGTTTGAAACACCATAAGCCAGAAACGGAGCTGTTAAAATACCAACAACTATTTCTCCGACAGACTTCAATTGAAGGTTAAACATTTTATCTCTGATGTATTGGAGTTTTGAGTTGCTCAAGCTGTTTATATATCTTTCAATCCATTGTCTGTAAGATTTTATAACACTTTCAAAATCCTCTCTGTATTCATATTTGTCAAGTGTCATTGTCCATTCAAATCCGTTGCATTTGAAATACCCGCAGCTGATTGCAAGCACAGCCATTATGCCGGCGAAAAAGAATGAAATAAATATTGCAAACGTCATAAAGTCATTCAAATTCATATAATAAACAAGGTTCACAACATAAATTCCGAGCACAAATATCAATGAAAAAATAAGCATAAAACTCTGTCCGAGTTTGGCAGAGCGGGACATTTCTTTTTGTACATTGCTTTGAAGATAAAGATAAATCCCCTGTTTTAAAAGCAGGCAGATGCCGTAGATTAATATTGTATAAACACCCCATACTTTGATATTTGTCGGAAGGTGGAGGAAGTTTGCACTTTCTTTTATTTCCAAGCCCATAAGATAGTTAGAAACTCCGAATGCGCATACCATTGCACTCAAAAACATCGCAATATGAAGGAAAATACTTGTTTTTGAGTTGGTTGAAAGTTTTTTCTTTAAATCGTTTATATGGAATGCTACCTGTTTAATTATTGCAACACGAGCATTTTCAAGATCTTCTTTCTGCTTTTCAAGCTTAACTTTGGTAACAGCATTGACATCTTTACCGTAAAGTCCTTTAATATCTTCTTCTGTTAAATCTTCTTTTCCGATTGAAGTGATTGTTTTGGTATGTACACTTTGTGTTTCTTCAAGTATTTTGACGCTTACAAATTCATCAGAACCTGCAAACATAAGTTTGCAGATGTTTTTCACCTCAACTCTTTTTATGGGCTGTCCTTTAAAAAGTACTTTATCGCTTTGAAAAGTATTCATAATAACGCATTTGTTTTCGCCTGCGTTGTATTGAATTGTAAGCAAAATATCATATCCCGGATTAATAACTATATCACAGCCGGAATTTGTGCCTACATTAATTACGTCTTTATTAAATACTTTTTCACCTTGTGACGTTGATATTACTACGCTCATTAATTTCCCTCTTTTATTATGTATTATCTTCCTATTGCGTGAAGAAATCTTCTGATTGATTTGTCAATATTTTGTTCCGGTGAAACTATCAAATGATTTTCTCCGAGTACAGGTGTTAATTTTTCTTTTACAAGATCGAGTTTTTCAGGATGTGCATCCAGAAACATCATTGAGATATCCGGTGCATATTTTTTTACGTTTTTAACATTGTCAGGAAGAATATCCCAATTAATCTGTTTTTCAACAGCCCCTTCATTTTCAAGGTCGCCTATAACAACAACAGCCGGTACATAGCCGTTCTTTTTCATTGTAAGCGCGTGAGAAAACGCTTTTTTAAGCCCGACACCGTAAGCTGTTCCGTAATCTGTTTCATCATACTTTGTGAACGCATCCATTGATTTTGTAATGGTGCTGCCATTCATTGGAGAGCCTTCATAAATCAGGTAAGCATCTTCTGACACTCTCAAAATTTTTATTTGATCTTCCGGATCAAGAAGGTTGCAGATTTGGCGCAGAGTTTTTTTCTGCTCAGGCAGCCGTTTTTGATTTGACGCGGATGAATCTATTACAAAAATTACTGCAGCAGGATGAAAATCGTCTACCTTAATCTGCTTTAACCCTGCCCAGATAAATTTTAATGCAACAGAAAGTACAAGAATTATTAAACCTAATGTGACCAGTCTTTTATTTAACTTCATTATTCCGCCTTATTCTAATCTCAAGAATAATATAGCATATTTCCACTGTTACTGCAAATAAAATTTTTTAATTAAAATTTCTATAGGGCGCTGCATTTAGCGGTTGATTTAATTTTAACTCGAAAGTCGTACCGTCAGGTATATAAGCCTCTCGTCCTCTTTGCATTGCTCCTCTAACACCTCCGCCTAAAGCTCCAACTCCGCCGTAGATTAACATATTTCTGCCCCAGCTGTCACTGCCGCTCAGAGCTGTGAATGCTGCTCCTACAAGCATTGAACCTAACGCTCCTATTACAATATCTCTTGTCATTTTTTTTGCGCGTTCGCTTTTTTCTTCCATTGAAATTGTTTCTGTTGAAATTTTTATCAGGCTGCCGTCTGGAGTTAATATTTCATTAAACGTAAATTCCATTGCTCCGCTTCCGTATGCATAACCTGCATTTTGAGCATCAATTGCTGTGCCGTAAACCAGACTGCCTGCGGGTGCTATTAAAACGCCATTGTATATAAAGTTTTCTGTAAGAGCTGCTGTAAGTCTGTCATTTTTTTCTAAGCTTCCGGAACTTATTCCCGAGTCAAAAGTTATTTTAAAAGTCGTGCCTGCAGGAACATGAACAACGTTTCCCAAAAGCGGCTGAGGAGCCGGCTCAAATGTATTATTCAAAACTTCTTCTTGAATAACAGGCGGTGTGTAGTTAGTCCTGTCGTGGTGTTCTCTTTTTTTATAAAAATCGTTTTCAACAGGCGCAGATTGAACAGACTGAAATTTTTTCCTGTCAAATTCAGCCTGAGCTTCGTCACTGAAATCATAAGCCGCAAGAGTCGGGAGTGTTAATATTTGAAAACTTATTAAGAGAGCCAAAATCTTTTTCATTATATTTAATATTATACTAATTCTTGAATTATTACAATATCCTTGATATAATCAATTGTGAATTTATTTTTGTCATCCTGAACTTGTTTCAGGATCCTGAAATAAATTCAGGATGACTAAGATAATGAAATATAGAAAATTTGGAAACGTATAAAGAGAGTAACAATGGAAAAATTATTAGAAATACTGGCAGTAGTTATAAGCGCTTATATTATAGGGTCAATTCCGACAGGATATATAATTGTGAAACTTTTTACCGGTGAAGATATAAGGACAATCGGTTCGGGCTCAACCGGCGCTACAAATGTAAAGCGTGTAATGGGTAAAAAGTGGTTTTTTATAACTTTATTATTAGATGCTTTTAAAGGTGCTTTACCTGTTGTGCTTGCAGCATTATTTACAAAAACATTTGCAAGTATCGGACTTTTACCGGTATTAGCTGCTGTGGCAGTTATTTTAGGACATAGCAAATCAATATTTCTTAAATTTACAGGTGGAAAATCTGTTGCATCTGGTGTAGGAACTATTCTTGCACTAAACTGGCAGGTTGGTTTGATTATAGCTGCTATCTGGGCTGTAATAACATTTTTCACAAGATATGTTTCTGTGGGCTCAATAATTGCTCTTGCGCTTTCTCCTTTTATAATGTGGGCATTTAAAGCTCCTGTTGCATATATTTGGTATTGCGCACTCGGGGCTTTGTATATAATATGGCTTCATAGATCTAATATTCAAAGACTTATTAAAGGCGAAGAAAATAAGGTTAGATAAATGGATTTTACATTTTTATTAATAGGTTTAGGCGTTGTTATCGCTTTGTTTATAATTGGAAAAATTTTTGCGATATTAACTAAAATTCTTGTCGTAATCTTGATTGTTGTTGCTTTAGCTGTCGGATTTTTTATATGGCAAAATAATAATAAAGAGATAAATTCTCAAAAGACAAGCAGCTATGTTACGACTTCTTTGTTTTATCTTTAATATAGTTGATTAAAAAACTTATGCCTAATCCTATTGCTGCACCCCCAAATGTTTTTAGTGTAATTATAAATGGGGCTTGTGATTTTATTAATTTTATTTTTTGTTTGAATAAATTTTTATTATCTAAAAAAAAGTCTGCTCGATTTTTTTTAAGTTTATTTATAATTTCTCTTTTGTTTTTTTCACAGTTTTGTGTTGGATCAATTTTATCAATATTTCTGGCTGTTGATAAAATACTTTCGTATAATTGTTCTCTTTTTAACTCTATGTCTTTACTTTCAGTTGCGGATTTTAACCAATATTTATAGTCTTTTTTAATGTTAATAAGTTCTTTTTTTGTATTGTAAATTTCTATTGCACCCCAAGTGACGCCTCCTGCAGAAGCAAGAATACAGTTTTGTTTAAGGTTGTATTTATTCTCAGAAGGACTAATCTTTTGAATCATTTTATTAAGCTCTAATCATCTTTGAAAGTTGTGAGTTGTTTGTAAAATTTATGCCTTGTTGTTTAGTTTCTGATTTAGTATCTACTGTTGTTTTAGTATTTTTTGGTTCAACTTCGTATGTTTTGATTGGACGTTTACCTGTTAAACGTTTCATAAAGTTGAAGTAAGCTTTCTTTAGACCGGTTGCATTATTTTGTTTATTTTCAAGTTCAATAAGTTCATCTCTTGAGTGTGTACCTATAGGAACTCCGACTGATGCTCTTGTCAGCCATTCACCGAGTGTTGTATTTGTCAATGTAATCCAACTCATTCCAAACAGTGAGCCGTTGTACTGGCTTCTGAATGTGCTGTTAAACAGGTCTATTAATAATGTTTGATAGAATAATCTTGAACCTTCTTGAACAAATCTTTCTTTAAATTTAGTCTGTGCACCTTCTACATCATTACCGTTTGATTTCAACATAACCATGTTGTAGTTATCTGTCATAAGGAACCATATAGTTGCAGCAAGTGCGGCTGTTTTTGCAAGGTTTGAAAGTTCACTGTTTGATACATTTGACATTGTATCAACGTTGAATGCTTTTAATATATTGTCGCTTACGTAATCTTTAAACTGTTTTTTATTAATTTTTCCTTTAGAATATTTTTCAGCTTCGCGTCCTATATTTTGAACACTTTTTGCTAACGCTGATATATCTTCGACTTTTTTAGCAGGTTTTTTAGCCCCTTTTGAAAATATTGATTTTATTGCATCATCAACAAATTTGTAAGGCATAGAACCGTATTTCCAAATAAATTTGAATGGAGCTATAAAGAAGTCTACAAGAGGTTTAATCTTTTTCTCTTTAGCGCCCAGACTGATTGTTCCGTCAGGATTAACAGCTTTTGAAGCTATTTGCCTGTATTGGGCGGCAAGTTCTGTAAAACCGTTTTCTTCAAGTACTTTTGTAATATTATTAAATTTTTCTTTTGATATTTTAAAATCTTTTATTTGAGTTGCATCGTTGTAAACTCTTTTAAAGAAACCGGAGAAATCTTTCCAGGCATTATCAACAGTATTGATTTTTCTCAAGCCCTTTATTGCAAAACCGCCTGCGATAATTGCCCCTATTGCTTTTGCAACTGTACCTAGTGATAGAAGCGGTTTTTGCTGTTTGTCTTTGTCTTTATGTTCTGCTGATTTGAATGACAGATCCGGTTTAATTTCGGCTTCCGGCGCGTGATTTCTTTCATTTTCGGCTCTGGCTTCTTCTGGTGTAAGTCTTGTAATATGTTTGCCGTTAATGATACGTGAAAATGCTTCTGTAGTAAGCGTTGTAAGCGCAGTCATCAGCATAATTCCCATTTTAGAATTGTTAATATATTTATTCAAAGCTCCCAGAGTTACAAGAGTAATATAAGCATTAAAGCCTATTCTAGCCATTTCTTGCTTAAATCTGACTTTTTGTTCATGGTTTGCAGCTTTTTTATCGTCATCCATCATTCTGGATAGGTTGTATGCATCATTTGCAAGGAATATTGCAGGTGGAAGCCCCGAAACAAGTCTGTTGAGGGATCTTTCATGTTTTGTATCGTAATTTCCTGTTTTAGGATCAAACATTTTAACCGAACGTTGGAAAATTGCGGATGAAATTTCTTTTTCGGATTTGCCTTTAAGGTTATTTGCTGTTTCAAAAAGTCCGCGTAATGAATTTACCTGTGCATCAATTTTAGAGCGTTGTCTTATTTTTTTGAAAAGCGGTTTATTTAAAGTTTTTGTTGACCAATTTTCTAAAGGTTTAATTTTGCCTAATACTTTGACCGTACCGTTTAAGATATCTCCCGGAAGTATTTTAAACGGGTAAATCAGGCCGTCCCAGATGAGCTGCGGGATAGTTTTTTTCTTAAAGAAAATTCTGTCCCCTTTAATATTAATCATCTTTTTAGTCAGTTCTGATTTTTGGAGATGTTCTAAAAGTTCCTGCCCAATAGAAGTTGTTACATCTTTACCGTCAATATGTCTTGTAATACCCATATATTTGCGGGCAAAATTTTTAAATTCCGAAATGCTGTAATCTCCGGCTTTTGTATATGAAGGCGCAAGCCTTAGAGCAAGTCCAATACCTGCTAAAGTTCCCACCATTGCGAGAGTCGGCGCCAGAGCAGACGGTTTTTTCTTATCTTTGTTGTCACCGCTAAAAGAAAGACCTTTAAAAGATAAATCCTGGTGATTATTTTTTAAAGGTCTCTCGTTTAAATTATTTTTTAAAGACATGAACTCGGAAGAAAGAGGAACATGTTTAGGAGATAAATCTCCTTTTGGTTTCTGTCGCTGCTTTATGCTATCGTAAGTTAATTTTCCTACTAACATTTCTTTTCCTTCCCGTCATGTATTTTTACGTGAAAAGAAAATTTTGACAAGTGGGAGTATATACAAAATTTACAATTTTTTATAATTAAAGTGGAAACAATTTTTTCCCTCTCTCGGGAGAGGGATTGAGGGAGAGGGTAAAAAGAAACCTCACCCTAACCCTCTCCTTAACAAGGAGAGGGAACATCATGTCATTGCGAGGGAGTGAAACGACCGTCGCAATCGCATAATCGTGGCGATAATGCGATTCTTTGCTTCGCTCAGAATGACATAGAGCCTGTTTCCCGTTATTGCGGGCAGCGCAGCTGAGTCGCAATCGCATAATTGTTGCAGCTAACGGATGTCAAGAGATCAGGAGGTCAGGCTATTTATGCAACAAACCCTTCGCCCCATTGGGGAGAGGGCAAAATTTCTTAGCGAACGTATGTGAACTTAGAAATTTGGGTGAGGGGTTTGTTGGAGGCCAGGAGGTCAAGCTATTTTCGTCATCCTGAATTTATTTCAGGATCTGAATTACAAAGAGCAAATAGCACAGAGAAATAAACTCCTTCCCTTTTCAGGGAAGGTTGGGATGGGTATCGGTCATTCATTTTATTAAAATTGTTACCCACCCCTGCCCTCCCTAATCAGGGAGGGTGCTACGCACGTAGACATGTTAGACAATTCATGTGAGCATTTGTCATGTAATCGTGAGAGTTCTACACTATCCTGTCATTGCGGACAGCGCAGCTGATCCGCAATAGCAAGATAGTTTCAATATTAATGAGATTACTACGTCAAATGCTCCGCATTTTTATATGCTTTTTACAATTTCCAAAATCAGTGATTTAAATTTTGTTTTAGCATTTGCAGCGGCATCTATAACTTCTTCATGCGACAGTTTTGTTCCGGAAGAGGAGCTTGCGGCATTTGTAATACAGCTTATGCCAAGAACGTTCAGCCCGCAGTAATTAGCAACGATTGCCTCGGGAACGGTTGACATCCCGACGGCATCACCGCCCAGTTTGCGTATCATATTGATTTCTGCCGGAGTTTCGTAAGACGGCCCTGAATTTGCCCAGTAAACACCTTCTTTTATGTCTATATTTAAATCACGGGCGCATTTTTTTGCGTGATCGACAAGATTTTTTTTGTAAACCTCTGACATATCAGGAAATCTTTCACCCATAGTGTCATCATTTTCCCCGATTAAAGGATTTGAACCCGTAAAATTTATATGATCGGTTATAATCATTAAATCTGCGGGTTTAAAACTTTCATTGACAGCTCCTGCAGCATTTGTAAGGATTAGAGTTTTTATGCCGAGCGATTTCATTACTTTTACCGGATAAGTAATTTCCTGCATTGTATGCCCTTCGTAAAAATGATTTCGCCCTTGCATCATGACAACTTTTCTGCCTGAAATCTCTGCAAAAACTAATCTCCCTTTATGCCCTTGAACTGTTGATTTTACAAAGTTAGGAATTTGGGTGTAAGGTAGTGCATAATCACAGTATTCATCAGCGAGTTCGCCAAGACCTGAGCCTAAAATAATTCCGATTTCAGGCTGAAAATCGTTTGTTTTTTCTTTTATAAAATTTACTGTGTTTTGCATTGTAATCCCTCATCTAATTAAAAAAGTTAGAGTTTTCTCTAACTTTTTTATGCATAACCTGTTTGGCTGCGTGTGCAGCATTAGCCTACTAATCTGTCGTCATCTGCTTCTGCAGCTTTTACCATAATAGCGTGTTCGACAGGATTTTCTTTTTTGTATGTTGTATCAAAATTTTCTTCAAAATTAAAATCATCATGGGCTTTTTTAGCCTGATTTTCGTCGACGAGTTTTTTTGCAAGTTCTGCAATTTCGTAAACGAGTTGGTATCTGTTATCTGTATTTTCATTTAAGTCCCATGCGACTCTTATTATTTGATCCATCATAAATTAACAACCTCACTTTTTGTTTCCGTAATTAATAGTATAATACAAAAACTTTTTTGGCAAGTGGCAAAAAATCATGTATTGTTGTATAATCAGCGTATGAAAATTTTCGAAGGTATGCACAAATATATCATAATAGAATTTGTAATCTGGTTTTTTATATTGTGTGTTGCTGTTGCGGGGATAAGAATTCATAATTACCATAAGCAAAAAGAGCTTGTTACTTATCAAATATTTATGCCTGATGTTGACGGATTAATTGTAGGTTCGCCCGTAAAATTTATGGGGGTTCAGGTTGGCTATATTGATAAGGTAAAAATTGTTGCGAATGATGTTTATTTAAAACTTGTTATAACAAAAGAAGGGGTGGAGCTTCCTAAAGGTTCAATTGCAACAGTTGAATTTAACGGAATGGGAGGGTCAAAATCTCTTGAAATTTATCCGCCGACACAAAGGAGTCTGGCAACGAATAAATTAATTGTTGTTCAAAGTCCGAAAAGACTTCACGATTCTCTTGGATTGTTAAACGATATGTTTGATAAGATAGGTTCTATTACAAGCAGGCTATCATTTTTCGCAAGAGAAACAAACGGTGCGGATTTGAGCAGCGGCATCCATACTGTCGGAATAGAAAATAATTTAAATGTTTTAAACAAATGGATTGAAGAATTTAAAATAAAAAAAGAACACAAAGGAGCGGGGAACTATGAACAAAGAAAAAGTCAGAGTAATAAATAATCCTGTGGTTTTATTGAATTTATGCACAATGCGTGACAAAAATACTGACAGTCAGGGAGTCAGAATTGCCACAAGAAAAATAACAAGATGCCTTTTGTATGAAGCTGCAAAAAATCTTCCGCTTGTTGATAAAGAAATAACAACTCCTTTAACAACGTTTACCGCAAAAACGGTTGACCCGAATATAAACCTTATAATATCTCCGATTTTGCGTGCCGGTTTGATTTTTACTGATGAGGCTATTGATATTTTGCCTCAGGCCTGCATAAGACATATTGGGATGTACAGGGATGAAAAAACTTTGAAACCCGTATGGTACTATAACAAAGTTCCTATGGAAGCACCTAATCCTGAAAAATTTTATATTTATATAACTGACCCTATGCTTGCAACAGGTAATTCGTTGATAGAAGCAATAAAACTTTATGCAGATAAAGGAATTCCTATTGAAAATATAAAAGTAATTTGCATAATTGCCGCACCTCAGGGAATTGAAAATATCCAGAAACACTATCCTGATATAGAAATTATAACCGCTGCAGTGGATGACCATTTAAACGAAAAGGGTTATATAGTTCCGGGCATGGGTGATGCAGGAGACAGGATTTTTAATACTTAGTTAAAACTTACACTGTAACCTTTATTTCTCCGACAATTTTCCCGTTAATAGTTTTTATTTCGTTATCAAATTCAATATCAGCCCAGTGAAGATTTTTCAAAATCTGTAAAACAACCATTTCTCGTGCTTTCATATCACAGTCTGCGATTTTTACAACAAAAGCTTCTTCGCTTTCTGTATTAACAACTATACAAAGTCCGCCCGCCCCGACTTTTGCAATAATTCCTTTAGAATTTTCAATAATTTTTGTATCAGTTCTGTCTTCTCCCCCGATTATATAAGGATGATTTAGAAAAGCATTTTTAATTTTTTCATACTCGGGATTACAAAATACATTCAAATATCCGTGGAGCATATTAGTCAGCGGCATAGACATTATCGGAACCCCGCACCCGTCTGTTGTTAGCGGATATTCTTTTGTAAGATGACAGAGTTTTGTAATTTTTTCTTTTATTGCTTTTTGGAGCGGGTGCTCAGGACTGTCATAAGTTTTTAAATCCCAGTTTTTCATCTTGCAAAGCCCTAGCATCATAATGTGTTTGCCGGAACAGTTGTTTTGCAAAATATTTACACTTGCGCCTGATTGAAGCATTTTCGCCTGTTCTGTTTTTGATAAAGGCTTATGCAGACCGCATTTTAAATAGCTTTCATCGAGGTCTATTTTTTTTAAGAGGCGCATTGCTGTGTTTACGTGAATTTCCTCACCGGCATGAGAAGCGCAGCAAAGGGCAATTTCATCTTCTGTCATATCATAAAAGTTATCCATTCCGTAATCTATTATCAGGCTTGCCTGCAATGGTTTTGCACATGACCTCAAGTAAAACGGATAGTTTTTAGCATCACCGGTAAAATCAAATGCGCGATTTTTATCTGACAAAACAATAAACCCGTAATGTTCCTGTTCAACGAGTCCATCACGTACATATTCAACTAAAAGTTCAGGTTCTGTATTATTGTTGACCATTTCTTTTTACAAGCTCCAAAAGCTGCAGCATTTTTCGTTTTAATTTTATATTTTCATCTTTTAATGCTGCAATTTCTTCTTCATATTTTTGGCTGTCATTTGTGAATGTTGTATCTGTCTGCGGAACGGTATTATAATCAAGTATAAATCTCTTTTTTGATTCTTCTTTTAATATAAGAATTGCTTTAAGATCATCTTCTGTCACAAACCCGAGAGCAACCATAACTTCTCCAAATCTTTTTGGATTTCCGCTTTCTTGAGCTTCTCTATGAGCAAGAATTGCCTGCTGCAGTTGGTCTACTGTGATTATTCCTTTTTGTTTAAAGTATTCTCCAGTCCTGAATTTCCCTGCAATATATCCTGCCATCGCGTGAATTTCTAGAGAGTCAGGTTTTTTTATAAAGTTCTGTTCAAGGCATAATTCATAATATTTTGCGATTTCTTCCATTGAAAGGAATGTATTAACAGAAATTTCAAGCATGCTGTATTCGTTCAGGCAGCACTGAAGAAAGTTGTAAATATTGTTATCTAGCCCGTATTTTCTTTCTGTTAATTCTGTTTTTCCTTTAAAAGTAATTGTAGGAACAAATGTTGCAAAAATGTCATCTTTATTGTTGCGAAGAAATTCTTCACAGGCTTTGTCTTTCATTTCATCTGCAAGTTTTAAATACATAACCTGCTTGACCCAAAAAGGAACATTGAAAACTTTGTCCAAAAATAATTCGAAAATATTCTTTTTCAAATCAACCTCTCATCAAAACATATTCTATATTTATTTATTATAACATACCTTATAAATAATATCAAGATGTCTTGTCCGAACGGGTGATTTATTCATTCTGCTTTATGCTATTGATTTCTGGAAATAAAAATTGTATTATAGGTTTATAACAGGAGATTTAGTATGGAAAAAGAGATGAAGAAAAAGATTTCTATTGCTGTAATTGCAATTATAGGTATTATTACAACAATTAAGCTTGCAATAATTTACTACAACGCAAATTTTAACCCTTACGCACTGTCGAGTTTTTGTTCTGTTAATGATTTTATAGATTGCGATGGTATTGCAAAAACTACGGAAGCGCAATTTTTTGGTATTCCGCTTGCTTACTGGGGATTATTTTTCTACGGGTTTGTATTTTTGATGCTTTTTGCTCCAAAATTAAAAAATTATAAACTTTTTAAATTTATGGAAGTGTTTAAAAATCCACTGGACTATCTGGCTTCATTAGGACTTTTGGCATTTTTGATATCAATGGTATTGCTTTGTTTAAGTTTATTTGAAATAAATAAATTATGTGTACTTTGTGCGTTTACATATATTTTAAATCTTTTAATAGGCTGCATTGCAACAGATTTCAAAAACGGCGGCTTTGTACATTCAATAAAACAGAGTTTTATTGATTTTATAGATGCGATTAAAATAAAGAAATATTTGATTGCATTTATTGCTGTAATGGTTGTAGCTGCAGGTTTTTTAACTTATGCAGGTACAACTTTTGTTTTTGCACCTCAGGTAAAACGTCAGCTTGAAATTAAAGAATTCATTCATCCAAATTATAAAAAATATAAAAATGCTAAAGGCAATATTCTAGGTGACGAAAATGCAAAGATTGTTATATATGTTTATTCTGATTACCAGTGCCCGATATGCCCTGCGCAAAATATTATGATGTATAAACTTGCAAAAGAGATGAAAGGTATCCAGATTATTCATAAAAATCTTCCTCTTGATACTGAATGCAATCCTTATTTACAGGCTCCGTTCCATAAAGGTTCATGTATTGATGCAAGATACGCAATAGCCGCTAAAAAACAGGGTAAATTCTGGGAAATGAACAGCATACTGTTTGAGAAAAAACCGCAGACCGAAGAAGCTGTTTTAGAGCTTGTAAAAGACAAAGGATTTGATTTGGATAAACTTCAAGAAGATGCAAACAGCCCTGAAACAGCAAAGCAGCTGAAAGAAGAAATAAATACTGCTCATTCTAAAGGTATCAATGGAACTCCGACTACAGTAATCAACGGAAAAATTGATATTGGAATGCTGCAATACAATGAATATAAAGAAATGGTGAAAAAGCTTGGAGCAGAAGAAAGATAAAATTATAATTCATACATGCTGTGCGATATGTTCTGGATATCCCATATCTTATTTAAAGGATATGGGATATCAGGTTATCGCATATTTTTATAATCCTAATATATTTCCTGATGAGGAATATCAAAGGCGGCTTGAGGCAGAAAAAACATTATGCCTTAATTTAGGTTGTGAACTTTTTGAAGAAGTTTATAACCCTGATGAGTTTTACACAGCGGCAAAAGGGCTTGAGATGGAACCTGAAAAAGGAAAACGCTGTGATAAATGTTTTGAACTTCGTTTAAGAAAAACCGCAGAGTTTGCCAGAAAAACTGGGATTAATAAATTTACAACATCAATTGTCATAAGTCCGCATAAAAGTTTTCAAAAACTTTCAGAAATTGGCGAAAATATTGCAAAAGAATACGGAATTGAATATGTGGCAATCGACTTTAAAAAGAAAGATGGATTTTTAAAAACTAATAAAATATCAAAAGAACTTAAGCTATACAGGCAGAATTATTGCGGCTGCAAATTTAGTTTGAGATAAATCATATATTTACACTATGATTATTCTGAAAAATGTTATATAATAAAATAAAACTTGATTTATAAAAAATTTTTATTAAAAACAATACAAAAGGAATACTATTTTATGAATAAGAAGATTGCTTTAATATTAACAGCTTTTTTGGTATTGAATACTGTACAGGTTCTGGCTGCAAGTGTGGACAAACTTGAGCCTATCGGGAGAAATAGGTCGTCATCTTCAAATATTTCAAGAACTTCCCGTTATGAAGAACTCTCAAGAAGAAGACGAGAAGCCCGCGAAGAGCCCAAGGTTCAAATAGAACTTGATAAAGAAACTGTATATTATCCGAATGCTAATCTCAAAAGTGCTATGGCCAAATATAAGGCAGGAAATTACACCGGCTGTTTGCAGGAATTGTTTTCTTTAACCCAGAAAGAACCGTCAAATGCAATGGCATATTATTATATGGCAATGGCTTATACTCATATTGACAGAGAAGCTGATGCTATAGAAGCTTATGAAAAAGTACTGTCGCTTAATCCAAATGAATTTCTAGCTGAATACGCCCTGAAAGGAAGAGATTGTTTAACAGGCGGGCCGGCATGTCAGGAAGAGGAAGTACAAGAAGAATTGTCAGACCTTGACAAATTTATACAGGCTCCGTACGGAAACGGTTTGTCGCCAGAGCTTAATGAGGAAGTTAAGCAGAAAGAATTGACAAATATTAAAGAAACCATCAACAAAAAAGAGCAGATGGAAGAGAAAGATATTGACAAAATTAAAAAATTTGATGATAAGTATGAATCTTTGTCTGATGAGCCTGTAAAAATTGCGCAGGTGAGTGATGAAGAAGTCTTGAAAGCTGTGCAGACTCTAAAAGATGCAGGATTGAATGTTACGGTTCAGCAGGAAAATCCTTATGCAGGCATGACTCAGTATCAAAATCCTCAAATGGCTGAAATGAGTATGCTCCTTGGCGGAAACAATAATAATAACGGAAATAATATGATGAATATGCTTCCGATGCTTATGAGCCAGGCTCAAAAGGGTGAAAATATTGACCCGAGGTTAATGCAGGCTGTTATGATGAACTCTATGATGTCTGATTTCAGTTACGCAAACAATAATGATAATAATTAAATTATATGGTTTTAGATTATGAATTAGCAAAAGAAAAATTGTTGACAAATATGGATGAGAGTTGTCAACAATTTTTCGTAAAAAATGGTTATATTTTAGAAAATGGGTATTATGAACTGTTGTCTGACAATCTTGAAAAGGCAAAAAATCTTTTCAATGCAATAAAAGATAACAACATCCGCGCGCATTGGGCTTCTTTTATGATTTCACTGATAGAGGAAAATGTAAAAGAATATCCTTCGTATTTTGAGCTGAGAAATTTTCTTGAGATTGACTTGAATATATTACTTACATATTACAAAGGTAATTATATTGAAAAAATAATAAGATACGCTGATTTTATGTTTACTATAAATCCTGAGGTGCATAAATTTATAGGAAGAGTACTCTTTAATAACGGATATTATGAGCAGGGAATGTTTTTTTTAGACAGAGCTAAAAATTATTTTTATCATGATCCGGAACTGCACTATCTGCTTGCGTATATTTATTATACCGGCAAAGCCTACGAACGTGCAGAAAAAGCAGCCAATGACTGCCTGCATATATTGCCGGATTATTTCCCTGCAGTCAGTATACTAAAAAAGATTAAGGAAATAACCAAATAGTTTGCAGTGTATAATTGTTCATGATACACTTATTCTTGCTAAAGACTTGATATAGGAGATAATAACTATGATTATAATAATGGAGCGCAATGCTACAAAAGTTCAAATTCAGCGTGTTATTGATTTTTTGAGAGATAACGGATTTGATATAAGATTTAATCAGGGACAGGTTCATGCTGTAATTGATGCTATCGGCGATAAGACAACAGTAACTCCCGGCAGAGTTGCAGCATTTGACGGTGTAAAAGAAGTCAAAATTATAAGAGAACCGTTCAGGTTGGCTTCCCGTGACAGGAAACCGGATGATACAGTTATAGAATTTGCCAACGGCGTAAAAATCGGCGGGGGCAACAAACCTGTTGCAATGATAGGGCCGTGTTCTGTTGAAGAAGATTACGAAGGACTTTTAAAAGTTGCACTGGCAGGGAAAGAAATGGGCTGCGAATTTTTACGCGGCGGAGCGTTTAAACCAAGAACATCTCCTTACGATTTTCAAGGATACGGCGAAAAAGCTTTAAAATATTTAAAAAGAGCGAGTGAAGAAACCGGCCTGTTAACTGTTTCAGAAGTAATGGATGCTTCTGATTTAAGTATGATGTGCGATTACGTTGATGTACTGCAGATTGGTGCAAGAAATGTACAGAATTTTAAACTTCTCCATGCAGTCGGCAGATGCAGAAAACCTGTAATTTTAAAACGCGGGCTTGCAAGTACGATTAGAGAATTTTTGCTTGCAGCAGAGCATATTATGTATAACGGCAATCCTAACGTAATTTTGTGTGAGCGCGGGATAAGAAGTTTTGACAGTGCTTTTACACGTAATGTGATGGATATAGCTTCGATCCCTGTTATTAAAAAATATTCTCACCTTCCTATAATTGTTGATCCGAGCCACGGCACAGGACAGAGATATTTGATTGAACCTATGGCCAAAGCAGGGCTTGTGGTTGGAGCAGACGGTATAATGATAGAAGTTCACCATGACCCTGAAAATGCTTTGTCTGATGGCAAACAGAGTCTGCCTATCCCGATGTTTAAAGAGGTTATGGGCAGAATAAACAACTTTACCGAACATTTGCGTTATGAAAAAGAGTGTTTATCTGTAAATGTTGAATAAATGACAAATCATTGTTATAATTAATATAAAACAGGAGGGATAAATATGAAAAGATTTGAATTAATGCAGAGCTTCGGGGGGGGGGCACTGTAGGCTCCGCCGGAGGCAAAGAGCCTAGCCAATTAGATAGAAGCCCAGAGGTCAGGAAGACAGGAGGTCAGGCCAGTATTGTAAAATTTTTCCCTCTCTTGGGAGAGGGATTAAGGGAGAGGGTCTTATTAGAAGGTAGGAAGCTAAGAAGATATGATGGTAGGCCATTAACAGTAACTAATCCCTTCCTTCCCTTATTAGGGAAGGATAAGAGGATGGGTAACAATCAATATCCACCTCAACCCTCCCTGATTAGGGAGGGTGCTACGCTATTCTGTCATTGCGAGCGACAGAATGGAGCGTCGCAATCGCATAATAGCTGCAATATTAATGGGATTACTACGCAAACTTCGTTTGCTCATAATGACAAAGAAAGTTTATGCAATACTCAGGTGTCGGGTGCAGCGGCTGCGCTGCCTCGTAATGACAAACTCTCTTCACGCTTCACCCTTCACTCTTCACTTAAAATATGTGCCGCGTTCACCCTGGCTGAGGTACTCATCACCCTTGGCATAATCGGTATTGTAGCCGCTCTAACAATACCTTCAATAGTTGCCGGAGTCCAAAAAGAGATTTTAAAAAACCAGTTTAAAAAGACCTATTCTACATTTTCAAATGCTGTAATGCGCGTACAGTCTGACTGGGGCACGCCTGTAAACTGTTATTACTGGGACTCAAGTCCATATAGCGGGAAATGTACAGCAACTTGTAAACCTGAGGATAAATTGGATAACGGCGGGTGCAGTAATTATACTTGTAAAGAAACAGGGGAGTCTATACCTGCTAATTATAACGGTAATATGGACGATTGCCGCAAATTTCATGAGGACTTGTTGCATACCTATTTAAAGGTAACTAAATTTTGTGAAAACAATGCTTTAGCAAACGGCTGTTTGACCTCTGATTACAGAGGAGCGAATAAAGTGTTAGAAGAACAGAAACCTGATGCGGATATTCCTGATGGTACATTTTCCGATAGTTGGATAAAGAATAAGAGCCCTGTGGCAATTTTAAACGACGGTTCAATTATCATCACGCTTTCTATGGCTTGGTCTCCGGTTTATACCTTTGATGTAAACGGACATAAAGGCCCTAATAAATGGGGATACGATATATTATCTGTTCAAATTGTAGGTAATGAAACCGATGGCATAAGAAAAATTCAAGGAATTTCTTATGCAATTGAAAAAGGCGGTACAAGTTCAAAAGATATACTTTTGAATCGATAATTTAGACATTGCGTTGGAAAAATGCGGCAATTTCTTTGTGCGGAAAGAATTTTACAATCGGACGTCCGTGAGGACAGGTGTATGGCATTTTTGTCGTACGCCATTTTTTTACAATTTCCTGCATCTGCCATGTGGAAAGTTTTTGACCTGCTTTTACAGAGGCTTTGCAGGCTGTTGTTATGAGAATTTTTTCTTCCAATCTGTCAATATTGCTGTCAATATTTTCTAAAATATCGGCTAAAATTTCTTTCGGGTTGACTTTTGCAATCATTTGCGGGATTTTCCTGAAAATAAGCTCGTTTTCTTTTAAAAATTCTATACCAAACCCGAATTTTTCAAACTTTTCAAGATTTTCTTTTATAAGTTCAGCTTCGGTGCTTGAAACAGGAATTACATCCGATACAAAAAGCATTTGAGAAACAATATTTTTCTCTGACATAAGTTTTTCATAAATATATCTTTCTTCTGCGATATGTTGGTCGATAATTTCCATTCCGTCTTCTTTTTCAACCAGAATATAAGTGTTTTTATACTGCCCGATAATATTTTCTTCCGGCTCCGGTGTTGTTTCAACTGGAACAAAAAATTGCCGCTGTTCCTCTTGCTCCTGTTGGGAGGAAAATTTTTCTTCTTCCTCCTGCATAATCTTATCTGACACATAGACTGTATCATCGGCTTTGTCAAAAAATATTTCACCTGTTCTTTCAAGTTTCGGTTGTACAAAATCAATAACGTTTTCTCTTTCAGGCAAAGCAGGTTCAGGCCTGTTAAAGTTTTCCTGCCTTTCAACGTAATTCATCAATCCTGCTTGAATAGATGTGTAGATAAAATTGAATACCTGGTTTGGATTTTTATAGCGGACTTCTTTTTTTGTCGGGTGAACGTTTACGTCAACATCTGATGGCGGAATTTCTAAATTCAGAACGACAAAAGGATATTTCCCGTTTGCAATAAGACTTTTGTATGCGGTGTCAATTGCCTTTTGAAATACCGGACATTTTACTGTTCTTGAATTTATGTAAATATGATAACTTTTTTTGCTTGAGCGTGTGTAATCCGGTGTACTTACGTATCCGCTGATTTTTAGACCGGAGAGGTTGTCTGTTTTTAAAACTTCTTTGAGGTTAGAAATAACATCCGATGAATAAACTTCTTTAATGGTTTGCAGCAGATTGTTCTGTCCTGTGGTTTTGAGAACTGTTTTGCCGTTCTTTTTTAATTCCAGTGAACATTCAGGATGCGCAAGTGCTAGCGACTGGATTAATTCCTGAATATATGAAAATTCAGTATTTGAACTTTTTAAAAATTTAAGTCTGGCAGGCAGATTGTAAAACAAATCTTTTATATCCATAATTGTTCCGACAGCGCAGCCTGTTTCGACCTGTTTTACTTCAGAGTTTTCACATTTTACTTTTGTGCCGGTTTCAAAGTCCACAGTTCTAGTTGTACATGTTAGTTTTGAAATTGATATAATACTTGATAAAGCTTCTCCCCTGAAGCCGAGTGTGTGAATATCAAATAAATCCTCATCTGTTGCGATTTTGCTTGTCGCGTGTTTTGAGAAAGCAAGCATAATGTCGTCTGGATGAATTCCCGAACCGTTATCGGCAACACGAATATCGCGGCAGTCGTTGTTTATTTCAATGCTTATTTTGGTAGACCCTGCATCAATAGAGTTTTCTACAAGCTCTTTTACAACAGATGCCGGACGTTCGATTACCTCCCCCGCTGCAATCTGGTTTATCAAATGTTTAGATAGTTGTTTAATCCTCGCCATACACAAATGACCTCAATCTTAATCTCAATCTACATCAAACACAAATTCATCTAAATGTTTGATTACAAATTTGAAACATTTCTATAAGATGTTTTGTGTATAAAAGATAATGTTGCTTTTTTTGCGTTATTAAGTGAAAAGTGAAGCGTGAAGAGTGAAGCGATGTAAACAGATGGAGAAAAGGACTTGGGAAACGCTAGAATTAACACAAAATTAAAACCTTCTAAAAAAGCTGATTTGCAGGTGGTAAAACCTGTCAAAACAACAAAGTACAGCGACATTGATTTGAATAACTGGAAAGCTTATGATCATGTCAAAACCGATACTTTATGGGAGTTTCCGACTCGTTTAAGAGAAGGCGGGCATTCAAATGAATATCACGGAAACTACATTCCGCAGATTGCACAGCAGCTTTATGAAAGATTTACTAAGAAAAACGATGTAGTGCTTGACCTGTTTTTCGGCTCAGGAACGTCCGGAATTGAAGCTGTTAATATGGGCAGACGCTGCATCGGAGTTGAACTCAAAGACGAGTTGGCAGAAAGTGTTTCTGAAAAATTTACTCCCAAACAGCTTGTAACAGATGTCAGAATAATTTGTGCGGATTCAGCCTCAGAAGAAGCAAAAGAAAAAGTTCAGGCAAGCCTTGATATTATGAGAGAAGAAAAAGCCCAGTTCTTAATTCTTCATCCGCCTTATGACGATATTATCAAGTTTTCTGATAAAAAAGAAGATTTATCCAATTGCGATACTACAGAAGAATTTTACGACCTGTTTGAAAAAGTTGCCAAAAACGGTTATGATATGCTTGAAAAAGGACGTTTTGCAGCTCTTATCATAGGCGATAGCTACAAAAATTCGGAAGTTCAGCCGCTCGGTTTTGAATGTATGGCAAGAATGATGAAACTTGGTTTCAGGCTAAAAGGTATTATTGTAAAAGATATTCAGGGCAACGAACGCGCTAAAGGTAAAACCGCGAATTTATGGCGTTACAGAGCACTCGCAGGCGGTTTCTTTATCTTTAAACACGAATATGTAATGGTGTTTCAAAAAGCATAGTCAGGTTATCTAGATGTGAAACCTATTTAGAAGGTAGAAAGCTAAGATGGTAAGAAGTATGCTATTAAAGCTGACGGAGGTCAAGAGGTCAGGATGTCAAGCTATTATCATTAATAAGTCTTTGGACAATTTTACCAACTCACCTATAAATGAAACTAGCCTGCCTTCCTGCCCTCCGGGCTTCTGGTCATCTGACCTCACCCACCCCTTTACTTCCCCTCCCCTCAAGGGAGGGGAAAAAGAATGCTCACCCCACCCCTCTCCCATAGGCGAGGGAGATACGCTGCCTTGTAATTACAATTTTAATTTGAAGCGCACTTATCGTCTAAAAAATAAACTCTCTTCACGCTTCACGCTTTACTCTTTACTTAAAAAGAATAGTAGGGTGGGATCAGCAAAGCGTTCCCACCAGTCATTACTATCCTTTGCATAAGCTCATTCCAGGTTTCGTTTTTGCCGAGTCTGAAAAGTTTTACGCTGTCATACCAGTCACAGTGCGACAAATCCATGTGCCACCGCCAGTTATAATTGTAAGGCAGAAGAACAATACAGGGTTTGCCCATCGCGCCTGCAAGATGTGCTAAAGATGAGTCGCTTGATATTACAAGATCAACGTTTTCCAAAGCTGCCGCAGTGTAAGAAAAATCTTTAAAGCTGTCTGCAAGATTTGTAATATCATATTTTGAGGCAAGCTTTTCAAATTCTTCTGCCCCTTCAAATGTTTGTGCTGAATAAATTTTTACATTTTTTAGTTTAAACAAGGGTTCAAATGCTTCGACATTAATTACTCTGTCTGTTTCGTAATACGTATTTCCCTGCCATTTTATTGCAATTTTTAATTTGTCATTATTAAAAAATTTTTCTTTAAAATATTTGATTTTATCAGGTGTTGCTTTTAAATATTTGTCGTGATGCATAAAAATATCATAATTCTTTAGCCCCAGAACATAAGGTATACTTAAAAATGGAATATGATAATCAAAGTTTATTTTATTCTCATCGTAAAATAAGTCCATAACCTCTATATCCGGGAAATTATCCCTGAAGAGCTGTGACAATTCTTTTTGCGGTTTAAGAATAATTTTTTTACATCGTTTTTGAAGTTCAGGTAAATATCTCGCAAACATTATCATATCGCCAAAACCTGCTTCATAATAAGTATAAAGCGTTTTATCAGAAATATCCTCTCCCTGCCAGAGTTTTGATTTTTTCATTAAATTAGGATAAGTCACATCCTGAGAAGTTATTGCTGTCTGCCTGCAAAGCCTGTTTTCAAAATACTTCATACCTGTTTCATAGTCTTTAAGCCTGAAATAGCCGAGCGCAAGAAAATATTTTACCTCCTTGTCATCAGGATTAATTTCAAGACATTTCCTGAAAAATTCTACAGCCTTTTCAGGCTTGTTTAAAAACAGATAGAGGCTTGCAAGGTTAAACAGGGCTTTTTCAGACTTTGGATTAATTGAAAGTGCTTCTATGTATGACTTTTCTGCTTTTTCATATTCAACATTGTTTTTGTATGCAAGAGCAAGCAGAAAATAAATTTCAAAACTTTCAAAACCGTCTGTTACAGCTTCTTTAAGAATATCTATCATTGATTTGTAATCATTTTCTGCTAAGTAAACTCTTGCAAGATTTTCATAAAAGTAGCTCTCTTTTTTTATGGAAAGCGCACGTTTTATGTATTTTTTCGCCTCGTCAAGCTGTTTTTCAGAAAGCTTGATAAGTCCGAGAAGGTTTAATACTTCATAATTTCCAGACGACTCCCGTAAAATTTCCAGATAAAGTTTTTCCGCCTTATCCAAATCCCCGCATTTATGGTATTTGAAAGCCTCTACGAATTTTTCGTTTTCAGTCATAAGTTAATTATATACAGATTTCTTTAAAAAAATCAAAAAATCTATATAAATTAATGTCAGACAAAATTTTAAAACCAACAGTCATCCTGAACTTGTTTCAGGATCTTATCGGGATGCTGAAATAAATTTAGCATGACATAATTTTTTCGGGTTTGCCAAAATCTCATGCATTTAAAGGATAAAATCAATGAAAATATGGTTTATTCTGATAATGTACATCAAGGGCATGCCAAAAAATATAAAAGGCATGGTGTAAAAGGGACAATATTACAAAATATTAACCAAACTTGAAGAAATGTTAAAACTGCTCAAACCATGATGACATCATGGTTTTCAGGGAAAAAATATCAATGGGAAGAGGTTAGAAATAAAAAAGTTGTCCATACATGATGTATAGAGTACAATTAATACTATATTCAACTTCTTGTAGAGGTAGGATGATTATTAATGCAGACTAAAATTAGACAAAATCTTTTACAAATACAGGAAGACATCGCACCTTATAAACCAAATATAATCGCAGTGACAAAGTATTTTGACGAAACCGCAATAATTGCTGCATATAATGCAGGTTTGCGTGATTTTGCTGAATCACGGGCAGTTGAAGCTGTAAAGAAGATAGAAAATCTTCCCCCGGAAGTCAGGAATAATTCAAAATTTCACTTTATAGGACATCTTCAAACTAACAAAGTTAAAAAAGTGGTAATGAATTTTGATTATATTCATTCAGTGGATTCGCTCAAACTCGCAAAAGTCATATCTGATGAAGCTCAAAATACAGGAAAAATCCAAAATGTTCTGCTTGAAATGAATATCGCAGGCGAAGAACAAAAATACGGGTTTTCCAAAAACGAAATTTTCAAAGAATTCACCTCTTTAAAAGAGCTTTCAGGTATAAATATTGCAGGTTTAATGTGTATGACACCTCTCGGGGCATCAGAAAAAACACAGGATGAAGTCTTTTCAGAAATTGTTGAATTGAAAAAACAGCTTGAAGAAAAATTCAATTATCCGTTAAAAGAACTGTCAATGGGGATGAGTCAGGATTATAAAGAGGCAGCTAAGTACGGTGCAACGATGTTAAGGATTGGTAGAAAGTTATTTAATTAAAGTAAGATAAACGGAGGAAAAACGGTGGCAGCAGTAACAGACAAAATTAAATCAGTAGTGGATTTTTTAGTAAAAGGATTTGAACCAAGAGAAACAATTTTTGACGAAATGGCTCAAGAAGTAGAAGATGATTATCCTGTTCAGGATAACTTGGCAATTGACCCTTCTTATTCTTATCAGCCTGCAATGGACAGATCTAACGAACTTAAAGTAGTTAATCATCCTAGTTTCAAAGGTTATGAAGTAAAGGTTATGGAACCGAGATCATTTGAAGATGCTGCAACAATTGTTCAACACCTCAGAAACAGAAAGACCATCGTTTTAAACCTTCATCTTTTAGATAAAGAACAATCACAAAGAACTATTGATTTTGTTTGTGGTGCAGCTCACGCACTTGACGGCAAACCTCAAAAAGTTGGTGATTTAGTATTTGTATTTACGCCGAGCAATGTTACTTTGTCTGTTGATGTTTCGGCAAATCAAAACAAATTTAATGACTCATTGTGGAGAGCTCCTTTACAGTAATAAACTGTACTCCGCAGTGGAGTAATATACTATGAGAAAGAGAGAGATAGTTGAATATGAGGCATTTATTGCCTCTTTTTTTTGATATAATATATATAAATCAAAGAAAGGAGTTAAATATGAAAATGTTTGAATTAATGCAGAGCTTCGGGGGGGGGGCAGTTCTCGGCTAGACGGAGGTCAAGAAGTCAGGAGGTCAAGCTCTTTATTAAAGATAGTAGAATACTATGGCACTAGGACAGTAATAAGTATTTTTAGAATTTTAGGTAATCTTAATGTGTTGGATGGAACGGCTACGTTCCCCCTCGCCCTCTGGGAGAGGGAGCAGTTGTGTGAACAAAGTGAACTTACAACTGCGGGTGAGGGTTTAATTAGATGTACAGATGCCAAGAGGTGAAGACGCAAAGCTAGTATCGTAACACTTTTCCCTCTCTTGGGAGAGGGATTAAGGGAGAGGGTCTTATTAGAAGATAGGAAGTTAGGAAGTTAGGAAGGTATGAAGCTAGGCTATTAAAGCTGACGGAGGTTCGGAAGTCCGGAGGACAGGCAAGTTTCAATAGCTATTTAGGTAAAACAGTGACAAAATTTATTATTGATAATAGCTTTGCCTCTAAATTTAACCTGCCTTTCTGCCCTCTGGTCTTCTGTTCATCTGACCTCACCCACCCCTTTACTTCCCCTCCCCTCAAGGGAGGGGAAAAGGAAAATTCACCTCAACTCTCCCTAATCAAGGAGGGTGCTACGCTATTCTGTCATTGCGAGCGACAGAATGGAGCGTCGCAATCGCATAATAGCTGCAATATTAATGGGATTACTACGCAAACTTCGTTTGCTCATAATGACAAAGAAAGTTTATGCAATACTCAGGTGTCGGGTGCAGCGGCTGCGCTGCCTCGTAATGACAAACTCTCTTCACTCTTCACTTAAAATATGTGCCGCGTTCACCCTGGCTGAGGTACTCATCACCCTTGGCATAATCGGTATTGTAGCCGCTCTAACAATACCTTCAATAGTTGCCGGAGTCCAAAAAGAGATTTTAAAAAACCAGTTTAAAAAGACCTATTCTACATTTTCAAATGCTGTAATGCGCGTACAGTCTGACTGGGGCACGCCTGTAAACTGTTATTACTGGGACTCAAGTCCATATAGCGGGAAATGTACAGCAACTTGTAAACCTGAGGATAAATTGGATAACGGCGGGTGCAGTAATTATACTTGTAAAGAAACAGGGGAGTCTATACCTGCTAATTATAACGGTAATATGGACGATTGCCGCAAATTTCATGAGGACTTGTTGCATACCTATTTAAAGGTAACTAAATTTTGTGAAAACAATGCTTTAGCAAACGGCTGTTTGACCTCTGATTACAGAGGAGCGAATAAAGTGTTAGAAGAACAGAACCCTGATGCAGATGTGACTGATATATTTTCAGATAATAAGATAAAAAATACCTGTCCTGTCGCCATTTTAAATGATGGTACAATCTGGATATTGTTCCAAATGGGATGGGGGCCGACTTATGTAGTAGATGTTAATGGTCATAAAGGCCCTAATAAATGGGGATATGACTTGCTTACTTTCAGGGTAGTCGGAGATAGTGCAAATGGTATTAAGAGGCTGCAAGGAACTATGGTTGCTGTTGAAAAAGGCGGTACAACAACAGACAAAATACTGCAGAATAAATAATTATTCTGTGACTGTTGTTTGATAAAATATATCGTGATATATTTTATTTGTTATGAACATGAAAAATTTTGCAATATGTTTTAACCCGAATGTAGCGCATTCTGTTGAAGTCAAAGATAGACTTTTAAATATTCTGTCAGAAAAAGGCATAAATGCTGATGCTCTTGATATTGACGGATTACAGGATGGGTTTGATTTTGTATTTGTCATAGGCGGTGACGGCACAATATTAAAAACGGCAAGATTTTATGCAAAATTTCAAACTCCGATTTTTGGTATAAATTTAGGCCGGCTCGGCTTTCTTTCACAGTCATCAAAAGAAGATATTGAAAAATCAGTTGATAAAATTTTATCCGGAAAATTTATTGTAGAAGACAGGATTATGCTTCAATCCGGCAATTATACCGCGCTTAATGATTTTGTTTTAAAGTGTTCTTCAATGGGAAGGACTTCAAAATTTATTTTGAAAATTAACGGAAACCCTGTATGCGATTATCTTGCAGACGGAATAATAATTTCAACTCCGACAGGTTCCACAGCATACGGACTTTCTGCGGGCGGGCCTGTTTTAACCCCGTCTTTGAAAGTTTTTGTAATTGTTCCTATATGCCCGCATACTCTGACGGCCCGCCCTCTTGTGATTTCAGATACCGAAAAAATTACAATCTGCGTGGACGAAGCCAAAGAACACTGTCTTTACGCTGACGGGCAGGAAACAATGGTATTTAATAAAGAAATTAATATTGAAAAATCAAATTTTAAAGTTAAACTTGCGCTTCTTGAAAACTCGGATTTCTATTCTGTCCTTAGCGACAAACTCCACTGGGGCGTGCCTCTTAAATATAATTATTAATTTTTGTTCATAATTTTTGATTATTTCTTGTACTTTTTTTCTATTTAAAATAGTATGTTATTATACTATTGTAGATGTCTAATTATACAATTATATAAAGAGGTAAAAAAGTGGAAAATTTCGTATCAGATATCTTTGCTAAAAAAGATGAAACAACAAGCAATGATCAAGCTCAAAGGTCTCCTGTTAACCCGACAAAAATAAAAGTTATAGGTGTTGGCGGCGGGGGCGGCAATGCCGTTAATCGAATGATAAAAGCAGGACTTTCAGGTGTAGAGTTCTGGTTAATGAATACAGATTTACAGGTTCTGGAATACGGCCAGACAAAAAATAGAATTCAGCTTGGCGCTAAATCTACAAACGGTTTAGGTGCAGGCGGAGATCCTTCAGTTGGTGAAAAAGCCGCTGAAGAAGCTCAACAGGAAATTACAGAAGCTTTAGACGGCGCAGATATGGTATTTATTACTGCCGGAATGGGCGGCGGTACAGGTACCGGCGCAGCTCCTGTTGTTGCTAAAATTGCAAAAGAATTAGGAATTTTGACAATTGCAGTTGTTACAAAACCTTTCACATGGGAAGGAAGAAAAAGACAAAATCAGGCTAATCAAGGTCTTGAAAAACTTAGAGAAGCTGTTGATGCAGTTATTGTTGTTCCTAACGATAAACTACTCCAAGTTGTCGACAGACAGGTATCTTTAACAGAATCATTCATTATTGTTGATGAAGTTTTATTAAGAGGTGTTCAGGGTATTTCTGATATCATCACAGTTCCAGGGCTTATCAACGTTGACTTTGCTGATGTTAAATGCGTTATGCAGGCTTCAGGCTCAGCTCTTATGGGTATCGGTCGCGGTCAGGGCGAAGGCAGAGCTGTTAAGGCTGCTGAAATTGCTATCAATTCACAGCTTCTTGAATCTTCAATTAACGGCGCAACCGGCGTAATTGTTAATATTACAGGCGGTCCTGATATGACATTACACGAAATTTCAGACGCTGCAAATATTATCCACGACGCTGTTAACGATGATGCAACCGTTATTATCGGTACAGCTGTTAATGAAAATATTCAGGGTGAAATCCAAATTACTGTTATTGCAACAGGATTTGAACTGAAAAATTCTTCAAAACCTGAAGAAAAAACAGATGTAAAACAGTTGAGTGCTTCTGATTTCTTTGCAGGAACATTTAATAATTCACCTGTTTCTTCAACTCAATCACAGGTTAGAAGAACATCAATGCCTGATGTTTCACCTAGCTTCACTAATATTGAAATCCCTGATTTCTTGAAAAAGTAAGCTGTTTATTAAAACTTTAATCACACTAACAACAGTTGGAATATGAAAAAGATAGAAAGAGAATCGGTTGTTTAATCGGTTCTCTTTTCTATTATGTAACATAATTTGAATATTGTTACGAATTGTAAATATAAGTTTAAAATGGTCTGAAACCCAGATATACTCTCTCATAGAATAGGATAAGATAGGATGTGGATGGGAACCTTTAGTCAATTTTTCCTTCAAAAAATTTTTATTAAAAGCATAGGGGAAATCGATTTCACGGGGAAAATTTTTAAGAAAAAGGAGATTAAATTTATGGGGAACAATACTATTGATAATTCATTTGTAACTAGAAATGCTTCTGGCTTATATGAAGTACGTATACCAAACCAACCAACTGCTGTATTTTCGTCTGAAAATCAAGCAATTGATTTTGCAAAAAGAAAAACTAACAACTTATCTTCTCACTATATTCAACTTGTTGATGATGGAACTTATCAAGTAAAATACGGTAATGAGCCGGCAAGAGTATTTTCTAATGAAGCGCAAGCAAAAAAGTATCTTGAGAATTTAATATTAAATAAGCAGACACCTCAGCCAATTGCAAGTACTCCAATTATAGGTATGAATGCAAATGGATTGCATGAAGTAAAATTACCTGGTATGCCCGCACGAGTATTTCAACAAGAAGCTGATGCAAAAGCATTTTTAAATAACTCTATCAATGAGTTGAAACAAACAAGTATTAAGCAAGCTGCAAATGGGTATGAAGTAAAATTACCGGGACAGCCTGCAAGACTATTTAATAACGAAGCTGATGCTATGAAATTCTTTAATAAACAATTAGGAATAGATGATCTTGCAGACAATGTTCAACATGCTGCAACTACACCAAAAGTAAAAACAAAATCAACCGGATTCTTCTCAAAAGTTGGCAAAGCAATGAAAGGCAAAAAAGGAAAAGTTGCATTAATAGCTGCAGGAGCAGTAGCATTGATTGGTGGTGGAATTGCCCTCTTCGGTGGTAAAAAAGACGAAGAAGTTCCTCAGCAGCAGCCGGGACTTCCTGCACCAGGCACAGCTGAACCGGATAAACCTGTAGTAACTCCTGAAAATCCAACAGATACTGTCCCAGAACAGCCTACACCGGTTGTAACACAGCCGCAGCCTGAACCGGAGCCAGTAGTTGCTCAAGAACCTGAATATGACGAATATACAGTTAAGAAAGGTGATCATTTCTGGGGCTTGGCAAAACAAGAATTGATAGAAGCTCATAAAGATGATCCGAATTACAAACCGACAGACAAAGAAATCCTAGAATTAGCTGAACAAATAATGAAAGATAATAAATATGGACTTGATGACGATCATTGGTACTCTGAACCGATGTTGATGCCGGGCGATAAACTTAAACTTCGCAAAGTAGCTTAAATTTAACTAAATAATAAAACGACCGCTTTTTAAAAGCGGTCGTTTTGTTTGGTTTTATCTAAAGTTTTGCTTGGAAAGCGGCTGTGCTCCATCTTTAGTCTAGTTATTGCAAACTTTATGTGCAATCCCTGTTTGGAGGGTGGAGCGTCTACGCTCCCTAGTCTTTTGCGTGTCCTGCTGTTCCGAGTACGTCACGCATTTTGTGCATAACCATTTCTTTAACAGCAGTTCTGCCCGGTCCCATATATTCTCTCGGGTCAAATTTTTCAGGATGTTCAACAAAGAATTCTCTGATTGTTGAAGTCATAGCCAATCTCAAATCTGTATCAATGTTGATTTTAGCAACGCCGTGTTTAGAAGCGTAGTTAAGCATTTCTTCAGGAACACCTTGAGCATCAGGTAATTGACCGCCGAATTTATTACATTTAGCAACGAATTCTGCAGGAACTGATGAAGATCCATGAAGAACTAACGGATAATCATATCCAACGATTTCATTAACTGCTTTTTTGATTTCAGCGAGTCTTTCAAAGTCTAATTTAGCTTCGCCTTTGAATTTGTAAGCGCCGTGAGAAGTTCCGATAGCAACAGCCAAAGAGTCGCAGCCTGTTTCTTTAACAAATCTAGCAGCTTCTTCAGGATCTGTGTATGTTGAATCTTTTGCATGAACTTTAACATCATCTTCAACACCTGCTAATTTCCCGAGTTCAGCTTCAACAGAAACGCCGTGTTTGTGAGCGTATTCAACAACTTCTTTAGTAACTCTGATATTTTCTTCAAGCGGGAATCTAGAACCGTCAATCATAACAGATGAGAAACCGCCGTCAATACAAGCTTTACAAATATCAAAATCAGCACCGTGGTCTAAATGTAAAGCGATAGGTACTGTAGTAGTAGCAAGAGCAGCTTCAACCAACTTGATTAAGTAAGTTTGGTTAGCATATTTTCTTGCACCTGCAGAAACCTGTAAGATAATAGGTGATTGAGTTTCTTCAGCAGCTTCTGCAATACCCTGTAAAATTTCCATGTTGTTAACATTGTAAGCACCGATAGCATAACCGCCTGCGAGTGCTTTTTTGAACATTTCTCCTGTTCCAACTAATTTTCTTTCACTCATTTGAGTTCTCCTTCTTTTATACTCTATCCTGACGACTGTCAGATACTATACAGAAATATTACAATAGCAGGTTACAACAAACAAAGAAACGGTGCAAGTGTAAAGAAATATTAATATCGTATATACTATTTTACAAAATCCGGAATGACTTGTTATAATACGATTATAGGGGAATTAATGAAAATCCGGCTGTCAAAAAATATTTTGACAAGTCTTAATTCTACATACGAAAAAATGGTGAAAATAAAATAATAAAGTGGGGTAAAAATTATGGCAATCAGACCTGTAACATCTGTATCATTTGGCACACATTACAACAGATTAGCATTTGAAGGAAGAAAAGACAGAGAAAATCACAGACCATCCTATGTTTCAAACACAATTAAGTCAATACCATTGGCTACTTTAATAGCTTTGAGCCCGCTAAATTCTCAAAACGTCAGTGCTATTCCCAGTTTCCCGGAATCGCCTAGAATAGAGATGGTAGATGATAATATTGATATTTTGGATAGAAAAGATGTTGTAGAATATAAAGATTTTAAAAGCGAAGATTTCGAAACTCGTGTTAATCTAGTTAAAGATAAACAAAACCCCGGAGCTTATAGAATTTGGGTTGATTTTGACTGCCCGTATGATGACGAGTTAGGTACAGCCGGTTATTTATCAGCACTTAACCATATAAAATATACTATTGTCGGAGATGATAATAAACAGGCGGGTACCGTTGTATTTGATAATGCTTTTATTGAAAATTTTGAACATAATCCAGGCAAATCTTATGGCTTAAGTGATCCAAAAGTTTGTTCTTATGTAAATGAACTTGTAAAAAGATATAAGACAGATGTCCCAGAAAAAAATGTTTCTAAATATTTAATTCCGCGTACAGAGGGGTATTTAACAACTGATAGCAGACTTTCAAGTTTGCAATGGATAAATGAAGCAAAACAAAAGGGACAATACTGGGGAAAAACTTTACGCTCCTGGGAAATAAATACTGATGATGGTGTTTATACTGTTTTTGCTTGTGATAGGGATCAAAATAGTGATAATTTTGAAGTGCTTGCAATTGAAAAAAAAGGCGGCCCTACAATGCAAGTATCTGGTATCGTTAGTTCTACAGCAAAATTTTCTACACTTGACAGAGATATAAAAAATGTTGATTTATATCAAATTAATGTAACCAAAAAAGGCATGGGCGAATATTCTATTCATAATGAAAAACTTTGGAATTTCTTGCTAGAATTGTACCAGTTGCCGCAGAATAACAATGCATTTACCGGTGTTAACGGGCATTATGAATATTCTATTTCGGAAAGCGGTTCTCCAACAGTTTATACAAAATAATATGTTTGTTAAATTTTGTAACAATATTTATAATGGTTGAAAAACCTTTATTTGCCATGTTTTTACATGTGTATATGAAGTTATTTTAGAGAGAACTATGAGTATAAGTGATATAAACAATATAAAAACTTTAAATCCAACTAACAGTAATTCTGTTGGTAGTGAAATTTCATCAGCGAGCTCTACTACTCAGAGTTCTTCGGCTTGGAATGATGTTCCTGTTGAAACGGTTAAACTTACAGAAGATGATCGTGCCGTCATGCTTCATTATGGCTATAATCCAGATGACACCGAAGCTGTAAAAAAATGGTTAGCTCTTCCGGAAACGGAAAGAGTTTCAATGGCTGAAAAATATTGGGAAGTTAAAAATCAGACAGTTACAGAGCAAAAGTCTCAAAATGAAAATACTCAACAAAATGAGCTAAATATAAAATTACCTGAAAATTGGAATGAATTAAGTGTAAAAGAAAAACAAAATTTTATGTTTAATGCTCTTGGAAAGCATTATTATAAAGATTGGGATAGTAAATCTCAGGAAGAAAAACGTCAATTAATTGAAAAAGGATTGTCAGACTTTTGTAAACATGTTGACCCTCAGTTTCAATACTATAATGATAAAGATAAAGTTAAATCAATGACATTTGCTTATCAAATGTTTGGTGTTATGTTGGAAAAAGCTTCGCCTGAAGATCTTGAAAATATTGGCAATGGCGGTTTATCCAAAATATTTGAAAATTTACACCAAATGGATAAGAATGAAATTAAGCAAACTGCTAAACGGGTAGCAAAAGATTTAGGGCTTGAAATTTCGGAACAGGATAGAGTTATAATTGATGATTTTAGAGCTATCAAAGAATATTATGGCTTATCTTCAGGACGTGAAATAACAGATGAATTAAGATTGAAATATTACAGTGAATTAAAAGCTTCAGGTCAAGAGCTGAATGCGTATCAGCAAGAAGAATTTAATACCTTGACCGAAATTAAACAAGTTGATCCTAATTATCTGAAACGAGAGCTTGATACCGACACTCCTAAAACAACATTACAGGAGGTATTTTCTGATACCAAGTTTATTGAAGGCAAGAATGGCACTATAAGACGTTGTGATACAAATGCCGAAAGATTACAGGAAGCTGTAACTGAAAGGTTCGGTAATACTTTATCTCTTGCAGCTGATAGTGATGAATTAAAACAAAAGCAAGAAGAATTTACAAACGTTTTAAATGGTTTATCAAGAAATGAAGCTAAACTACTATTACGTGCAGCTCTTAGAGATAAAAATTTTGATAAAAGACTTTTACAAAATATTGAAAGCAGTAGATCAGGTGAAATTGTTGTTGCTGCAAATGACAAAAAAGTTTCAAAAGAAAACCAGACTTATGCTACCAGACTTCATACAGAACAGTTGTCATTAAGACAAAAAAATGGCGAAAATATAGAAACAAAAGGTTTTTATGATTATGTCCAATCTGATAAAAATAATTTCACCACAGAAACAAAAGGAAACTTAATAGCTTCTGTAGCCGAAAATTTTGGAACTCAAGAAGAAATAGATAAAGTTCAACGTTCAACAAAAGAAAATAGTGAAGATTATAATGAAATTTTCAAAATATCTGATGGTTTAATTAATGATTCAGAAAAAATTTCAGATGAACTTAAGGAATTTTATGCCAGAAATTCTATAGACATAATGGATAATGATACGGACAGAAATGCCCGTGCAGAAAGTTTAAGGTCATTTAATTCAGATTCATTTAATAAAGGTGTTGACACCGGTTTAAGTAATGTTTCAAATAATGATAATTTGGATGTTAATCAGGCTAATAATTCATTAGACGAAACAAATTATATAGAAAATACGACTTCCTCTAATCAACAAATATATAATACACTTTCGCCCCAATCTCAAGAAGTCTACACAACACTTAATTTATTGCAAGGCGAATTATCTAGGACAGAGGCAATTAAATTATTTACGAGCTTATCACGTAAAGAGCAGGCTGAAGTTTTAAATGCATTGACTCCGCAGCAAATTGGTAAATTACCGGTAACGGTTTGTGAAGATTTTCCGGAGTTAATTCCAAGCTTTGTAAACGCAGGAAAAGGGCTTGAAATAATTTCAAAATGCTCTACTGTTACTCAGTATATTACCATTCGAGCAATGAAATCTGGAGGAAACAAAAGTAGATTAGAGTTGAGTGAATATATTGCAACAAATTCAGAGCAATTTTCAAAAATTACTCAAGATTGGGCTACTAAAGTCAGAAATGTTAAAGAAAAAACGGAAGTGCTTAATCCATTACACTTTAAAGCTTGATTTTTTCGGTTGTTTATATTTTAATGAACTTACAGCGATGATTATCGCAAGTTCATTTGAAAGAAGACAATTTTAAATTGCCCGAAAAAATAGCAAAAGATATTAAATTAGCAAAATATGCAGGTTTCTGTTACGGTGTCAAAAGAGCCGTTGAAACAGTTAAAAAATTAAAATGCGAAAATCCTGACAAAAATGTTTTTGTGTTGGGTGAATTAATTCACAACACCCATGTTATACACGAACTTGAAAAACTAGGGATTAAAACTCTGACTGAAATCCCTGAAAAAGGTGAAGGTATTTGTGTTATAAGAAGCCACGGCGAAAGCCCCGAAGTTATCGAAAAAATTAAGCAGGCAGGGTTTGAACCTGTTGATTTAACCTGCCCGGATGTGAAAAAAGTTCAGCAAAAAGCAATAGAACTTGCAAAAGACGGGTATTTTGTGGTTATCGTCGGTAAAGAAGAACATCCCGAAGTCATCGCTATTAAAGCGAATGCAAAATTGTGGTCTGATAAAGTTATTGTTGCGGCTAATCCTGAACAGCTTGAGCCCTATAAAGACAAAATCAAAGCTCATAAACGCGTCGGAGTCGTTGTACAGACCACACAGAGAATTACTACATTAAATTCAATTGTCGAATATCTAACCTCTGTTGCAAAGGAAATTCATATTGCAAATACAATCTGCCAGAGTACTGCAATGCGTCAGGCTGAAGCAAAAGAACTTGCCGGAGAAAGTGATTTAGTTATTGTAGTCGGCTCTAAAAAAAGTGCTAATACAACACATTTGGCAGAGATTTTGAAGGACATTACAAATACAATTCATATTGAAAATGCAGAAGAATTGGCTGAATATAAAGATTTAATTGAAAAATCAAATAAGATTTCAGTAACTGCAGGCGCTTCTACCCCGCAGGATATTATAGAAGCAGTTTTAAATAAATTAAAACAATTTTAAGAAAGGAAAAATAAAATAATGACAACAACAATGGAAAAAACAAATTTAGATGAATTTGAAAGATTGTTAGAAGAATCTTTCTCAAAATCTTTTTCAGTAGCTGATATCGTTGAAGGTACAGTTATGAAAAAAGAAAACGACGGTTATTTAATCAGTGTTAAAGGTGCTAAAACAGAAGCATTTTTACCTTTAAAAGAAATATCTTCTTCAGAAGGCGCTGAATCTTTAGAAATCGGCGATGAAAAAGAATTTTACGTATTGAAAGAAGAAAATGATGAAGACGGCATGGTTCTTTCTCTAAAAAGACTTGCTAATGCTCAAGCATGGGCACAGCTTAACGATGCAAAAATTCAAGGTGATACAATCCTTGCAAAAGTTGTTTCAATCGTTAAAGGCGGCGTGCTTGTTGATGTTGCTGATTTGAAAGGTTTCATCCCGTCTTCTCAATTGAGAACAGGAACACCTTTTGACGGTTTGGTTGATACAAAAATCGAAGTAAAAGTATTGGAAGCTGATCCTAAGAAAAATAAACTTATTCTTTCTCAAAGACAGGCTGTAGCTGAACAGCGTGATCAGGTTGTAGACAATATCTTATCTGAACTGGAAGAAGGTCAGATTGTAAAAGGTGAAGTTGTTAGAATTGCTGATTTCGGCGCATTTGTTGATATCAACGGAATTGACGGACTTCTTCCGATTTCTGAAATTTCATGGTCAAGAATTAAACACCCTTCTGATGTAATTTCTTTAGGTGAAACTATTGAAGTTAAAATTATCAAAATAGATAACGAATTAAAAAGAATTTCATTGTCTTTGAAGAGAATGGGTGAAGATCCATGGCATCAGATTGAAGGCCAGTTTGAAGAAGGACAGGTTATCACAGGAACAGTTAATAAAGTAACAGGTTTCGGTGCATTTATTAACATTTTCCCGGGAGTTGAAGCATTATTGCCTGTTTCTGAAATGGCTGAAGAAAACGTTAATCCGTTCAATACATTCAAAGTTGGCGACAGCGTAGAAGTTCTTATTAAGAAATTCACCCCGCAGGAACACAGAATTGCATTGAGCATCAAAGACATTAATAAAGATGCTGAATAATTAATTTATATTTATTTGACAAAGGCCGAACTTGCAAAAGTCGGCCTTTGTTGTTATAATCAAAATGTTGTAGAAAAACGAGGAGTAATGTATGAAGAGAAATATTAAGAATTATGAATTCGGGGGGGGGGTGGGCACTGTAGGCTCCGCCGGAGGCAAAGTAGCCAAGAGGCATAGATGCAAAGCTACTTACGTCATCCTGAATTTATTCCAGGATCTACACTCTTCACGCTTCACTCTTCACTCTTCACCTAAAAAACGAGCTGCGTTTACTTTATCCGAAGTCCTTATCACCCTCGGCATAATCGGGGTTGTTGCAGCATTAACTTTGCCGTCGGTAATTCAAAATCAGCAGGAAAGAGCAACGGTTGCCAAAGTTAAAAAAGCGTATTCAATATTATCTCAGGCTTTTACAATGGCAATTGCAGAAAACGGGCCGGTTAACTATTGGTGTAATGAAGAGGATTTATTTGCTAACTGTTCGTATAAAATTTTTAATAAAGTTAAACCTTATTTGAAAACTATTAATGAAGGAAAACACTATGGTACGCAATATGGTGTAGCTTATAAATATTCAAATCGTTTTAACGATGTGGTTATACATTTATCTGCTAACGGCCCAAATTTAACTTTGTCAGATGGTATCAGTGTTATAATTGAGGCTGCAGCCGGCGAACAAAATAAGTCAAGATGGTGTCTTGCAAATACAAATAGTGTAAGTGGCTCTTATGTCGAAGGAAGCGGATATAGACAAACTGGTTATTGTGCTTTTGTTTATGTAGATATAAATTCTGCAGCCGGACCAAATGTTTATGATAAAGATTTATTCCGTTTTAAACTATACCGAAACGGAGTTGCACCAGGCGGGCTGCCGGTTGATAAAATCTGGACAGAAACATTTGAAAATCAGTGCCTTGGTAAAAATTATAATCAAGGGGGATTTTGTTCAGGCTGGGTTGTAATAAATGGTAATATGGATTACCTGCATTGTGACGATTTGAGTTGGGACGGAAAGAAAACCTGCAAATAAATCATCAACAGCTGAATTTGATGTGTAAATGACGTATAGTTTTGTTCGACAAATTGGACTCTTATTCCCCGAAGTAATTTTTCAACCCGACTGCGAGTTTTTTTGTTATTTATGTTAAAATCTCGTTATAGGTATTATTTTATGGAAAATAAGTACAAAAATTTTTCAGATTTTAACTGTGACAGTCGGTATTTGGCAGAATATGTTCGAAATAATACTATTGGAATGTCTATTGCACAGCAAATAGAATATGCAAGAAAAGTTTATACAAAGGATTTGTTGAATAGCAGACTAACAATAGGTTTCTTGAGTGATGATGTTAAAAATATTCTTGGGAGCAATGCTAAATTGTTAAATTTTTCAATGGATAATATGATTAAAAACAGACTAGCTCATCCAGAAGTCACTGATGAGGATTATGTAAAAATTGTAAAAATAATTAAATCACCTTCAAAATACTATAAATCAAAAAACGGGTATGATGTAATACTTTTTAAAGAAGATGAAAAATATTATAAATTAGTTATAAAAACAACCCGTAACAGAAAAGAAAATTTTGTAAAGTCATTACATTTATTAAATAAAGATAGATACAATAAATACTAGCAAAATAAAAATAGTCTTGATTATGCGGGCTTGCTCCTCCGCTGTCGCCTGTTGGCTCGGTTGCAAGATTTACCGTATCAAGACTATCTGTAAATATTATAACTTATTGAGAGCTATTTTTCAACCCCTATTTGAGAGATTTTGTAACAATAAACCTATTCCCCGAAGTAATTTTTTAATCCGACAGCGAGTTTTTTGTTTTTGCAAAGTTTTTTGAGCTTTGCAATTGCCCTGTTTTCGATTTGTCTTATGCGTTCTCTTGATACACCGTATTGCGAGCCTATCTCATCAAGAGTTTTTTTAGTTCCGTTATTATCAAGACCGTAGCGTAAAATAAGTACATCCCGTTCTTTAGGACTTAACTGGTTAAGCATTTTTCTTATATCATCAAAAAGGTTTTCCTGTGAAACTCTGCTGTCAGGTGTTATAGAATCTTCATCAACTATAAAATCTGCGATTTTAGATGAATCTTCGGACGAATTTGCCGGAGTTTCCATACTTATTGTTGATTGTGCTGATTTAATTATCTGGGTTAATTTGTTTACGGGAACTCCCAACCTGTAAGCGATTTCCTGTTTTGTCGGAGAATGCCCGAGTTCTGTTGTCAAATCTATTGTTGCACGGCGGATTTTGCCAAGCGACTCTATCATATGAATGGGAAGTCTTATTATTCTTGCTTTATCAGCAATTGCACGTGTAATTGACTGTTGAATCCACCATGTTGCATATGTTGAAAATTTGTAACCTTTTGTATAATCAAATCTGCTTGCGGCTTTCATCAAGCCCATATTTCCTTCTTGAATTAAATCAAGAAAAGACAGGCCTCTGCCTATATATTTTTTTGCAATGCTTACAACAAGCCTTAAATTGGCATTAACAAGAAGATTTTTAGAAAATTCGTCATGTTCTTCGTAGATTTTTTTAGCAAGGTCAAGTTCCTGTTCAGATGAAAGAAGCGGAATTTTACCGATTTGCTGCAGATAAATTCTCACACTGTCATCTGAATTAACGCTGGAAAGATTTTCTTGAACTTTCGGATCCTCAACTGATTCTAAAACATCATCGTCTTCATCAGGAATTTCGATTGAGTGAAAATCAACATTTTCATCAGATATATCTTCTGTTAAAAGCCCGTATTTTTCTAATTCTTTTTTCATTTTGCAAATTCTCTCTATCTTATAATACTTATTATAATAAAATTTTGCAATCAAATATTTGGACTATTTTTGTTGAGACAGTTTTTGTCTTACTGTTTCAAAAATTATTGCGCTTAGAGCATTTGATACATTAAGGGAGTTAAAATCTTTCAGCATCGGAATTTTTACCGTAAAATCCGCCAGTTTCAAAAGTGATTTAGAAACTCCTGCATGTTCTGCGCCCATAATTACTGCAAAATTCATATCATTATAATTTATATCATAATAATTATCTTTTGCACTTGCGTCTGTTGCAACTACCCACCAGTCGGAATTTTTTAAAGTCTGGACGGCATTCACAAGACTGTTAACTTTAATAATTGGAATATGATTAATTGCTCCTGCGCTTGTTTTTTCAACCGTAGCGTTTACCTGAACATTGCGCCTTGAAGGAATTATTATCCCCTCAACTCCTGCACATACACATGTTCTGATGATTGCGCCCAAATTGTGAGAATCTTCAACTCCGTCAAGGATTACAAGTGATGCATTTTTGTGGGGTTTGTCTAAAAATTCGTCTAAATCAGCATATTTAACGGGTGATATTTGCGCAATTATACCCTGATGATTAAATTCTGCATAGGGAAGGAATTTTTCTTTAGCAACGAATTGAAAAACTATTCCGTTAGCTTTGGCTAGTTCTTTAATTTTATTTAGCTTGTTGTCGGAGTGAATATTTTTTGAAATAAGAATTTTATTAATTTCCCTTTCACCTGCAACAAGAGCTTCCATTACCGCATTTTTGCCGAAAATTATATTATCCATTATTTTGCTGCTCCAACTTTTGAAACATCAAGCATTTTTTCAATACATTTGAGCGCTTTTTGAGAAATTTCCCTATCAACTTTTATTTCAAAAGTTTCATCATTCAAAGAGTTATAAATATCTTCTAATGTATTGAGCTTCATGCTTTCGCAGATAAGATTTTCTTTTATGAGGGTGAATTCTTTGTCCGGATAGTCGCGTTTTAATCTGTCAACAACCCCTTTTTCTGTTGCAATAATATATTTTTTGTCAGAATTGTTTTTCACAAAATTCATAATTCCTGTAGTACTTCCGACAAAATCCGCAAGTGATGAAACTTCTTCTTTGCACTCTGGATGTGCAAGAAGTTTCACGCCGGGATTTTCTTTTTTTGTTCTCAAAACATCTTCTACTGTAATATTGTGGTGAATTGGGCAAAATCCCTCATATGTGATGACTTTTGTGTCTTGAAGCTGTTTTTCAACCCATCTGCCCAGATTTTTATCAGGGAGAAATAAAACCTTTTCACTCTTAATGCTGTCAACAATTTGCACTGCATTAGAACTTGTGCAGCATATATCGCATTCTGACTTGACTTCTGCTGTCGAATTAATATAGCAGACAACAGGAATGTCAGGATACTTTGCTTTAAATTCTCTGAGCTGTTTTAAATTTATCATGTCAGCCATTTCGCAGCCTGCATTCATATTCGGAAGTAAAACTTTTTTATCAGGACATAAAATTTTTGCTGTCTGCGCCATAAAATATACACCTGCAAAAAGAATAATATCTGCATCTGTTTTTGCTGCCATCTGGCTTAAATAAAGAGAATCCCCGACAAAATCAGCAACTTCATCAATTTCTGCGTTCTGGTAGCAGTGTGCAAGTATAACTGCATTTTTTTCTTTTTTCAAATTATTAATTTTTTCTATAAGCTCTTTCATTCGGGTAAATTCTCCTACATTTAGTGTAAATTTATGTTAAATTTGCGAACTTTGTAAAATATATTGTATAATAAAAATACTAGAGAGTAAATAATTATAAGAAACTATAAGAAAAAGATATTATGGATTTAAACGATATACTTTCACAATTAGGTTTAAGCGGAAGCAAGGACGTTGTTTATTTGTCTGTAACACCAAGTGTCGGCTTGGAACTTATCTTGCTTGATACTACAGCTCGTACAGTAAAAAATTATGCTTACCGCCCATTGGAATACAACGAATCTTTAAGAGAAATTGCAAATATTGAGGAGTTTAAAAGAGATGTTGAAGATCTTTTCTCTGAACTGAAAATTAACCTTAAAAGCAACGTAATTTTAAACTTGCCGATGGTTCTTTTCGGAAGCAAGGATTTGCCTCTTTTACTTGCAGATGACGCTGTTACAGAAGCTTTGACTTCAGAAGTTGAACAGTCATATATCTTTAAAAGATTTGAACCTGTTGTCAGTTGGTGCGATGCAACAGCATCTCAGACGGGAGATTCTAGAAAATTATTTTATTCAGCCCTGCAGAAAAATGTTGTTGATGATATAAAAAATGCTCTGGCAGAGCTTGGAATAAGCCTTGTCGGTGTTGAAATATCTTTAACTTCAATTTTGAAAGCTCTAGCTTTTACCGGTCTTGCTGAAGCGCAGATGAAAGATAATGTTTCCTGGAATTTGATGCTTATAAACCAGAACGGTTATTCAATCTGTTCTATGGTCGGTAAAAATATTGTTGAATATTATGAAGAACCTCTTGCGATAAAATCGTTTGAAGGGGATGAAATTTATAATGCAATTAATGCTTCTGCTCAAATTACGTTGATGAGCTATCCTGCTAACTATTTGTATATTTTATCTACTACTGACATGGTTAGCGCGGAGCTGCTTTCTAAACGTATTAATTTTGACGGAATGATAAATTATTATGACAATAATGATTTTAAAAGGGACAATCCATTACCCGTCAGCCTTGAGGTTTTAGAAGATACTGCACACAAAATTTCTCTGGAAGCTATAGGTATAGCAGTCGGTTCTGCCGTGAGTATGCCTGTTAAATTTAATTTTTTAACGAAATCAACGGAATCAGGTGTTGAAGATCCTAATGAGCCTTTTCATGTTGAATTTGGCTCCCATGAATTTGATATTTCACCTAATGCTGCAAGAAATATTTCTGTGTTGATTTCTATACTGCTATTAATTCCGGTGTTTGCGGCATATATGATTATTCCTATGATTGAAAAACAAAAACAGACACAGTTGAATGATATAAATTCTAAATTAGAGCAGACAAATAACGAAATTAAACGAATTCAAGAAGAACAGAACAAGCTGAATGACTTTGATGCTAATGCAGAAATTAAGAAAGTTCTTGGTTTTAACAGGTCTAAACTTATGGCATATACTGCATTAGGAGAGTCTGTGCCTAAAAACTTGTGGATTACATATTTTACTGCCAAAGATGACGGTAAAATTGATATAAAAGGTGATTCAGAAAATGTAGAAGATATATATACATTCTTTAAAAACATGAAAGATTCCTTAATTAATACAAAATTAAGACTGCATAAATTGGAAATGAAATCAAATTCTGTCGATGAGGCTGTAACTATAGACCCTGATACGCCTAATGATTATGAATTTGAAATCACTAACATGACGGATGCTGAAGTTAATGCTCTGGTAAAACCGGCAGACCCTAATGCTCAGGCTAATCCGCAAAATCCAAATCAAAATAATGCAAGATAAACTAAACAAAACAGATATAGGAAGTATAAATCGTGGAAAAATACAATATATATTTTAAAAAATTTCAAATTGCAATATTGATATTTGTTGCAGCGATACTCGCAATTGTTTTTTTAATATATAAAACTGTTCCTGTGGTACAAAAAATATTCGACATACAAGAACAGCAAAAGACACAGTCTGCATCTCTTGCTGATGCAGAAAGAAAACTCGCAGATTTGCGTGCTGATGCAGAAAGACGTAAAGTTGAAAATGAAAATCTGCCAAAATTGTTTTTCAAGCCTGTTAATATGGGCTTAGATACTGAGGCTGCTATATCTGAAGAGTTTGCTGAAATTCTGCAGATTATAAGAGAGAACAAAATTAAGACTCGTTCTATTGTATATGAATACGATCCAAAAGATGACAATTTTGTAAAAAATGTTCCTGAAAAATATCAGGTTTGCCGTATTACTGCTGAAATGATAGCAAATTACAGCAATTTTGAAAACTTTTTAAGAGATTTGTATAAGCATGAACATTATCTTGAAATTGCAAAAATTGAAATATTACCTTATGAAAAGAATAAAAGAATTTTGCTTATAAATATGCAGCTTAAACTTTATGCACAGAGGGATCCGTCAACTTATATTCCGGCGGCAGCTCCTGCAGATCAAAATGCTGCATCGGGTGATAATGCTTCCGGAACTAAAGTTCCTTCACCTCAAAAGATTGATACATCCGGCGGAATTTCTCCTGAAGCAACTCAATAAATTTATTCAAAGAGCTTGTAATTTATTCCAAATAATTTATCTTTGTTTTTTATACATGTTGCACAAAAAGATGTTTCAAGCGGGTTGTGTTTTGCATAATCTTTAAAATCGGAACCGCATCGTCCTCTATGGTCATTTGCAAGGAAGGGACAGGTGTAAACCCCTTTTGCAGTCAGAATTCGTCCGTATTCGCAGTCTAAACTGTTATGATTAAGTTCCGGAAAATCTTCAAAAGTCCGGTTTTTGTCATGAAAAAGGTTTATTGTAAAATTGCTGTCTTTTGTGTTAAACCCGGCTTTCAGACAAATCTGTTTAAATTCATGCAGAAGAACCTGTTTATCTTCATTGTAATAATTAGTTATGCATATTATAGGATTAAATCCGTATTTAACAAGACTTTTTATTGCATGGATGCTTTGTCTGTATGAACCTCTGCCTCTTATATCGTCGTTTTTAATTTCATTATAATGATCAATACTCAGTTTAAATATAATTTCAAAGGAGCTTTCTTCCTCAACCCGTTTTAAAAATCGTACTTTCTTTTCATTAATAAAAGTTCCGTTAGTAAAAATGCATACATTTGAACGTTTGAGGCACATTCTTAAAATAGTATTAAAATCTGGATGAGTCATTGGTTCTGCACCCGTGAGGTAAATACATTCAATATTTTCGTTTTTTGTGTCTGTGAGTGCTGTTTTTACAGTATCAAGCGGAATAAAATCTTTAATGTTTTTGCTCAGCGGGAAATCAATATAACAGTGTTTGCAGTGTTGATTACAGCATTTTTCGGTTAATTCTATAAACAAATTGTTCAACTCTTTAAGTGTGCAGGTTGGTGTTTGGAAAATCGCATTTTTCATATAATATCAACTCCTCTTTTGATTTATTGATATTTTAGTTTTGTAAAAATTAAAAAAAAATTCTCCTACAGGGTAATTATTTTTGAAAATCGTCAGGCTTTTTATCTTGAAGCCACTTGCTCATTATATAGTGTTCGTAGCTTTGCGCATAGTTATATAGTGCATTAACAAGAATTCGTCCGCTTTCTGATTTGCCGACAATCAAAAAATCTCCTGATTTGTTTTGCGCAAGCATAATTTCCCTGTGAACAATTTTGTCAACATGGTTTTTGGGATTTTTGTTTATAACAAGCTGTATCCACTCGCATAAAATTTTTGTGCAAGTTGTTTTATTGTTTATTATATCTTCAGTTTTTGATTGTATATATTTAGAAAATTCTTTTAGTATCATAATTTAGTTTTCAAACGGAGTTGTTGCAGCAAAGCAGACAATATCCGTTATACCGTTCTTGATTAGTTCTTTAATCATTTCTTCAAAGGTAGAGCCTGTTGTACATATGTCATCTAGCAGAAGAACTGTTTTCCCTTTGTAGTTTTCTTTATTTACTTTAAAAGCATTTGAGAGGTTTTGCATTCTTTCTGCGCGTTTAAGTTTATATTGCGGCTTTGTGTCTTTAATTCGGATTATCAAACCTTTATTAAATTCGTTTGAAGTAAGTCTGCAAAACTCTTCTGCAACGAGATTCATGTGGTTGTATTTGCGTTTTTTCTCCCGTTTTGGATAAATTGGCACCGGTACAACCTCAAAATCGGATTTATCCGTAATTTTTTTGAAATATTCCGCCATAAATTTTGCAAGATAAAAAGCCAGATCGCGCTGATTATGATATTTTAAGCCTCTTATAAGTTTTTGCAGATTTTTTGAATAAACGCCTGCACAGTAAACTTTTTTGCCGTCAATAATTCTGTTTACTCTGACGGGCAGATAATCAAGCGCGGCATAGCATTCTGAACACATTTTGACAGCTTCTTTTGAACTTTTGCAAAAGTAGCATTTCTTTTTATATATCCAGTCTAACAAGTCTGAAAAAAATTTGTGCATAATTAAATTATATAACAAATAATAAGGGTAAAGTTAATAAGTTTTATTATTTTCTTTTATTCCGATTTTGTATCCTAACATATCAAGAATTTGCTGCTCAATTTTAAATTTAATTGTTCCATTCTCAATTTGTTTTACAAGAGTTTGAGGGGATATTTTATATCCGTGCAGTCTAAGCTGTTCCCTAATTTTTTCTATATTTAAGCCTTGTTGTTCTATTAGTTTGATAAGATTAGTTGTCATAGTTTATGTAAGTTATAAATTGTATAATTTAATTTATAACATTATTTAAGTTATAAGTCAATAAATATATACTTATAAATTATGAATAAAGAAATGTTATTAAAACAATTCGGCAAGAATGTAAAAATTGAAAGAATAAAAAAAGATTTGACTAGAGAAAAGCTTGCAGAAATCATGAATGTTTCTGTTAATTATTTATCAAGCATAGAGTGCGGACGGGCAAATATGTCTTTAGGCAAGATTTTGGAGTTGTCAAAATATCTTGATACAGATATATCAAATCTTTTAATGTTTAAATAAATGTTACATCGGGAGTTTTATACAAAACTCTGTTCTTACGTTTTCTTCACTTTCAACAATAATTTCACCGCCGTGTGATTTTACAATTTGCTGTGAAAGATAAAGCCCTAAGCCTGTTCCTATTTTGCGGAATTTTTTCGCTGCAGAATAGTATTTGTTAAAAATAAGTTTTATCTCCTCAGGCGGAATACCTTGACCGTAATCTATTATGGATATTGTAATGTAGCCGGGGATTTCACCGGTTGTAATATCTATTCTGTCCTTTGTGTTGCTGTGGGATATTGCGTTTGAAATAAGATTTTTAATAACTCTTTCAAGCTGCAGGGGATCTGCTGTTACCTTTATATCTCTTGAAGGACTAAAGTATATTGTAATTCCTGAGCTGTTTGCGATAGGCTGCGTATTTTCAACAATATCGGATATAAATTGGTTCAGCATAATATTTTCTTTAAGAAGTTTTATACCTGTTTCTTTAATTTTATATGTTTCAAGAATAATCTGTACAAGCTCAACAAGCTCCTCATTAGATTTTTTCATATTATGCAGTGCAACTTCCTGTTTTTCTGTTATTTCGCCAAAAGTCCCGTTGAGCAGAAAGTTTATGATATTTGATTCTGCAACAATCGGAACTTTCAGGTCATGTGTGAGTGTTGCAACGAAATCTTCTTTTAAGGTTTCAATTTCGCGCTCTTTAGTAACATCTTTAATCAAAATTACATAACGTTTTTTATCATCATCAAGTGAAAGTTTTATTACATTCATTATGAAATTATTCGTAGGTGTGTGCTTTATAAAAATATCTTTTCCTCTTACACGTTCAAGCGGGGTATCATCGCTTATTTGAATATAATCAAATATATTTGAACCTACTATTTCCTGACCTTTAAGCCCGAACCATGTACTGACTTTCGGGGTTACGCGCAGGATATTATATTTGTCATTAATGATTAAAATACCGTCAGAAAGCGAATTGATTACGGATTCCAATAGTTTGTTCTGGCGCATCAGCTCTGCTTGATATTCAATAATCATTTTTTCTCTGTCATTGAGGGTTTCGACCATCCTGTTAATACTCTCTGTTACATTTTTGTATGTAGGGTGGTTTATTTCTTCAATTTTTGTTGACAAATTCCCGTAACGTACCGAATTAACAGTGTTTGTTACCATGCCTAAATAATCATTAATCTTAGACCAGCGTCTATTCGTCTGTCTTGCAACCAAAAATAAAACCAAAAATATAAGGATGATACTTAAATTTAGAATATACCAGAGCATTTTGTTTTTCCCTCTCTTTATGTTAAAATTATACCAGATAAGGGATATTTTGTATATGGGAAAATTGAAATTACCTGACACAATTAAAATGGTTATCACGGATTTTGACGGCGTTGTCACAGATAACTGTGTTTATATAAAAGATGACTTTACAATGACGAGAAAGCTGAATTTTAAAGATATAATGGCTTTTTCTATTTTAAAGAAGAACGGTTACAAAATCGGAATAATTTCCGGCGAAGGCAACGCAGCAATTGAAATTCTCTCCAAAAAGTTTGCTGTTGATGAAGTTCATCAAAATATAAGAATAAAAATTGATGTACTTAAACAAATTATAGAAAAGCATGGACTTTCAAAGGACGAATTTGTATATATTGGCGATGATATCAATGATATAGAGTGTTTAAATTTTGCAAAATATAAGGTTACCGTTCCTCATTCAGTAGACAAAGTAAAAGCAGTAGAAGGAATTCAAATTACGCAAAGTAATGCAGGGGACGGGGCTTTTAGAGAGGTAGCGGATTGTTTGATTGGTTAGTTCAGACTTTAAATAAAATTAAAGAAATCAGCGGCTCAATTGATAAATATAAAAAAGATACAGTAATTCAGTCGCTGCCTTCATATTCATGTGTGAGCAGAGCTAAAAAACTTCTGGAGCAAAACAAACCGCTTGAAGCAAAGGAAGTTCTTGAAAAGGCTCTTTCACTTCCTCAAAAAGATGCTCTTGTGTACAAATATCTTGGAATTGTCTATGAAAAATTAGGTGACAATGCTGCTGCTGTTGAAAATTTTCAGATGTCGGCGGATATTGAACCTCAAGACAAAGAAATTTGGAAAAAACTCGGCTTTGCGCTAATTACTGTTGGGAAATTTGAACATGCCGAAAAATCTTTTGAGAATGCTGATAAAATACAAAGCTCAAACACAGATACTTTTACAGGTTGGGGCATGGCGCTTATGAAGCAGAAAAAATTCAGAGAAGCGCGCGAAAAATTTATGTCAGCAATTAAATTTAACAGATACAATTTTTCAGCAGTTTTTCTTTGTGCTGTAATGGAAATTAAACTGGAAATGTATGATAAAGCTGAAATGAAGCTGACATTTCTGGCTAATGTCTGCCCTAACGAAAGCAATACATTCGAATTTGCAAGATTAAAAGCTTTGAAAAACGATATATCAAGCGCTGTTCACTATGCGCAAAAATCCCTTGAATATAATCAGGATATGCTCCCCGCTTATATATTGCTCGGACAACTTTATGCAAACAGCTTTAACAAAGAAAAATCCCTGGAATATTTTGAAAAAGCAGAACAAAGAAATCTTATAGCACCATCTCTTTATCTTGAATGGGCAAAAGTCCTTGAAAAATTTGGCAGCTATGACGATGCAAAATTAAAGCTTTTAAAAGCAGCAGAACTAAACTCTGATGACCTTGAAGTTATGGCAAATCTCGGACTTTGCTGTGTTGCCCGTAAAGAGTTTGACGAAGCGCGCCCGCTGCTTGAACGCGTTCTTGAAAAAGAACCTGATAATTTTGTTGTTAAACAGGCTTTAGGTATAACTGATTATGAAAATAATAATATTGACAACGCTATAGAGATTTTAAAAAGCAACGATGAGGACTGCGTAAATTGTTACTATCTTGCAAAATGTTATGAAAAGAAAAATAATGATACAAAAGTTAAAGATTATTACGAGGCTGCAATAAACCGTAATCCTCAATATTTAGCCTCATTTATAGACTATTCAAAATATCTTATATCAAAATCCGAGTTTGATGAAGCTCGGCGTAAGCTGCGCAAAGCTTTGAAGGCTGATGAAAATAATATTACTCTTCTGAACATGCTCTTTTTTGTAAGTTATGTACTTGTCAAAGATGAGGTTTACGAATATAATGTAAAAGAAACAATTAAAATTGCGCAAAAGATTGAAGAAATCAACCCGGACTTGTTTGAGTACCCTGAGCAAAAAGCAGAATTAGAAAAGCTTTTGCAAAACAGTTCAGAAAGAGAATAGACCTTGAGAAAAATAATAGTTCAAAAATTCGGCGGAACCTCGGTAGCAGATACTGATAAAATAAAAAATGTAGCTAAAATAGTAATAAAAGAAAAAGAAAACGGTAATGATGTCGTAGTAGTAGTTTCCGCTATGGGGCATACAACAGATTATCTTGTCAAAATGGCTAAAGATTTATCCCCAAATCCTTCGGAAAGAGAAATGGATATGCTCCTTTCTACAGGAGAAGGTGTTTCAATTGCACTTCTTGCAATGGCAATTCAGGCTCAAGGGTATGATGCGGTCAGCTTCAATGCTATGCAAGTCGGAATTTTGACTGAAAATATTCATTCGAAAGCAAGAATTTTAGAAATTAAAACTGATAAACTTAAACAAAATTTAAAAGAAGGTAAAATTATTGTTATCGCAGGATTTCAGGGGGTTACAGAAAATGGCGAAATAACAACACTTGGCAGAGGCGGTTCTGATACTTCTGCTGTTGCTCTTGCCGCTGCTTTGAACGCTGAAAGATGCGACATTTATACTGATGTGGAAGGTGTTTATACAACAGACCCGAGAGTTGTCCCGCATGCTTCAAAATTAAAAGAAATTTCTTACGAAGAAATGCTAGAACTTGCGCATGCAGGCGCAAATGTTTTGCACCCGAGAAGCGTTGAAACTGCAAAACTCAATAATGTTCCGCTGAGAGTTCGCAGCAGTTTTAAACTCAATGATTTAGGTACTTTAATATTAGGAGTCGATAAAATGGAATTAAATAACCCTGTAGCAGGTGTTGCACAAGATTTGTCACAGGCAAGAATTGTAGTTTGCGATGTGCCTGACAAACCCGGTGTTGCTGCAAAATTATTCAGCAGACTTGCGCAAGAAAATATTTCTGTAGATATGATTATCCAATCTTATGCCCGAAAGGTTTCTAATACCAATGACATAGCCTTTACAATAGATAAATCTGACTTAAATAAAACAGTAAAAGCTCTAGAGGCATTGAAAACTGAAATTGGCGCAACTGGTGAAATTGAGGTTGATGAAAATATTGCAAAAGTTTCAATAGTAGGTGCAGGTATGATTGACAGACCCGGTGTCGCATCCGCTATGTTTGAAACTCTTGCCGAACAAGGTATAAATATCAGAATGATTTCAACCAGTGAAATCAAAATAAGCTGTCTTGTTGATAAAGAACAGGCGCCTTTGGCAGTTAAAGCATTACACACAGTATTTAATCTAGATTGTGATGATGTTGCGGATGTAAAAGGCGATTTGCCTGATGTGTAATTAGATGCTAAGATGCATAGAGGCTAAGCCAATATTGTCACTCTTTTCCCTCTCTCGGGAGAGGGATTAAAGGAGAGGGGAAATTCAAAAGATATGAAAAGCTGACGGAGGTCAGGAGGGCAAGAGGTCAGGCTAGTTTAAGAAATGTCATTCTGAACTCGTTTCAGAATCTCATAAAAGAAGCTAAGCAAAGCGTTCCCACCAAGCATTGCAAGTTTTGTAAAATCCAAGTGTCGGGTTAAGCGGCTACGCTACAAAAAAACGGGAGCTAAATAGCTCCCTGTTGGAATTAAGAATAGCTGGAAGTATGAAAAAGATTTATGTTTATATTTAACAGAATAAGTGTCATTTTTACAATTACCCGATTGGTTGATTGGGAATATCCAGTTTACCTATATCAAATAAATAGAAAATAGAGCATGCTTTTGTGTTTAATAAAAGCAAAAATAATTAAACAGTTTAATAAGTGTACATTCTGCACTTAATTTAAAAACATTGATATCAAAGGTTTTTGCGGTAGCTTAATAAAACTTTATAACAGGGGTTGACAAAATGTTTTTTATAGTTTATATTAAAAGTGTTAGATGAAGTGTTAAATAAACACTTAATAAAAACCTCACGAGAGGAGGGCTAAAATGATAACAGTAAATCCAGTAAAATTTAATTCAGTAAAAACAATTACTTTCGGTGAAGGTAATTTAAATAATATTACGCCGAGTTTGGCAATTTTATCTTTACAAAACCCAAATGCGAAAATAAACTTTGAGAATGACTTAAATCGTACTCAAAGAGCGGATATGGTTCAAAATCCGAATATGTTTAACGCTTTAGGCGCTAAACTTCGCAAGACTTATAATATACTATTTTCACCCGATTATGACAGAGCAAGTAAAAGCCCTAAACATATTTCATTTTTAGGTTAATTTTACATTTCTGTCTTTTACCCCGTAAAACTTGCTTCATTGATTATAACCATGTTGCTAAGTAATTATTTAATAGTTTGATATATCCTTTCTGTGTAATAACAGAAAGGATTTTCAACTTATGAACGAAAAAATTAAAGAATTACGGTTTGATGCCGAAAAAGCAAGATGTTTCTTCTCAAAAATGTTAGCATTTACTTTAGGGCCGGTAGAATTAAAAGATTTACTGGAAGAAAATAAGGTGAAACTTGTAGATGTCAGGCTCACAGCGGATTATGAAATATCTCATATTCCAGGCGCAATTTCTATCCCAAAAGATGAGTTGGATAGTAATACTGACAAGCTTTCAAAAGAAGAAATTACGGTGATTTACTGTTACAATCAGCAATGCCATTTAGGGGCTGAAGCCTGTTTAATACTTGCAGATTACGGTTATCCTGTTATGCTTTTGGAAGGCGGTTTTAAAACCTGGAAAGAAGATTTTCGCTTTGCAGCAACTTAAGGGCAGTTTTACTGTCCTTTCAGATATTTGCTCCGCCGTCATTTTTCATCTTATCGAGAACTTTTTTAGAGCCTTCTTTTGATTTTGCTATTTCAAGGGCAAAATCAGTGGCTTCCTGATCCCGGTTAATAGCTTCTTTAAGTCCAGTCATTTCATCAAGGTTAAGATTGGAAAGTATTGCCTCATCTGAGTTTAAGTATATTTTAAAAAGTTTTTGTGAAATAAAATCAAAGCCCGGAAGTTTCATTTCAAGCGCATACCACTTATAAAACTGGTGTGCCATGTAGTAAGGATCAATGTTTCCGTTTCTCATAATAAATATTGGTTTTGATTTGAACGAAAATCCAGAGTTTGTAATTAAATTTATATAAAATGCTTCAATGCCTTTAAGTTCGGTTACAAGCCCTTCTTCTTCCTTGATTGCGGCAAGTAATTTATCAGCGTTATCAAGTTTTACAACTTTTGTTCCTTTGCTTTCAATAAAGGCTAAAAGTTTGTCCGGGTCGTTATTACAGCTTTTTACTATGTCTGAAACATTTTTTTTGACAAGCTCTTTATTTTTTTCTGTTTCAGCGTTCAGAGTCATAGTTACGCCTGTTGACAGCACTGTTTTAGAAGTCGAATTGGTGCTGGATGCCTTTAAATGCCTGCTTAGTTTTTTGCTGAGTGCTCTCTCTTGCATTTGCAGGAAAAAATAAATGATTTTTTGAAACATATTCATAATATAAATATATTATATTATTTAGTTCTTGTAAATATATTTTACATAAAGAATATTATCGGAAACTAAAAACAATCTAACATACTTTCTTTGCCTCCGGCGGGTGCTACGCGCACAGCGGTCGCTTTTATGGAAAAGCGACGTAAACCAGCGAACACGCTTCATTCACTAATAATCTTTAAAGGCTCAGCTATAAGGCGTGTAAACTCGTTACACTCAAACAATACACGCCTTTGTCATCTGCTTCGCCTGAGATTATTGTTCATTCCGCTATCGTCGCAATAGAACAAATAATTCGGCTGTTAGCGGAGTGAACAATCAATGTTTGCGAAACAATAACGAGGTGAGCATTGTCTGAATGATAGTGAGTTTGCTCACCTTAGGTTGAGCAATTACAATTGATTAGTGAACGGAGTGAAAGCCGAGAGTTTCTTTGCGGTCCTTTCTTGTCGGCACAAGAAAGGACCAACAAGGTATCTTTAGCAGATTGTTTAGTTTCCGATAATATTCTTTATGAAAATATTAAATTTGTATAAAGATTGTAAAAAATACACTTGCTTTTTAAACTCAATTGTTTTATAATGTAATTGTGAAATAAATCACGAATAAAATTTATTTTATAAAATGTGCTGAGCACAAGGAGATACAAAACTATGACAACAAAAAACAAAAAAACGGTTGAAAACCTTGAAAAAGCTTTACAAAGCGATTCAAGCAAAGTTGAAACCGCTGAACAATTGGAATTGTTAATCGAAAGAGTTAAGAAGGCTCAAAAGATTTACTCAACATTTTCTCAAGAACAAGTGGATGCAATTTTCAAAGCTGCTGCTACTGCCGCTGACAAAGCACGTATCCCTCTTGCAAGAATGGCTGTTGAAGAAACAGGTATGGGTGTATTGGAAGATAAAATTATTAAAAACCACTTCGCATCCGAATACATCTACAACAAACACAAAAACGCTAAAACTTGCGGAATTATTAAAGAAGATAAAACTAACGGAATTAAGATTGTAGCTGACCCTCTGGGAGTTATTGCAGGTATCGTTCCTACTACTAACCCGACATCAACTGCAATATTTAAATCATTAATTGCTTTGAAAACAAGAAACGCAATTATCTTTTCACCGCACCCGAGAGCTACAAAATGTACAATTGCAGCTGCAAAAGTTGTTTTAGATGCTGCTGTTAAAGCCGGTGCGCCGGAAGATATTATCGGATGGATAGATGTTCCGTCGATTGATTTGTCTAATCAGCTGATGAAACACCAGTCAATTGCTTGTATATTAGCAACAGGCGGTCCGGGAATGGTTAAAGCAGCCTACTCATCAGGCAACCCTGCATTAGGCGTCGGCCCTGGTAACGCTGCTGCAGTTATTGACGAAACAGCTGATATCAAAATGGCTGTATCTTCAATTATGATGTCAAAAACTTTTGATAACGGTATGATTTGTGCTTCAGAACAATCTGTAATCGTTGTTGATGAAATTTACGAAGAAGTTAAAAAAGAATTCATCTACAGAGGTGCTCATCTTTTGACTCCGTCTGATGAAAAGAAATTAATAGATCTTCCGTTCATAGACCCGAAACGCGGTACAGCTCATCCTGACATCGTAGGTCAGAGCGCACACAGAATTGCAGAACTTGCAGGATTTAAAGTTCCTTCAACAGCTAAAATTTTGTTGGCTGAAAGACCTTCTGTTGATTGGGAAGATCCGTTCTCAAGAGAAAAATTATCTCCGATTTTGACAATGTATAGAGCAAAAGACTTCGATGAAGCAACAGAAATGACATACGAACTTGTTTCAAAAGGCGGAGCAGGCCACTCTGCAGACCTTTACACAGATACACGTCATCAGGAAAGAGTCGATAAGTTTGCTGAAAAAATGCCGGCTTGCCGTGTATTGATTAACTCACCATCTGCACAGGGCGGTATTGGTGATTTGTACAACTTCAAACTTGAACCGTCATTATCACTTGGCTGCGGTTCATGGGGTAAAAACGCCGTTTCAGGTAACATAGGTGTTGAAAACTTATTGAACTACAAAACAGTTGCAGAAAGGAGAGAAAACATGCTATGGTTTAAAGTTCCGCCAAAAGTTTACTTCAAAAGAGGTGCAGTAGACCTTGCGCTTCGTGAACTTGAAGGCAAAAAACGCGCCTTTATTGTAACTGACAGGTTCTTATTTAACTCAGGTGCAGTAGACCATATTGTTAACGTGTTGGATGAAGTAGGAATTGATCACCAGATATTCTTTGATGTAAAACCGGATCCGACATTGTCTACAATTAATCAGGCTATGGAAATTATCAGACCTTATGAACCTGATGTAATCATATCACTTGGCGGCGGATCTCCTATGGATGCTGCTAAGATTATGTGGTTGATGTATGAACAGCCTGATACTGTATTTGAAGATATTTCAATGAGATTTATGGATATCAGAAAGAGAATCTGCCGTATTCCTGAACTCGGTAAAAAAGCAACAATGGTTGCAATCCCGACAACTTCAGGTACAGGTTCAGAAGTTACACCGTTTGCTATTATTACAGACGATGAAACTCACGTAAAATACGCTATTGCAGATTATGCATTGACTCCTAATATGGCAATCATCGACCCGAACTTTGTTGACGGTATGCCAAAAGGTTTGACAGCAGCATCAGGTATTGATGCATTGGTTCACTCTATTGAAGCTTATGTATCAGCTATGGCTACAAACTTTACAAATTCAAATGCATTGGAAGCAACAAAACTTGTATTCAGATACCTTGAAAGATCTTGGTCTGAAGGTGCAAACGATCCGATTGCAAGAGAAAAAATGCACTATGCAGCAACAATTGCAGGTATGGCATTTGCAAACGCATTTTTAGGATTGTGCCACTCAATGGCTCACAAACTCGGTGCTATGTTTAACGTACCTCACGGTGTTGCAAACGCATTGTTAATCAGACAAGTAATCAAATACAACGCTGTTGATTGTCCGAAAAAACAATGTATCTTCCCGCAGTATAAATTCCCGAATGCAAAAGCAAAATATGCTCAGATTGCTGATGAACTCGGCTTAGGCGGAAAGAATGACGATGAAAAAGTTGAATTGTTAATCCAAGCAATTGACAAATTAATGAAAGCTGTAAATCTTCCGAATTCAATCAAAGACTTTGGCGTCAAAGAAGCAGACTTCAACGCTAAGTTGGATGAAATGGTTGAATTGGCATTCGACGATCAATGTACTGGTGCAAACCCTGCTTATCCGTTGATGGAAGATATTAAAGCTATTTACAAAGACGCTTACGAAGGTGTTGTAAGAGATTATTACCAAACCAAGTAATCGAATTTGTAAGAATAACAAAAGAACCGCTTTAAAAGCGGTTCTTTTTTATTATGATTTTTATTTTAACTTGAAAGGGTAGTCTTTTTTAAATTCCCAACCGTCTATTTCTAACAATGCTGAGCAGTAAGATGGCGTTGTTTTACATTTGTTTTTCATTTCTTCGCGTGAAGTATCATTATAGTAACTGTATGTCCCAAAGAATTTATTTTTATCTTTAAAATAATTTATTCTTGTTATGTCAGTAAAGCACATGAGAAATCTGAATGTATCCTGCCCATCAGAATTTGGAGGCTTTCTCAGACCGTTTATATCATACATTATGTCAAGACAATCACCATTGTGTACACTAAATGTAGAACCATCACTCAGATTGATTGTATAATAATTGTAATTCTGCATACCTACTTCAGTTCCTTCATTTAAGTATTTCAAATACGGTAAAATATACTTTTTCATAAATATAGCATTTAAATTTGCATTTCCATCCCAGTCCACTTTCCCATCGTCAGTATAAAGTTGTGCATCTTTACTCCAGTATAAAGCAGGCCCATTATCAACCTCTGAATGTTCAATGGCCTGTGACATGGTACTGTAGAATTTTTTTATTTTTGCCGAATATTCTTGTTTTTTGTAATTATTAACTAAAGAAGGAATAGTCAAAGCAGCCACAACACCTATTATGCCGAGTGTGATTAAAACTTCCGCTAAAGTAAAAGCGGGTCGACGAATATTGTGAGATTGGGCTGCTTGTGCACCTCTTTCTACCAGAGTAAACGCCGCTTTTTTAAAATTAAATCTCCCAATAAAGTGATGTATCATATCACTACTATAGTATTTTTTACAAAATTTGTAAATGTTTAACCTTAAAACCCTTGCTATGCGGTTATCTTTGCGGGGGGGGCACTTTAAAGCTTCTCTATTCAACATATTTATACCTCCAAGTTTATTTTTATTATTTACGATTTTGTTTATTTTGTCAATGTTTATCTTGACTTTTTAGTATGTCTTTTTTATGATAAAGAAACGGTCAAGGCGACATGGCCAAGTGGTAAGGCAGGAGCCTGCAAAGCTCTTATCCCCAGTTCGAATCTGGGTGTCGCCTTTTTTTATTTTATCTATGCTTGACATAATCTTTATATACTGGTACAATTTCTGTATGTTTAAGAAGAGTTGGTTATTAATTTTATTCCTTTTGGTGTTTTTGCCGTTGGGCGCAAATGCAGATATTACATTGAAGTTTAACGGATTTATTGCAGATGAGGCAAATTTGCTCTCTGAAGAAGTTGAAAATGATTTGAATATGACACTTTGGGATTTGCAGAAAAAATCCGGAGCAGACCTTGTTGTTGTGACATTGCCTTCCTTGAACGGCAGAACTGTTGAAGATGTAGCCCTTGATATCGGAAGGTCGTACAAACTTGGAGCTGTCGGCAAAAACAACGGTATGGTTTATTTAACAGCTTTAAGTGAACGCAGAATGCGTATTGAGCAAGGTCTGGGACTTGAAAGTAAAATTCCAGTAAGCGCCCTTGAAAATATTATGAATAATGATATTTTGCCCTATTATAAGCAGAATAATTATGAATCAGGTATAAGAAGAGGTACTTACTTATTAGCGCAAACTGTTGCTCAGGCAGAAGGTGTTAAAATCAAAAAGCAAGGTGTCTGTCCGCCTGCATTATCGCCTTCATCTTCCGGTTCGAAAAGCAGCGGCGGTGATATTCCTTGGTGGGCTTGGCCTATAGTTATATTAGGAGCGTTATGTTCACCACGCCGCAGAAGATTTAATTCTAGCAGTTTCGGCGGTTTTGGCGGAGGCGGAGGCTTTGGCGGAAGCGGCTGTTCCGGAAGTTGGTAAAAATAGTTGGCGGTAGCGCAAAAGCGGGAACGAACAGAAGTGAGTGACTAACGATAATATATAAAGTCTGACGAATATTGACGGAAAGGGTAAAAAGAATGAAAAATTTGGATACATTTTTAGAGGAATTGAAATTTAATTTAGGTGACAATTTAGTATCTGTTTTCGCGTTCGGATCTCAGGCTAATGTTGAGGATGCTAAAAATAATCTCAATCTTATGATTGTTACAAATCAGCTGACTGCTGAGAATTTGTATGCGATATCAAAACCTGTTCAAAAATGGGTTAAGGCAAAAAATCCTATCCCTGTAATTATGAACAGAGATGAATGGTATTCTTCGTTCGACGTATACACTATTGAATACTCTGATATGAAAGATAATTACCGCCTTTTGTACGGTGAAGATATGGTTCCGTCAATCAATATAAATAAATATTTTTTACGTCTGGAATGCGAATCAGAGATTAAAAATCTTCTTTTAAAATATAAAAATAATTTCTTAATGAATATTCGCTCAGATAGAGAAATGAAAAAAGTTCTAAATAATGTAATTAAAACTTTAGTTGTTATATTCAGGTCTGTATTGAGGTTGTATGACCGCCCTGTGCCTTATAGAGCCGTTGACATTATTGAACACTGTTCGGAATATTTATCTTTTAACAAAGTTGTCATGACAAAACTTGCTAAAATGAAGTATGAAAACGATGACTGCAACAAACAGGAATTGTTGTTTATGGAAAGCGAGCTGTTAAAAGATATTCAAACTATTTTAAAACAAGTTGATGCTATGCATTTTTAGATTTTTGTGTTATAATTATCTCAACTGAATAGAGCACGGGCGATTGGCACAGTTGGTAGCGCACCACATTGACGTTGTGGGGGTCACGTGTTCGAGTCACGTATCGCCCACCATACTTTTTTCTTTACTAAAAAGAAAAAAGTAGGCAAAAAAGAAAAGACCACTTAGGTTATTTTCAGATAGTACAGGTTATTGCGTAACCAAAAAGAAAGCAACACTTGGAGCTTTGAAAGAGCAGGCAAAAAAGAAAGGCCATTTAATTTAAGATAGCAAAGACTATTGTGGATTAAAAAAAACAGCACAAAGTTGTCAAAAAATAATAGGATTTTATTATGCAGGACGTTATAATTACAGAGTTGGATTCAAATTTATCTTTTAAGGCTAAAATTGATAATCCGCCGGAAGTTAAACAGAATTATGCAACTGTTTATATTGATGAGAGAGAAGTTAAAAGGCCTAATGTTACACAATCAAACGGATTGATTGAAGTAAAAGTTTCAGCTCCTGATGATAATATATCAAATTTCCTAATTTATTGGAGAAATTCAAAAAAAAGAATTGACTTAATGGTTGAAACTGATGACAGCATGTATTTTATCAAAGGCTGCTCGCTGAAAGAATTTGAAAGTCCTAAAAAAGCATTTTCTGTTTTCTATAATTCATTTAAGCAGGCTTAAATACAGGCTGCATAATTTTCAATATCTTCATCCGTAATCATTTCGGTTGCGGCAACAAGTATTTTGTTGCTATCGAGCTTTAAACCGCCTATAATTCGGTTTTCTTTTAGCTTAGCAAGTGTTTTATCAGCGTTTTGAACTTCAATTACAAATTCGTTAAAGAACTGTTTATTTAACGTTTTTATACCTTTTTCAGCCAGTTTTTCAGACAGCTTGTGAGCCATTTTTGCTGATAGATATGACGCCTGTTTAAATCCTTTTTCTCCCATAACAGTTAAATAAAGAGTTGCACAAAGCCCCATCAGTGCCTGATTTGAACAGATATTACTTGTTGCTTTTTCTCGTTTTATATGCTGTTCTCTTGTCTGAATTGTAAGACAGTATGCAGGGTTCCCGTCGGCATCAACTGTTCTGCCGGCGAGGCGTCCGGGGATTTGGCGTAAATATTTTTCTTTGCAGGCAATAAATCCTGCATAAGGCCCGCCAAATGACATTGAAAGCCCTAACGTCTGTATGTCGCCGACAACTATATCAGCTTCACGCGGAGGTTCTATAAGCGCAAGCGCCGAAACGTTGGTGCAAACGATTAGCAATGTATTGCTGACCGCAGGTGTTTCAGTGAGTTCACCGTAATAATCAGGATTTTGTACCATTACACAGGCATAATCAGACGTGTCTGCAGGAACTTCACTAAACATATGAATTTCTATATTGCCTGCCCAACAGTAAGTTTTTATAACGTTTATATATTCTGGATTTAATTTTTCAGAAACAAGAACTTTATCTTTTTTAGATATTCTGACCGCCATTAAAATAGCTTCTGCACAGGCTGTTGCTCCGTCGTATACTGTGGCATTCGATACATCCATACCTGTAAGGCGGCATATCATTGTTTGGAATTCGTACATAACCTGAAGCGTCCCTTGAGAAATTTCAGGCTGATAGGGTGTGTAAGCGGTTAAAAATTCAAACCTGTTTGCAACCTGAGAAATACAGGCCGGAATAAATTTGTTATAAACCCCTGCCCCGAGAAATGTTGTATAGTCAGTATTATTCTTTTTTGATAAAGATTTAATACGTTTTTGTGCATCCATTTCACTGAGAGCGGGTTCTAAATTCATAGTTCCCATCCGCGCCTGAGCAGGAATTTGTTTGAACAAATCTTCAATGCTTGAAATTCCTATACTTTCGAGCATTTCGCGCTTAACTTCATCATTATGTACTAAAAAATTTTTCATTTATTATTCCAATTCTTCTTTGTAATCTTCGTATTCCAATAAATCAGCTTGTTCAGCTTCAATATCTCCTGTTGGGTCAATTTTAACTAACCAACCTTTTTCAAAGCTGTCTTCGTTTAGGATTTCAGGTGTTTCAACAGCTGTATTGTTAACTTCTATAATTTTCCCGCTTATCGGCATGTAAATTTCCGAAGCTGCTTTGACAGATTCTACTGTCGCAAATGTTTCGCCCTTCTTAAATTCTGCTCCGGCTTCAGGCAGTTCTAAAAATACAATGTCGCCGAGCTGTTCAACAGCGTAATCTGTTAATCCTATTGTAAACGTATTATCGCCGTTGTCTGATAAATATTCATGTGATTTAGAACATAATAGATTTTCTGGCATAATTTAATTCTCCATTTTTCTATAACTTAACTTTATTTCTTTTTTGTATAAACGGTTTTTTTACAACTTCTGCATCATGAAGTTTTTCTCTTATCATAACTTGAACAATTGTTCCTGTGCAAATTTCTTTATTATTTTTTACATAAGCTAACGCGATATTAGCTCCCAAAATTGGTGAAGGGGCACCGCTTGTAACAACTCCTGCTTTTTCGCCTTTGTAGTAAACTTCATATTCGTGGCGTGCAATAGATTTGTCAAGCATTTTTAACCCGACAAGCTTCTTTTCCCCGCCGTTTTTAAGCTGTTCTTCTATAACCTCTTTTCCGTTGTAGTATTCTTTTTTATCTTTCGGAATTGACCAACTCAAGCCTGCTTCAACAGGTGTTGTGTTTTCATCTAAATCATTTCCGTATAAATGAAGTGCAGCTTCTAGTCTTAATGTATCCCGTGCACCGAGTCCTATGGGTTTTATCCCGAAACTTTGACCTTCTTCAAGAATTTTATCCCAAAGGTATTCAGAATAGTTGTTTTCAACAAGAATTTCGTAGCCGTCCTCTCCTGTATATCCAGTCCTGGATACAAGAACCCTAATCCCTGCGATTTTGTCAGGTTTTATTGTAAAAGATTCCTGATGGGTTGAAAGCCCTAATTCCCTCATCAATTCGTCAGCTTTTGGCCCTTGAACTGCTAACAGCGAGTAGTTATGCGACTGGTTATCTATTTTTACATCAAATCCCTTACTGTTTCTGACCATCCAGTTTAAATCTTCATCAATTCTTGAAGCATTACAAATGACAAGGTATTCTAAAATTCCTAGTTTATAAATGATTAAATCATCAATTAGCCCGCCGTTTTTATTTGTCAGTTGGCAGTAAACAGCTTTTTCATAATTTAATTTAGAAATATCCTGAGGAACAATTTTATTAAGGAATTCTACAGATTCCTTACCCGAAACAAAGACTTCTCCCATGTGTGAAACATCGAAAAGCCCCACATTTTCCCTAACGGTTTTGTGTTCTTCTATGATTGATGTGTACTGCACAGGCATTTCCCAACCTGCAAAATCAACCATTTTAGCCCCGAGTGCAATATGTTTGTCATGAAGAAAAGTTTCTTTTGTCATAAAAATATCCCCCTTAGGATTATTTTGCATACTTTGGGGGATATTGTCAATGCTTTTGTTTAGTTTTATGACTCTGCAATTTTTTTGTAAAGTTCAATTTGTTTATCTGTAAGATTTTTTGGTATAACAATTTTAATTTTTGCATTAAGATTGCCGTAGCCTCCGCCTTTTTTAGGCAGGCCAAGTTCCTTTAACCTTAGTGATTGGCCTGATGATGTGCGCGGAGGAATTTTAATACTAATTTTTCCATGAAGCGTTTCAATTTCTTTTTTAGTGCCGAGAACTGCTTCAGGAGGGGTGACTTCGATTTCTTTTGTTAAATCAGAGCCGTTAACTTCATATTCTTTGTCTTTGATATTAACTATAAGGTACAAATCACCTTTTCTTCCGTAGGAATCGGATTTACCTTCGCCCTTAATTCTTACTTTTTGTCCTTCTGTAATATTCGGCGGGAGTTTAACCTTAATTGATTTCGGTTCAGATTTAAATCCGGTGCCGCCGCATTCGCTGCAATAGCCGCCGCTGCCGGAGCATTTTGTACATCGTTCAATCTCATTAAATTTCACGCTTATCGGTTTTTGGTCAAATATATCTTTAACTGTTACGTTTAAATTCATCGTAACGTCAAGATTTTCCGCTTTTGGTGCCTGCTGCTGAGTTCTTCTTCTGGATGTTCTTTGCTGCTGCCCTGCAGTGCCAAAATCAAAGCCGCCAAAATTCATTCCCTGCGTTCTTGCACCGGTTCCCATCATATCACCGAATAAAGAGCTGAAAAAGTCTGAGAACCCGCCTAAATCTTGGCCGTTAAAGCTGAAACTTTGATAATTTCCGCCTTGACCGCCGCCAAAACCGTATTGTTCAAACCCCGGAGGAGGTGTCCAACTCTGCCCGCCCTGCCAGTTAGAACCTAAGCTGTCATAACGTTCACGTTTTTGTTTATCGCCTAAAACTTCATAGGCTTCATTAATATCTTTGAATTTACTTTCAGCTTCTTTAGTTTTATTTACATCAGGGTGATATTTACGTGCAAGCTTTCTGTAAGCTGATTTAATTTCAGCTTCTGTTGCATCACGTTTTACACCCAATATATCATAGTAATCTTTATATTCCATATTCAGTATCTCCTACTATATATGATAATATAAAAAATGCGAAAACCTAAAATAATTAATTATTTTTTAAGTATTAATAAACCACACACCATTTATCTAACGTCATTCTGAACTCGTTTCAGAATCTTATGAGATCCTGAAATAAATTCAGGATGACAAAATGGTGTGTGGTTTAAATTTTTAGTTTTTGCCATCAAAGATTTATGCAAAACCTGAGCGGCGGATGGAGCGGCTCTTACTCGTTCGCTATTAACGGGTCTAGTCTTTGCCTGCTCGTCTTGCTCTCGCAAGTCGACACTGCAAAGCCGTCGCCCTCAGCTCACTCGCGCTACGCTCTTTCTTTAGCCATAGCCTCAAAGATTTGTGCAAAACCTGAGTGACGGGTGGAGCGGCTACGCTCCCCTAGAACATCAAGCCTGCTTCTCTTGCAGCGTCAGCCAAAGCAGCAACACGACCATGGTATAAGAAGCCTCCGCGGTCAAATACTACGCATTCAATGCCTGCTTTTTTAGCTTTTTGAGCGATAGCTTCACCTACAACTTTTGCAGCTTCAATGTTTCCGCCGTGTGATAATTTTGATTTTAAATCTTTATCATTGGAAGAAGCAGCTGCTAAAGTTACATGGTTTACGTCATCAATCAATTGTGCGTAAATGTGTTTTGTGCTTCTGTAAACTGCCAATCTCGGAAATTCAGCCGTTCCTGACAATTTAACTCTTATAGTTCTATGTCTTTTTTGAATTTTTGGTTTTCTAGCTTCTTGTTTAATCATTTTTTTATTCCTTTCAATTTACCTGTTTTAGCGGGCTATTCACCCTTCACATGTAATATCTCCATATGTGCGCATTATACAAAGCTTCAATATGGCTTGGAGTTTTTACGCTCCTTTTTTAGCGTTACCGTCCAAAAGTTTATGCAAAACTTAATTGGCGGGTGGAGCGGCTACGCTCCTATTTTTTACCTGCTTTACCGGCTTTACGTCTAATGTGTTCGCCTTCATATCTAATACCTTTTCCTTTGTAAACTTCAGGCGGGCGTTTAGATCTGATGAATGCTGCAACATCACCTACAGTTTGTTTGTTAGAGCCTTTTACTGAGATTTTAGTGTTAGCTTCAACAGAAATTGTAATACCTTCCGGCGGTTCAACAATAACAGGATGAGAGTAGCCTAAAGCCAAGTTTAAGTTTTTCCCTTCCATGTTAGCACGGTAACCAACACCCTGGATTTCCAATTTCTTTTCAAACTGTTCTTTAACACCGTGAACAGCATTTGCAACTAAAGTTCTTGAAAGTCCGTACAAAGCGTCAGTTTCTCTTGAATCACCTACTTTAGAAAGTAAGATGTGATTGTCTTCAACTTTTACTTCTATTTCCGGACGAACTTCAACAACTTCTGTTCCGTGAGGGCCTTTTACAGTAACTGTATGGCCTTCTATTTTAACTTCAACTCCTTGCGGAATTTCGATAGGTTTTTTACCAATACGTGACATTTTAATTTTCTCCTTTAGGTATATATTGTGTACTTTTTCTGTCCTTTTCTACCAATTGTGAACAGAATTTTAGAAGCTCGGAAGTCCGGATGTCAGGAAGGCAGGCTGTTTAATGATAATGCCATGACCTCTTGCCATCTGTTCTTCTGTACCTCTGATTAGTAAACGTAGCAGAGAACTTCTCCGCCGATGTTTTCTTTACGAGCTTTTCTGTCTGTTAAAAGCCCTTTGCTTGTAGAAACAATAGCAATACCCATTCCGCCTAATACTTTAGGAAGATTTTTAGCTTTGCTGTAGTTTCTTAAACCCGGTTTAGAAATTCTTTCTAATTTCGTAATGATAGGTTTGTTTTTAGCGTCGTATTTCAAAACGATTTCCAAAACTTTGAATTTACCTTCATCTTTTACGCTGTAGTCAGTGATGAAACCTTCTTCTTTAAGCAATTTAGCTAATTGAACTTTCAATTTAGAAGACGGCATAGAAACTGACGGGTGTGAAACCTGATTAGCGTTTCTGATTCTTGTTAGCATATCTGCTATAGGATCTGTCATTGACATTTAAAATACCTCCGGACTTACCTCCAGTTAAAGGCAGTATCCTTATTTTAACTATTACACCACTTGCTGAATTAATTGCTGCTTCATATCGAAACGTATTTCAGCAGTCTGGAACTGTATGAATAAATTATCATGAAAATATTTAATTTACAATATTATTTTTAATTTTGTTTACAAAAACCAAAAAAGACCGCATCCCTCGGTCCTTTGGTTTTTATTGATTTAAAATTTACGGGTCTGCACTACCGCCGCCTTCGCGTCGCTGTTTCGCCCTCAGCTCACTTCACCTTTCTATGCCTGTACTTCTTTAGTGACAGCCCAATTGGCGGGTGGAGCGGCTACGTTCCTTCTTGCTCGTTCGCGTTTAACGGGTCTACAACGCCGCCGCCTTCGCGTCGTCGTTTCGCCCTCAGCTCACTCGCGTTACCAGCTTGCTTTTGTAACGCCCGGAAGTAAGCCTTCGTGAGCCATTTTTCTTAAACAAATTCTGCAAAGACCGAAATCTCTGTGATAACCGTGAGGTCTGCCGCAGATGCTGCATCTGTTATGAAGTCTTACTGCAGGGTATTTACCTGCTGCAACAAGTTTTTCGCGTCTTAATTCTTTGTTTATCATCGCTTTTTTAGCCATGAATTTCTCCTTTTATGTTTAATTTATTGTTATCTATTTTAGTCCTTTGAAAGGCATTCCAAGTAATCTCAATAATTCTCTTGCTTCATCATCAGTTTCAGCAGTTGTAATTACTGATACGTTCATACCTTTTACTAAATCAACTTCTTCATAAGTGATTTCAGGGAATAATGCTTGTTCTTTTAAGCCTAAAGTATAGTTTCCGCGGCCGTCAAAACTCTTTGGAGATACACCTCTGAAGTCACGGATACGTGGAAGCACTACACAAATAAGTTTTTGCAAGAAGTCATACATTCTTTCACCGCGCAATGTAACCATTGCACCAACAGGCATTCCTTCTCTTAACTTATAAGATGCGATAGATTTTTTAGCTTTAGTAACTACGCATTTTTGACCTGCAATTTTTGTCAATTGAGCTTCGATAGCTTCTGCAATTTTAGAGTTGTGAGAAGCTTCGCCAACACCCATATTCAAAACTATTTTATGAAGTTTTGGAACTTGATTGATATTTTTATATCCAAATTTTTCCTTTAATGCAGGAATAATTTCTTCTTGGTACTTTGCTTTTAAACTTTTAGTTTTAGTTGTCATTTTCGTTATTTCCTTAATTCTGCGATACTAAAATCATAACACAAATTATAATTTAGCATCTAATTGTTCACCACATTTTTTACAAACACGAACTTTTTTGCCGTCAACGACTTCGTGTTTGATCCTTGTCGGTTTGTCGCAAGCAGGGCAGACAACCATAACGTTTGAAGCGTCAACAGGTGCTTCAATTTTGATTAAACCGCCTTGGATACCTGCCATTGGTTGAGGTTTTTGAGCTTTAGTTACCATATTCAAACCTTCAACAGTAACAGTGCCTTCAGAAACATTTACTTTTTTAATGTTTCCGGCTTTTCCTTTATCCTTGCCTGCAATAATCATTACTCTGTCAGTATTTTTTACATGCAATTTTTTCTTTGTCATTTCTGTATTCCTTTTGTTTTTAATTTTCTTAGTGACCCTGAAACAAGTTCAGGGTTATATATTTCTAAGGCTCGCCTTGCGCTCGCCAAGAACTATATAACTTCCGGAGCCAAAGAAACTATTTTCATATATCCTTTGTCCCTTAATTCACGGGCAACAGGTCCGAAAACACGTGTTCCTCTCGGGTTGCCGTCTTTGTTGATAATTACTGCTGCGTTTTCATCAAATCTGATAACAGATCCGTCTGCACGTTTGATATCAGCTTTAGTTCTAACTACAACAGCTCTAACAACTTCAGATTTTTTTACAGGCATATTCGGGTTAGCATCTTTTACAGCAGCTACGATTTCATCACCAACTGCCGCAAATTTTTTGTTAGAACTTCCCATTACACGAATGCATAAAAGTTCTTTTGCACCTGTGTTATCTGCTACTTCTAGTCTTGTTTCTTGTTGTATCATTGTTCTTTTCCTTTATGTTTAAAGAATGTTTTACTTGGTTGACAGCGCATTAGTTTATATAATGATGTCTGAATGCTTGCCGAAACAAAGTTCCGGAGCTCCTGAAACAAGTTCAGGACACGTTACTTCTAAATTCGCTGACGCTTATTAAGAATTAACGTGCTTTCTCAACTACTTCAGCTAAAGTCCAACGTTTGCCGCCTGAAATAGGTCTTGATTCAACGATTCTTACGACATCGCCTTCACTGCAAACATTGCCTTCATCATGAGCTTTGTAGTGTTTATTTGATTCTATGATTTTTTTGTATTTCGGGTGCGGTTCGTAATCTGCAACTTTAACAACAATTGTTTTGTCCATTTTATTGCTTATTACAACACCTTGTTTTTCTTTTTTAGGCATTTTGTCTTTTCTCCTTTGAAAGCTTTTGCTATACAGCAGCGCTTCCTTTTTCTTTTATAACAGTTTTTGCTTGTGCTATAAGTCTTTTTGTTTTGGAAATCAATGCAGTATTTTCCAATTTGTGAGTTGAAAGCTGTAATTTGTAGTTAAACAAATCTTTTTTCCAATCAACTATTGCACTTTGCAGTTCTTCAACTGTTTTTTCGCGCATTTCATTTAGTTTCATCGTTATTTTCCTTATAGTTTTGAGCGTTATTACGCTTCTAACTTAGCTTTTTCTACTACTTTAACTTTAATAGGCAGTTTTTGAGCAGCTAATTCTAATGCGTGAACTGCAACATTTCTGTCGAAATAATCAAGTTCAAAAAGAATTCTGTTCGGTTTAACAACTGCTACCCAGTATTCCAAGTTACCTTTACCTGAACCCATACGAGTTTCAGCAGGTTTTGCAGTAATTGGTTTATCTGGGAATATTTTAATCCAAACGTTACCGCCACGTTTGATTTCACGAGTCATTGCACGACGTGCAGCCTCGATTTGTCTGCTGGTTATCCAGCCGGGTTCAACAGCTTGAAGTGCATATCCGCCAAATTCCAATTGTGTTCCTCTGGTTTCTGTGCCTTTCATTCTGCCTTTCATCATTTTGCGGTATTTAGTTTTTTTAGGCTGTAACATTTTTATTTACTCCATTTATTTTTCTTTACTATTCAGCTTCGACTGCTCTGCGTCTTGGACGTCTGCCGCCTTTATCTGAGCCTTCTTTGCCGTTTTTAGCTTTGATGTTCTGGTCTGCTTTTTCTCCTGGCATTAAATCACCTTTGAAAATCCAAACCTTAACACCAATTTTACCCATAATTGTATCAGCTTCAGTGAAACCGTAATCTACGTCAGCTCTAAGAGTTTGAAGAGGAATTCTTCCTTCTTTTGCCCATTCTGAACGAGCGATTTCAGCTCCGCCTAAACGTCCTGATACCATAACTTTAATACCCTGAGCGCCTGCTCTCATTGTGCGCTGCATTGCCTGCTTCATTGCACGTCTGAAAGCTACACGTTTTTCTAATTGTTGGGCAATTGCTTCTGCTACAAGCTGTGCATCTGCATCAATTCTTGCAACTTCTACAACGTTGATAACAACAGGTTTGCCAATGTATTTTGAAACATCTTTTTTAAGATCTTCAATACCCTGACCGCCTCTGCCTACAACTATACCAGGTTTTGCAGTAACAACGGTTATTGTTGTATTTTGAGCTTTTCTAGAGATTAATATCTTAGAAATACCTGCTGTATAAAGTTTTTTCTTAATAAATTTTCTGATTTTTGCATCTTCTGCAACGAATTCGCTATAATCTTTTACCTTAGCAAACCATGTGCTTACCCAGGGTTGAATTATACCGATTCTAAATCCTTTTGGATGTGTTTTCTGTCCCATTTTATTTACCTTTATCTTTTACATTTACGTCTTGCTCACTCGCTTTTAACGGGTCTGCCGCTGCTGCTTTCGCGCACCGTATGCCCTCAGCTCGTTCGCGCTACTACTTTTTAGTGATGTCACTTACTTTTAAAGTCAAATGAGAAGTGCGTTTAAGTCTTTTGTACATGCGACCTTGCGCTCTTGTTCTGGCTCTTTTGTATGTAACGCTTTCATCTGCGAAGATTTCTGAAACTTTTAATGATTCAGCACCTACGCCGTATTTTTCCTGTGCATTTGCAACAGCAGCTTTCAAGTTCTTTTCAACCACTCTTGCCGCAAAATAAGGCATGAAACGCAACATATCCTGAGCTTCAACGACAGATTTTCCTCTAACTTCGTTGATTACTCTGCGAAGTTTTCTTGCTGTCATTTTAATATCTGTTTGTCTTGCTTTAGCTT
>CALUYN010000006.1 GCA_944325025.1 Candidatus Gastranaerophilales bacterium | reverse complement strand
TCTCTAACAGCAGCCATAGTTCTTGTAAGTTGTGACATAACTGCATTGATAGATCCAACGATACCTGAAGCAGGTGAATTGATAGAACCGAGAATTTTTGCAATAAGTTCTTCTTTTGAAGGCATTTTTGCAAGAGCTTCAGCTTCTTTAGCGGTTAATAATTTACCGTCTAAAGCACCGCCTAATATTGCACCTTTTTTGGTATCTTTAATAAATTTTGCAACTGCTTTTGCAGGACTTACCTGATCTTCAAAACCGAAAGCAATAGCAATCGGACCTGTTAAAGAATCTGCAAGCACTTCAAAATCAGTACCCTTCAAAGCAATTTTAGCCAGAGTATTTTTTGTTACCATGTAGTCGCCGCCGTCTTTTTGGAGGCTTCTTCTCAAATTGGTAATTTCTTCTACTGTATAACCTTTATACTCTGTTAAAATAGCTACCTGGGCTTTTTCTGCTTTTGCTTTTATAGCATCTATTTTTTCAGATTTAAAAGCTTTTGTTGCCATGTTTAGCTCCTTTGCTAGTATTCATCCGTCTTAAATAAGACATTTATCGACCTTTTGTTACCCAAATACTAAAAAAGATTTGCTTCCTTAATATTCGGACCGCAAAATCTCACAGGTTAACAAATCAATATAAATATATTTCGACTGTTTCACCTCGGTTAGCTGATGTATTAAGGGGGATATTAAGTTAGTTTTTACTATTCGGGGCTTCAATTTATCTGTCGAACCATCACCTGGATCTCAAATGTTCTGCCCCACCCCCGCTAACTGTCTGCGGTTGTATGTTTATATTATATGAAAAAGAATTAAAAATCAATAGGGAGGTTAATTTTTCTTAACTAAAGCCCAAACCTCATATTCCTGCCCCAAATTATATCTGCCTTTCATAAACGGATTAAAAGCGGAATTAGATTGAAGGTTATACCTGATAACAAAATTACCCAAACATACCGGTTCATTTTTATGATTGATTGATAACAAACGTTCCAGTATCGGATAAACTTCTGTTTTAAAATTTGTCTTGTTATCATATACATCAATAGAAATATTTGCATATACAAGCCATTTTTTTCTCCGCATTTCTCCGCTTATACGAGAAATTGAGGCTTCTATAAAAGAAAGCAGATTATCTGTTTTGGTAAAATCATTTAAAAGAATAAGCATTTTATCATCAGTCTTGGCAAACCGGCAGCCAGTTAAATTTTTAATTGATGAGTAAAATATTTTGAATGCTTCATCTTCAATTTCTTTAACGCCGTCATTAGGGTCGCCTCCTCCCCAACAGGCATCTATCATCATATTTTTTGCAGTAAAACGAACAAGCACTGCAACATTGTTAGCCTTTTTTATATTCATCTCAGCTTCTTTTTGCAGTTCCTTATTAAATTTTTCTTCTTGCTCTGCTTTTAATTGTTTGGAGGCAATATTTACAGAATCTATTGCTCTGTATATATAATATTTTGATTTTGCCAACAAAAACACACAAGCAAGCGCAATTAAATCAAATAAAAGAAGTGTTCCATCAATATAAACACCGCCTACCTGAACTTCTCTGTCATAAAAAAGTCTTACAAAATCTGTTATAGAATCTGCAATAGGCTGTGCAAAACTGAAAACATCTGAATTTATCAAATTAAAAAACCAGTATGAAGCAGTTAAAAATACAAGAATCATCAGAATTATCTGCAGCACAAATAAAATATTTATCAGGAAGTGCAGAAATTTTGATATTGATTCGTGAATTTTTAACATACTAACCTCATTTTAAAGCAATATTATCAATTAATCTTACATCAGAGATTTTTAACGCTATAAATACAATAGTATTGTCATCCGCAATCTTCTTTTCTTCCAAATCATCAGCATCCCTGAACTCCAAATATTCCAAAGAATGATGTTCGTTTAAGTAAGAATAAGCAGTTTCTGTCAACGCTTTAACATCTGTAATACCTTTATTGTAACAAGCTTTTATATTAAATAAAATTTGACTCAAAGCAAGTGCGTATTTTTTATCTTCATCAGACAGGTACTTATTTCTAGAAGACAAAGCAAGACCGCTTTCCTCTCTCACTATAGGACAAGGAATAATTTCAACAGGGATATTTAAATCCTTGACCATTTTCTTTAAAATAATCAATTGCTGCCTGTCTTTTTCTCCAAAAAATGCGAAATCAGGCTGAACAATATTAAACAATTTATTTACGACTGTACATACTCCGTCAAAATGCCCGACCCTTGATTTCCCGCACAGTTTATTTGTATAGAAAAACGGCGGAATTACATAGGTCAAAAAATCATTTGACAGAATATGACCTTCCCCATACATTTCCTTAGGAGAGGGAGCAAAAACAATATCAACTCCTGCATCGCTGCATAATTTTTCATCAGCCTCAAGAGTTCTAGGATATTTTTCCAAATCTTCACCCGGACAAAACTGTATAGGATTTACAAAAACAGAAACTACTGTCTTATCGCATTTTTCTACACTCTTTTTAATAAGACTTAAATGTCCGTTATGCAAAGCTCCCATTGTTGGCACAAGACCAACTGTCATATTTTGTTTTTTCCATTCCTTTATTTTTTCTCTTAATTCTTCTATTGTATGAATTATCATAATTCCAAGCCTCACTTCTTAAATTATATTTTAACATAAAAAAATAGCAAAAAAAATTTTTTTCAACTTTTGAAATTACATAAAGTAAAAAGGAGAAACTATGAAAACTAACAGAGTTGACAACAGCATTAATTTTAACGGAATTAAACTTAAGACGATTAAAATGCCAAAAAAGAAAATTGATATATATAGTCTTGACGCGAGAGATGGAAATTTTATCCGCCGTTTAGTAGGACTTAGTGAAAACAGCGCAATACCAAGAAGCAGTCTAAAAATCGGGGATCAAACAACCGAACAAATAACTTTGGATGCACTTAAAAAAGCGGCCAAAATCCAAAGTTGGGATTATTCTCCAAAAGTATTAATAAGTGTTGAAAATGACAAGCGTATAACAGGGATTATGAAAGCTGAAGATAGAGGAGATATGAATGTTACAGGCATGGCTGTGTGGAATAGAGCCAGAGTGACAAGAAAAGCTCTATTACATACTATGCTTGAAGAAACAAAAAAACTAAAAGATTTTGCATTAATCATCCCTTCAAAAAATTTAACTAAATCAATGAAGGCATTTTGCAGAAAGCTAGGTTTTGTACACTCCAAAGAGTTCCCATCTGGCTACCTTGTAGATGCAGTAGATATGGAACGTGTTGTAAAAAATCTAGATTCATCCCCTAACTACAATTCAAAAACATATAAATTACATGGTCATAGATTTGTCGATTTGGAAAAGAAAATAATTGATGCAAATTCTTAGAAGATTTCATCATCTGACGGAAATTTGCCGGATTTTACATCTTCATTAAATCTTTTTGCACAATCTAAAATCAAAGACTTCATATCACCGTATTTTCTGGCAAATTTCGGTTTGAAATCAGAAAACTTTCCAAATACATCATCCGATACAAGAACCTGCGCGTCGCAATATTTACCGGCGCCGCAGGAAATTGTCGGAACCGTTAAGTTTTCTGTAATATATCTTGCACTATTCTGGGGCACCATTTCAAGAACAATTGAGAACACACCGGCTTGCTCCAACGACTTTGCCTGTTTTAGGATTTCTTCTGCAGCTTCTTTTGTCTTGCCCTGAATTTTGTAACCGCCTAAAGTATTCAAAAACTGCGGAGTAAAACCCAAATGTCCCATTACAGGAATACCGGTTTCTGTCAGACGGCTGATTACATCAAGAATATAGTCACTGAAACCTTCTATTTTAACAGCATTAGCTCCAAATTTTATCATTTCTCCGCAATTTTTTACGGCAGAAGGGATATCAGTATGATAGCTTAAAAACGGCATATCTGTAACAACCATTGCTCTTTGAACGCCTTTAGACACAGCTTTTGTAAATATAGACATCTCTTCGACACCTACAGAATGCGTAGTTTCATAGCCAAGAGCCACCATTGCGAGGCTGTCGCCTATTAAAATTATATCAATACCTGCTTCATCCAAATATTTTGCTGTTGAATAATCATAGGCCGTTAAAACAGAAAATTTTTCTTTATTATCTTTATATTTTTGAATTGTTTTAACATTAACTTTTTTAATCATTATACATTACAGCCCTGTTTTTCAGTATCTTTATGCGATGAAAAGAAAACTCCTTTGTCCTGTTTATGTTCCTTCCTGAACCAATAATAAATAGCCCTAGCAACACGATTTGAACTGTGTCTTACAAAACCCTCTTTATTATCTTCAATAAGTTTTCTTGAAAATACTTTTATACCTGCTTTTTTCAAATTATCAAAATCAACTTTAACGGGATAAGAACCTGACATTTGATATTTTTGTGCAAGATTTGAAGGCATAAAATCATTTACAAGCACTGTGTCAACAATCTTTTTACTTCCTGCATGCTTAATCAATGCATTTAAGTGATCACTTACACTGAAACCGTCAGTTTCTCCGGGTTGTGTCATAATGTTGCAGACATAGATTTTTTTAGCTTTTGATTTTGCTATTTCATGAGATATTTCAGGGATTAAAAGATTTGGAATAACACTTGTGAACAAGCTTCCCGGCCCTAAAATAATCAGTTCTGCATCACGAATTGCTGTTATTACATCATCAAGAGCCTTGCAATTTTTCGGGTCAGTAAACAATCTTTTTATTTTTCCATGGGCTTCCGGAATATTTGATTCGCCATGAATAATTCTGCCGTCCTCCATTTCAGCGACGAGTTTCATATCATCAAGGGTAGACGGTAAAACTCTTCCGCGAATTGAAAGAACATTTGATGATTCTTTAACAGCGCGAACCATATCTCCGGTAATTGAACATAATGCAGTTAAAAATAAGTTTCCGAAACTATGTCCTTCCAGACCCTCGCCAGATTTAAAACGATACTGAAAAAGTTTTGTAACCAAATCTTCATCATTAGCAAGAGCTGCTATACAGTTTCTTATATCTCCCGGGGGCAAAACACCCATTTCTTCTCTCAATCTTCCTGAACTTCCGCCGTCATCACCGACAGTAACAACTGCGGTAATATTATTTGTTATATTTTTAATACCTTTTAAAAGCATTGATAAACCAGTACCGCCGCCAACAGCAACTATTTTGGGGCCTCTGTTGAGTTTTCTTCTTCTGTAAAGATTTTCCAAAAGAGATTCGTTGTCGCTCCCGTCAAGCATTGATAAATTTGTTTTCTGCCAGCCTTTGAAAAATATTCCCGCCCCGAACATTACGATAGCAAACGCAATCCATTCAGTCGACACTTTCATTGCTATTCTGCGGATAAATTCCATTGTATAAAACACAGGTTTTATATCAAATAAAATAAGAACGCCCAACGTCATTAATACAGCGCCTAAAAATATCAGGGCAAACCATCTTTTCACCTGTAAACCGGGCATTAGCCATCTTGCCTCAACCGGCATTTTCATACTTTTCCTAAAATTATTCATCACCTTATTACTCATTATCTACTCCACCCATCCGGATAAACATGCATTTTTATAATTTACGGGTACCGGGGTAATAACCTCATGCGCCTGTTTTATCAATTCCAAAGAATTTGAAAGTCTGTTTGAAAAATGGATTGTATCAGCTTTAACTACAGTTTTTCCTCCTTCAATATTCGAAACCTGCGAAGTTGCAAGCAAATGTTTCAATCTTTGAATTTCTATTTCAGTATTTTCGTTATCTTTAGCAACTGTATTTACTGTTCCGTCAACATTATACATTTTTTCAAGACAAACTTCCTGTGCTGTCGGAATATTAATCAATTCGCCCGTCTTTTCTGTAATTTCACCGGATGCGCCGTAATAAACAAGCCATTTAGAACATTTTTGAACAGCCTTTGCAACAGCACACGCAAAAGAAAAATCGCTTGCACAGCGTTTGTACATTGCACCATGCGGGCGCACATGTTCAATTTCCATATTAAAAGTTTTTGCAAATGACATCAATGCTCCAACCTGATAAATAACAAGAGCTTCAATCTCGTCATCCGTCAAATCCATATCGCGATAGCCAAACCCCTGAATATCATCAAATCCGATATGAGCGCCAACCACGACGTTTTTTTCTTTAGCTTTCAAAAGCGCATTTTTTATAGTCAAAGGATCACCTGCATGAAATCCGCAGGAAATATTTACAGAACTTGCATAATCAAGCAAATCAAATTCAGAATTATTTTTATAAATTCCGAAACTCTGTGCCAAATCAATATTAAAATCTATATTTTTAATTGGCTTTCTTTCTAAATTATCTTGCATAACCATCTTTCTTAATTTAATCGTATTGTAATAAGATAATTATACTCAATAAATATTTAATTGCCACTATCTTTACATAATATTAATTCAGCAATACGAGCATAAAAAAAGCCTGCCGGTTGACAGGCTTTTCGGTTATACCGTTTTATTAAGGAAAGCACCCAACATGTTATTTATATTATCTATATTGCCGTTATTTTTAATAGCTGATAATGTTGTTTTCGCATCAACTATGTCCAAATTCTGGAGCTTGAATTCAGGTCTTGCGTACGACTCTTTAGGGAAATTAACATTTTTCCAGTCAATCATCTGACGCAGCGACATATCAGATGAGGGTAAACGTTTCGGGGCAATAACATCCATTATATTTCTTTTAATCTCAGGCATTGGAAAACCTTTATCATTATAATTCATTTTCATTCCTGAATGTTTTAACTCGTATACTGCTCCTGCGTTAGTATCAGTAACTGCTTCTTTTGATGTTACACGTCCATTTTCAGTTGAAAAATATTTTGTTAGTCTTATATCATCACTTCCCTGTTTTGATACTGCAACTTTAGCCATCTTTTCAATTGAATCACCATTTTCAAAAACCGCCCTTGAACCGACGAGTTTGCCGTTATTATCATAAACTCTATCAATAACAGTTCTGCTGAATTTATCAGGTTCAATATCAACACTTGAACGCCCGCGGCTATTTACAACTTTTGTAGTTGTTTTTACAAATTTATCGCCAACTTTATCTTCTGAAAATTGCTTTGCTCTGCTTAAAAATCTGTTGCCTTCAGAATCAAATACGTGTGTTAATATTTTTCCATCAACCACTTAGGTTATCACGCGTTTTAAATTTTTACCTTCCCCTATACTTCTTACCAATTTATTCCCAATCTGCTGAGTTCCCAATGTAATCATTGCACACTATTCCTTTCTACTAAATATTTTTTCACCACTATAACCTATTAAAGTAAAAACAGGGAAAAAATTGCCTGAAATTAAACAGACAGGAAATTTAATTTACATTCCGTAACAAAATTAATTAATCAACACGATACACATCTGATATCTCTAAAAACATATACTGTTTTGTATAATAAGCCAATTTTTCTATATCTGATTTGCTGAAACTTTTCAAATTGAAACAGAAATTAAACTTGTGGCTCCCCATTTTGTAATGCTTGTCAAAAAACATATACAAATATCCGTTTGTCAAAACATAACATTCGCCCCAGAAATATAACTTATTCATTAATTCGTCAATATTGACACCCTGAATTCTATTATCTGTGTATTTGTTATTTTTTAAATCAACAGCATCATCAGAAAAATTATCATATTTTATATACAATGAACGTTTGCAAAGCCTGCTGCTGTCCCATTTTTTAGTAATATAATCTGGCAAAAACGGAGCGCGTTTTTGAAATACAGGGAATTCTCTTCTATCATAAGTATTGTAGCCTAACACTTGAAAAAACGGAATAATAATATTGTCCCTTATTTCATCTTCGGTCAAATTATCAAAATCTGCAATATGTTTACCGTTTTTGATAATTGCCATATTTCTTGCAAGCACACGCTTATTTAACTTATATATAAGATGCTTGCAAGATGCAAAAATTATATAAGAAACCAACAATACAATAATAAATAATAAAAGAGCTGCAGAAATCATATATATATTTTACCACTTTTTTTCAATTACTGCAACTAGTTTGAAAAAAATATATAAATATTTATTAAAAAAGAGGCACCGTTTTTTAATAAAACAGTGCCTCTTTCATTTCTCACAAAAATTAACTATTTTGCCTGTAATTTGTTAACAGCTTTAGTTAATCTTGATTTTTTTCTGGCTGCAGTATTTTTGTGCAAAATACCTTTAGAAACAGCTTTGTCACATAATTGATATGCTTTTGACATTGCTGAATTTAAAGCTTCTTTATCTTCAGCTTTAGCCAGTTCTAATACTTTCTTAACAGCAGTTTTAATAGAAGTTTTGAAAGCAACGTTTCTAACTCTGTTTCTTTCAGCTGTTAATACTCTTTTTTTAGCAGATTTAATATTTGCCATTTTTATTTTTGCCTTTCTTTACTCTTAGTCCGATTAATGACTCCGGACAATTTGAGGATGTGAGTAAGTTTATATTAAATTAAACAATTTCTAATTTCAATAGTTTTGTTACGGTTGTTAAAAATCCATTTTCCAACCTGACTCAATAACCTTTGCCGTACAGCCATAGCTGGCATTGTCAGAAGACAGTTCAGGGTCGCATAAATTTTCATTTGTTTTCCAATATAAATTTGGATTAAAACTATCACCATTAGTTTGCGCATATACATATCCGTAATACGGATGTACTCCGCAATCACTAATTCTTATTCTGAATGTATGAATATCTCTGCCCATTGTATTTGGTTTTTTAGACCCGTTGACATCTACGGTTAAAGCAGCCCAATCAGTGGCCCAAGGGGCAACTTTTATAATAAATCCATCTGCCGTTCTAAATGCAAAATCATTGGACGTAAATATTTTCCCGCCGCTGTTACCATTGATATAAAAAAATTCATATTCACAGTCAGATGTTCCATAACAATATGTTATAACATTATAATTCGTACCAAACAGTTTTTTTGCATTTTCAACCCACTCATCATTTAAACTGCCGGACAAACCTAAACAATCCATATCCTCACAACCCGTTTGCCTCTTTATTGATAACATAACCTGAGATATTTGAGTATAAAACTTTTTCAAACCGGTAACATAAGTACGTTTTTGATATTGATTAATAAGAACAGGCAATGTTATCGCCGCAACAACACCGATTATACCAAGGGTTATTAATACTTCAGAGAGAGTAAAGGCATTTTTTCGTACTTTACAATATTCTATATGCCTGTTATAACATTGTTTTTCTTTTTGAAAAGAAAAAAACGAGAGAATAGAGCTTAAAGTGCCCCCCCCCCGAAGCTCTTGACTAAATCTGATTTCTTCATAGATCCTCCTTTCAACTATATCCTTTATATATTATAAAATAACATATAATCTCTGGGTTTTCAAGTAACCAGTACATTAGCAAATTAAGTGTATTTTTTACTGTTAAAAATTGTAACAGTATACACAAGAATTAGTTCTTTAGGATTATATTTTTTAGACATTTGTGGTATAAATATTATATAAGAAAGAATTATAGTTATATAATAATTCGTTTAAATTAAGATATGGAGGCACAAATGTCAGTAGGACAATTCGTATTTATGTTACACAGCCACCTTCCTTATTACAGAAAAGCCGGTATGTGGCCTTTCGGGGAAGAAAACCTTTATGAATGCATGGCGGAAACTTATGTTCCATTGTTGAACGCAATTTCCGAATTGTATGACGAAGGTATTAAAGCTAAATTAACAGTAGGTATTACACCGATTTTGGCTGAACAGCTGAATGACAGATACTTACAGGAAGGGTTTGTTAAATATTTGGACTCGAGAATTGCTCAGGTTTCTAAAGATTTGGAAAGATATCCGGATCCGAAAGTTGCGCATTCACAGCACCTGAAATACCTGGCAAAATATTATTTTGACTGGTTTACCCATATCAAAGATTCTTTTGTAAATAAATACGGAATGGATTTGGTTGCCCAATTTAAAAAATATCAAGACCTCGGATGTATTGAAATTACAACATCTGGAGCAACCCACGGATTTTCTCCGCTGCTTGCAACAGACAGTAACTTGAATGCCCAATTTAAAGTTGGTTCTGATACTACAAAAAGATTATTCGGTAAAAAAGCAACAGGGTGTTGGCTTCCGGAATGTGCTTACAGACAAGGTTACGAATATGTGGGAAAAGACGGCAAAAAACACTGGCGCCCCGCTATTGAAGTAACATTGCAAAACAACGGCATTGAATACTTCTTTACAGAATCCCACGTAATTGAAGGCGGGAATTCTATCGGAAACAGACGTGTAATTGGTGTTTACGGGAATATTGAATACATTCCGCTGCCTGAACGTCCTGCAACAGGATATGACACATATTCAGCTTACTGGCTTCCTGATGCACAGGTAGCTGTTATGGGAAGAAATGACAGAGCTGGTTATCAGGTTTGGTCTGCAGCTGACGGTTACCCCGGCGACGGCTGTTTCAGAGAATTCCATAAAAAAGATGACAAATCAGGAATGCATTATTGGAGAATAACTTCACCGACAACCGATTTAGGCGACAAAATGCTTTATGATCCGGTTCTTGCATTAAATAAAGTTAATGAAAACTCTGATCATTACACAACACTTATTTACCACATGTTGAATGATTACAAAAAAGCAACAGGTAAAGAAGGACTTGTAATGGTTTCATTCGATACAGAACTTTTCGGACACTGGTGGTTTGAAGGTGTTGAATTTATCAAACAGGTAATCAAAAAATTTGCAACATACCTTCCAGAAGTTGAAAGATTAACCGCCGGCGAATATATCCACAAATATCCGCCAAAAGAAGCAATCCAAATTCCTGAAAGTTCATGGGGACAGGGCGGTCACTTCTACGTATGGAACAACCACTTAACAGAATGGATGTGGCCAATAATCCATGCCTGTGAAAAACGGATTAATGCTATTGCAGATAAGTATCCAGAAATACCTGAAGACAAACTGTTGCACAGGGCATTAAATCAAATGGCAAGAGAAAATCTACTGTTACAAAGTTCAGACTGGCCGTTCTTGATTACGACATGGCAGGCAAAAGACTATGCAACAGACAGATTTAGAGAACACGTTGAGAGATTTGAAACAATCTGCGACATGATTGAAAACGGAAATATTGATGATGCAAAACTTAAAGAAATAGAAAGCATTGACAACTGCTTCCCTGTAATTGATTACAGAGTATATCAATCAATTGAGGAAGGTGTAATTCCGCAGCAATCAGCAAAATTAGCTCCTTTATATAACTAACACAATAGACAACAAACAAAAAAAAGAAACAGTCTTATTAATATAGACTGTTTCTTTTTATAAAAAAAATACACAAAAACTCTTGCAAAAAAAAATTCAGCATTATATAATAAACCTTGTCGGAAGACATTGACAAAATAATATGGGAGCGTAGCTCAGTTTGGTTAGAGCGCATGCCTGTCACGCATGAGGTCGCGAGTTCGAGCCTCGTCGTTCCCGAATTAAAAAGCGGTAGATTTTTCTACCGCTTTTTAATTTTGTATGATAGAGGGGAGAACTCTTTTTGAGTTCGAGCGACCTGCGAGCAGAGGGCGGAGGCTTGACGACAAAATGCCAACGGCATTGAAGGCGTCAACCGTAGTCCCGTTTAACGCGAGCAGGTCAAGACAGCCTCGTCGTTCCCGCCATTAAAAGAAGCCACCTTGTGTGGCTTTTTTTAATGGCTGAATTGATAGTGGTGAGAATCGCTTTTGCGAGTTCGGCGGATTTTGGCAAGTGCGACGACCGAACGAAGTGAGGTCTAGTCACGTCCCTGTGAACAACTTGACGGAGTGCTGTTTTTCGTAAGAAAAACAATAACGGAGTGTAAAAGTTGTGAACCGCCAATAATCCAAGACAGCCTCGTCGTTCCCGCCATTAAGAAAAGCCGCCTTGTGCGGCTTTTTTAATGGCTGAATGATAGTGGCGAGAACCGTAAAATGTTTTATCGGGCTGTAAATTATATCATCAACCTTTATTAACTTTTAGATTTTTTCTGCATAGTTAATCTGTTAATTTTTATATTACGGATAAGTTCTTTTAATTCTTCAATACGATACATAAGTTTATCAACTTGACCGGCGTAATAATCAAAATCTTCTGTTTTTAAAAATTTCCCTTCGTATTTTCGCTGCAAATGATACAGTTCAAATTCCGCCTGGTTTATATTTTCCTGTAATTTAGAAATTTTGTCTTTCTCTGATTTTGTAAGTTTTAATAAAGGTCCTTTATACTGATTATAAGGAACTAATCCCTGAAATTGAAGATTTGAAACATTTGCTGATATTTTCATATATTTTTCTTACCTACTTTCCTACTTTTACATATATAAAACATAAGCATATAAAAAATTGCTTTTTTATTTGAATTTCTTAATCAAATTGATAGTTTGATTTAGTTAAATTATCACAGAAAAGTAAAAATTTAATATTTTCAACTTTTTCAGATTATTGCAATCGAGGGATCATATCTAGCAATAATGTTTGTTCAATAAAACTTTTAAATTTTGGGAATCTCTCAAATATAGAACTGATAACTTCCGGATATAGCGTCTTATTACAGATAAAAAAGAAAAATTCATGTTTCCCATCGTTATATTTAAAAATACCGTTTTCTGAGAATTGTCCACTTTCAAGTCTGGGGCTAAAAATATTAACCGCTTCTTTCTTATCATTAAGTATACTGAAGACATCTTCTATGACAACTGTAGGACATGTAGTTTTCTCCCCAGAGTTACATTGGTATTTATATACACCTGAAGTTTGAGTTGACAAAGGTTTTAAATTTACTACCTTGAATTCTTTTGATCCTCTGTAAAAAGTAATAGTGACAGAATCATATCCATTTGCATGCCCTAAGACTTTTAAATCTTTTGGCGGATTATCCATATATTTTGTAACAATCTTTGTGATGTCAATAGGTTCTCCATTATTGGTGTTAACACATTTTTTGTGTAACGGATCAAATACTTTGATTAAAGACTTCCTAATTTCAGGGCTAATATGAATCTTTGATTTTTGAACTCCAAAAGGTTCTTCAGCATGAATAATACTTTTCTTTAATTTATCAAATTTTTTAACGATTGCGTCCAGAATTATAGGTCTGATATAAAACCTTGGTTTTCGTCCTCTAAAAATAGCACAGAATATACTATCATAATACTCATCAATATGACAGCCATTAATATCTCTATCTTTCTTCCCAGGGATTGAAAAACGTTCAAAATGAACTTTTAATTTTTTTAATAGTAAATCATCAACCTTTTTTGTTCTTTTATGCGCATTAATTCTTCGAACAATTCTTTCTACAACTTTATTGAGTCTGTGCTCTTGAATTGCAGCAATATTGTGCCCCCTTGTTACTTTTTGCTTAATCTTTTTAGGCATACTATTTAGGACTCTATGGAAAATTTGAAATTGAAAGCTATAAGCATTTCCGGATATTTTCATTTATTTTTTTTACCTACTTTCCTACTTTTAGATATATAAAAACATAAGCATACAAAAAATTGCTTTTTTATTTGAATTTCTTAATCAAATTGACAGTCTGGTTTTATTAAATTATTATAGAAGTAGGAATTTCATAATATAAACTGGAGCGGGGATATGCATATAAAAGTTACACGTAAAAAAGTGGCAATAGTCATTTTGTTGGTTATTATAGTACCAATTATTTATAATAAAATAAGCGGAAAAATAGCTGCAATAATACAAAGCAGGCTTAACGCAATACCCAAAGAGGTTGTTGTAGATAATCCCAAACCGGAGAATACTTTTATCACCGCAGAAGAAACAGGCCGTGTTGAGGCAAAATATTCTGTTGACGTTGTTGCAAGGGTTCCGGGTTTTCTTATAAAGAAATACTTTAAAGAAGGCGATTTTGTAAAAAAAGGACAGCTTATATTTAAAATAGACCCGAGAGAATACCAGATTGAAGTAAATAATTCTTTAGCAAATGTAAATCAGTACAGTGCGCTTTTGAAAAATGCACAGCAGGAATTAAACAGGGCAAACGCACTTATAAAAGAAGATTTGATTAGTCGTTCCGATGTTGACCAGAGTCTTGCTACCAGAAATCAAAACAAAGCCCTTTTGGATGCGGCAAGACAGCAGTATGAACTAGCCAAAGTCAATTTGAGCTACACTGATATAAAATCTCCGATAGACGGGCGTATTGGGAAAGTTAATATAACAGAAGGCAACTATGTAACCGCAACATCAGGTTCATTAGTTAATATTTCAAGTACAAATCCTGTATACGTTTCATTCAGCCTTAAAGGTTCTGATTATGTAAATATGCTCAAAGCCAGCGACAAGTTTAAAGATGTTCAGGTGCAGGTACAATTTGACGGCGGCCAATGGTATGACAAAACAGGAAAAATTGACTTTGTAGATAATAAAATAGATAAAAATTCGGGTTCTATAAGTATGCGGGCTGTTTTTGACAATTCAAAAGGCTGGCTTGTCCCCGGAAATTATATGAAGGTTAAACTGATTGCGCCTAAAATGGTTCAATATATGACAGTTCCACAAGCCTGCACAAAAGGCGATCCTATGAGCGGTTATTACGTATGGGTTGTTCAGGATAATAAAGCCGTTCGCAAAGATATAGAAGTTTCTGACAGCATAAATAATAACTGGATTGTTGAAAGCGGACTTGATTACAATGATACGGTTGTTGTATCCGGAATTCAAAACATAGCCGCAGAAGGACAGAAATTAAAAATAATTGATAACGAAGAATATATTAAAAATTTAAACGCGGGTAAATAATGAAGAAAATTTTTGATAAAGATAAACTTTACTTTTTTATAAGAAAACCTAGATTTGCGCTTGTCATCTCTATTTGTATAGTTATTATGGGTCTAATTTCAATGGCGACCTTAAAGCAGGAGAATTACCCTGACGTTACCCCGCCTCAAGTTAGAGTTTCAGCCTCTTATACAGGCGCTAATGCAGAAGTTATAGAATCTTCTATTGCCACGGTTTTGGAAAATAAACTTAATGGTGTTGAAAACCTTTCTTATATGTCATCAACATCCTATGATGGCTCTTATTCTTTGAACATGTATTTTAAAGTCGGGACAGACAAGAACGTAAATTTGATGAATGTTCAAAACAGAATTCAACAGGTTCTTTCTCAATTGCCTGAAGAAGTGCAAAGGACAGGTGTAACAGCTCTGAGCAGAACATCCGGTTCAGGCGCAATTATTTTGAATATTTACCCTGTATCAGGTCACTGGACACAGCTTGATATGACAAATTACGGTTCAATTTATATTAAAGACGAATTGAAGCGTGTTGAAGGGGTTGCAGATATTGATGTATTCGGGTCAGGCGACTATTCTATGAGAATTTGGCTTGATCCTCAAAAAATGGCGGGTCTGAATATTTCAACGACAGATGTTAAAAATGCAGTTGTAGCGCAAAATACACAGGTAACAGCAGGATCTTTAGGCGCCCGCCCGACAGATGATGAGCAGGCTCTGCAATTAACATTAAAATCAAAAGGCAGACTGTCAGATGTAAAAGAATTTGAAGACATAATAATCCGTTCCAATATGGACGGCAGCAAAGTTAGATTAAAAGATATAGCGCGTGTAGAGCTCGGCTCATCTTCATATACAACACTTGGTACTGTAAACGGAAAACCTGCCGCACTGATTATGGTATCACAGCTTTCTGACGCTAACATCCTTAACCTTTCAAAAGCTGTTAAACAAAAACTCGGTGAAATAAATTCAAGACTAGATAACGGTTTGCAAATCCAAATTATCAAAGACGACTCCGATTACATACATGAGTCAATGAAGGAAGTAGAATTTACAATATTGTTAACCGGCGTTATCGTTGTTATCATTATATTTCTATTCCTTGGTGATGCAATGGCAACGCTCGTTCCCTGCGTAACAATTCCCATATCACTTATAGGCACATTTATTGCTCTAAAAGCATTAAATATGAGTATAAACCTGTTATCGTTGTTTGCACTTGTACTTGCGGTAGGTGTTGTAGTAGACGATGCTATTGTTGTTATAGAAAACGTAAAGCGACACCTGGAAGAAGGAAAATCTGCTGTAATTGCAACACAATTGACAATGGAAGAAGTAGGTTCAGCACTTGTTGCAATGGCTCTTGTTTTAATGGCGGTATTTGTTCCGATTATATTTATGGGCGGAATGACCGGTGTTATGTACAAACAGTTTGCAGTATGTATTGCTGTATCCATTGCCATTTCTGCCATTTGTGCGCTGACGCTTTCTCCTGCAATGTGCTCTCATTTCTTAGGCAAAAAAGAACACAAAAATGAAAATTTAAATAAATCCGAATTTTTAATCCATGTTGAACACATAATTGAAAGAATTAAACGCAAAACAGCTGTTGTCATAGAAGATTTCAACAAATTTTTTGCAAAAGCAGAAGATTTTTACATTGAATATGTAAATATGTTTGTCCATGACAAAAAGAAAACCATAATTCTTTATGTATCGCTTGTTTTGCTCACGCTTGTGTCATTTAAAATGGTTCCGACAGGATTTATTCCTGACGAGGATCAGGGAGTTCTGCTTGCAAGCATTACACTTCCTGACGGGGCATCGCTATCGAGAACAGAGGAAGTCGGATTGCGTCTGGTTGATCAGGTTAGAAATCTTGAAGGTGTTGATGAAAACAGGCTTATGCTCTTCGGCGGCAACGGTGCTACAAATACTGCAACAGCAATTATTTCACTTGATGACTATGCCGACAGAAAAATATCTCCTGTAGACTGGGTAAAAAGAAAGATCGAAGGACGGCCGACAGATCTTTCCCACACTGCAATTTTGAGCAGAATAAGAGCAATAGCTTCAAAAACAAAAGAAGCTTCAATAGTAGTATTTTCACCTCCTGCAATCAGCGGTATGAGTATGCTCGGCGGCTTTGAATTCCAGATGTTGTCGCAGGGAGAATACACTCCGCAGGAACTTGAAAGCTGGGCAAACAAACTTATTCAGGCAGCAAACCAGGATCCGTCGCTTTCAAGTGTATATACAAACTTTCAGGCAAACGTTCCGCAATATACACTGGAAATTGACTACGAAAAAGCAATGGCGCAAAGTGTTGACCTGCAGGAACTCTATTCAACACTAGCATCAATGCTCGGAACATATTACATAAACGACTTTAATAAATACGACAGGGTATTTAAGGTTCAAATGCAGGCTGAAAGCGATTTTAGAAACACAGCCTCTGATCTTTCAGGCATTTATGTAAAAAATACAAACGGAGTAATGGTTCCAATCCTTTCAATAGTTAAATTGAAGCAAACAATAGGTACGGCATCTATAACCAGATACAACCTTTATAAATCAGTACAAATTCAGGGGCAGGAAGCCGCAGGAAAAAGTTCCGGCGATGCTATGAACGCAATGGAAAAAGTTGCAAGAAAAGTCCTGCCGTCTGACATCACATTTGACTGGTCAGGAACATCTGCTCAGGAGCGGGAAGCATCCGGTCAAACGGCAGTAATTGTTGCAATGGCTCTTGTATTTGTGTATCTTTTCCTTGTTGCATTGTATGAAAGCTTTACAATACCTGTTGCAGTACTTTTAATTTCGCCTATTGCGGCTCTGGGAGCTCTTGTATTCCAGATGATGATTAACCAGTCATTTGATATCTACTCGCAGGTTGGTATGATTACATTAATAGGTCTTGCTGCAAAACAGTCAATTCTGATTGTAGAGTTTGCAAAAGAAGAACATGAAAAGTATGAGCTTCCTATAAAAGAAGCTGCGGTTAAGGCTGCAAAACTTCGTTTCAGAGCTATTATGATGACAGAACTTGCATTTGTTATCGGTGTTCTCCCGATGCTTTTTGCATCAGGTGCAGGAGCTAATTCAAGGATTTCAGTCGGTTCAACAGTATTTGGCGGTATGGTTGCCGCTGCGACAATAGGTGCTGTTTTAACACCGGCATTTTACGTAATTATTCAGGAATTCGTTGACAAATTCCCTAAACAGGACATAACCGAAAAAGATTTGGAGTATGCTGAAAAATGAAAAAGTTTATAAATCTATGCTTAATATATTCGCTCATATTTAGTTTCGGAAACTTAGCTCTCGCGGCAGAAGTTCCCCTGAATAAAGTTGCAAAAAAAGAAAAAGATGAAAAAGTCCATATTGTAAAGCCAGAAAAAACAAAAAAGATTAACTTAAAACGCCAGAAAAAACAAAATAAAGAAAATGCAAAAACCAAACAGGAAACTTCAAAAGAAGCCGAAGGCATGTATGAAACCAAGTTCCCGACAATAAACAGTAAAATTGAATACACTGATATGAACGGGGAAGTAACTCTGAGTGACTGTATAAAACTTGCAATTACACACCACCCGACAATTATGTCAGCAATAAGTAACGCAGAAATATATAAATCACGAATAGGACAAGCGTGGTCAAATTATTTTCCAACCTTGAGCGCAGGAGTTAACTATTCAAGAAACGACATGTTTATGACAATGTCAAGCGCCTTTATGCGCAATATGAATCAAAAATACAACATGTATTATATGCCGCAGATATCTGCTAATATGCTGCTTTTCGACTTTGGTAAAACAAAAGCATTCGCAGATTCTGCAAAAAGAACATTTGAAGCTTCTAGATACGATGCAGAAACAAGTATTGAACTTGTAATTTATAATGTAAAAGTCGCATATTACAACCTTGTTTTTGCAGAAATTCAAAAAACAGTTTACGAAGATACCGTAAAAGATTTTGAATTACAGCTCAAACAGGCAAAAGCACAGTACGAAATAGGAAGAAAAGCCAAAATCGATGTAACAACAGCAGAATATAACTTGGGCAACGCCAAAGTAAACCTTATTAAAGCAAAAAATACTCTAGAACTTGCTGCAGCTGAACTTGCGAATTCCGTAGGTATTCCAGAACTTGAAAACGTTGTATTGAAAGATAAATTAAATACAAAAAAATATGATGTTAACTTTAAAGACCTTCTTGCAACAGCAGAAGCCTCTCGTCCTACACTTTTATCAGCTAAAAAACAAATGGACGCTGCAGAAATGAATGTAAGAAGTGCCAAAAGAGCATTCACTCCTGATATCAGTGCTTTTGGTTCATACAATCAAGGCGGACGCCAGATTGATGCTGACTACGGATACCAGTTCGGAGTTCAGCTTAACTATACTGCACTAAACCTAATGTTATTGAAAAAACAGGTTGATGAAGCAAATGCAACTTACAAAAAAGCCGTTGCAGATTATGAACAGCAAAGACAAAATGTTTACCTGGAAGTCAAAAGCGCTTACATAAGCCTTTTAAATTCTCATGACAGCTTAGGAGTATCAAAACTTGCGCTGCAACAGGCAAAAGAACGCCAATATCAGGCATTCAGAAGATATCAGGTAGGTCTTGGAGATGCAATAGAATTTAAAGATGCTGAAAATTCATACCTTAACGCACAGCTTGACTACTATTCAAACCTTCTTAATTACAACATAAACGCAGCAGAACTTGAACGTGTAATCGGTGCGCCGATTAAAGAATCTGATATTGATTTATAAAACGATTTGTACTCGTTTCTGAGCCAGGAAATTAATCCCTATATAAACTCTTGACTGAGAGTTGCTATCAGGTCGTAAAATAAGTTTGTATTTAAATTTATGGAGAAATTTTATGAATTATAAAGTAATTACAGGTATAGTTTTATGTTTTGCAATTATCTTTTCTTTTGGAATGTATAAAGTTTTTGCAAATCAAAACAAGGAGGTTAATATGAGTGATAAAAAAGTTTTAGTTGCGTACTATTCACATTCAGGAAACACAAAAGCTGTAGCCGAAAAAATTCAACACCTGACAGGCGGCGACATATTTGAAATTACTCCGAAAACCCCTTACCCCAAAGAATACAACGTCGTAGTAGAACAGGCAAGTAAAGAAAAAGCTAACAATGTATTTCCCGAACTTGTTAACAACGGAAATGTCAAAGATTATGATATAATATTTTTAGGCACACCTGTTTGGTGGTACACAATGGCAGGCCCTGTTAAGACATTTTTGAAAGAAAATGATTTCAACGGCAAAGTAATTGCACCTTTCTGTACTCACGGCGGAGGCGGAGCATCAAGCACATATATTGATATGCAAAAACTTGCACCTGACGCAAAAGTTCTGGAAGGGTACACATCATATGAAAATTCTGCGAAAGAAAATGAAATAACATCTTGGATTAATAAACTCAAATTTTAAGGAGAATTTAATGAAACGCAGAGAATTTATCATAAATTCGGCACTTGCACTAGGCGGAGCAGCAATGCTTTCCGGCTGCGGCAAAAAAGAAGTAAAAAAAGCCGAAAATCAAGTTGTAAAAAGGAAATTTGACAATCTTGAAATCCCTCTCATAGCACTTGGCTGTATGCGCCTGCCAATGCGTAACGGCAAAATTGATATGGTTGAACTTGACAAAATGGTTGAGTATTCAATGGCACATGGCGCAAACTATTTTGACACAGCCTATATGTATGTTGACGGCAAATCAGAAAACGCAATAGGAGAAATCCTTAAACAATACCCTAGAGAAAGTTTCTTTTTAACCGACAAAAACCCTGCATATCTGGTTAATTCTCCGGCTGATGTACATAAATTATTTAACGAACAGCTAAAAAAATGTCAGGTTGAATACTTTGACAATTATATGGTTCATAATATAAACAAAAATACTATTCACAATTACCGCGACAACGATATGTACGGCGAATTATTGAAATTGAAAAAAGACGGGCTTATAAAACATCTTGGCTTTTCATTCCACGGTGATCCTAATATGTTAAGAGAAGTGATTAAAGAACACAAATGGGATTTTTGCCAGTTACAGATAAATTACCTTGACTGGGAAGTTATTAATGCAAAGGAACTATACGAAATCGCAGATGAAGCCGAAGTCCCGGTTATTGTTATGGAACCTTTAAGAGGCGGCGGCTTATGTAACTTACCTCAAAAAGCAGCAGAAAAATTAAAAGCAGAATGTCCCGACGATACTCAGGCGTCATTCGGTCTGCGCTGGGTAACAAGTAAGCCGAGAGTATTTACAATACTCAGCGGTATGAGCAATCTTCAGCAGCTGAAAGAAAATATAGATACATTTACTAATTTCAGAAAATTTACAGAAGAAGAAGAAAAAATAGCGCATGAGGTAGCAAAAATTATCCAATCGCAAGGTGCAATTAACTGTACAGCGTGCAGATACTGTATGGAAGTATGCCCGAGAGGAATAAATATACCGGCAATCTTCGGGCTCTATAACGTTTATAAATCAAACGGAAACGGATTTATGTTTAATGTTAACTATGAAGCATTGAAAGAAGATGAGCGGGCTGATAAATGTATTAATTGCCACCTTTGTTCAAAAAATTGTCCTCAGGGACTTGACATTCCTGCATTATTGAAAAAAGTTGATGCGGAAGTTAAGCAGGCAGCTAAAAAAGGTTAAAATGTAATGAAAAATATTTATAAAATACGATTTACCTTGGCATTAATAATATTTATACTTGCAGCAACAGGAATATTCGGCATATTTTACGGGATAAAAATTTTCGATTTACAATTTATGCCCCTGCTTCAAAGAGTAATTGCAGATTTTTCCGTAATTGCGCTGATTTTATTTCTAATTATTGCGGGATTAACTTTTTTTTGCGGACGAATTTACTGCTCGCTTTTTTGCCCGCTCGGAATTTTACAGGAAATAACGGGATTTATAAAACAAAAATTGATAAAAAAACAATGTAGAGAACAAATTAATTTCCCTTTGAAATACTTTATTGCAGCTATTGTATGGGGAATACTTTTAGGCGGAAGCACAATTGCAATAAAATACATTGATCCATACACAATATTCGGCTCAGCAATGACAGGCACAATATTTGGAATAACGGCAGTAGTGCTTGTAATCATTGCGGTACTTTTAAAAGACAGGATTTTTTGTACGAACTTCTGCCCTGTAGGAACCATTTTAGGGCTGATTTCAAAAATATCGCTGAACAAAATTTATATCTCTGAAGTTTGTGTTTCCTGCGGGCAGTGCGAAAGAAACTGCCCATCCGGCTGCATAAATTCAAAAGAAAAAAAAGTTGATAACGAAACATGTATAAAATGCCTAAAATGTCTTGAAGTCTGCCCAAAAGGAGGAATAAAATTTGGTAAAACACCTAAAAAAGATGTAAAATTCAGCATTAAAAGACGCCAACTAATTATCGCTGGTACTGCACTTGCCTTGTTTGGCTCAATGGTCAAAGCAGGGATAGAAATTAAAGATAAAATAGTTGAAAAATTAAAAGACGTTATCTTACCGCCCGGCGCTGTTAATAAAGAAACATTTTTCAATAAATGTCTTAACTGCAACCTTTGCGTTGAAAACTGTCCGCAAAAAATTCTAGTGAAGGCAAATGATGAGTATGGTGCAGTTCATATTGACTATTCAAAAGGCGTTTGCGACTATAATTGCCATAAGTGTTCTGAAGTTTGTCCGTCAGGTGCTATCAAAAAACTTACACTTGAAGAAAAACAAAAAACACGAATAGCCATGGCAATGATTAATGAGGACAAATGCAGCCAGTGTGGTGAATGTGTTAAAGCCTGTCCTGTACATGCTATAATTAAAGAAAACGGCAAACCGCCTGTTTTAAATGCAATGAAATGCATAGGCTGCGGGGCTTGTAAACAGGCTTGCAGAACGGGAGCAATAGAAATTTTTCCGATTAAGGAACAAAAATTATTATAGAAAATAAGGAGATAAAAAATGTCACTTGGTTTTACTGAAATATTACTGATACTGGTAGCGATTTTGCTGTTATTCGGAGGAAAAAGAATTCCCGAGATTGCAAGAGCATTGGGTCGTGCTTCTTACGAATATAAAAAAGCAAAAAATATATTGAAGGACGAGGCACAGGGTTTAAAGGATGCAATAGAAGATTCTGCTGAAAAACCGGAAGAATACAAACCTAAAGATGTATAAAAAATGAGCGAAAACACAGATGAAAGCTTAATATCTCATTTGGAAGCATTAAGAGAAACACTGTTAAAATGCATAATTTCTCTATGTGTAGGAATTCCTTTTACACTATATTTAGCTCCGGGTGCACTAAATTTTCTTGTAAAAACGATTGCAGGGTCAAGTAATATAACATTCAATTACTTTTCGCCTATGGAAGTTTTTTTACTTCAATTAAAAACAGCGCTGTTGCTAGATGTGTTAGTATGTTTTCCTTATATGGCAAAAAAGATATGGGATTTCATACTGCCTGCACTTTATGATAATGAAAAAAGGTTCATAAAAAATACCGTAATTTCATCTACACTACTTTTTTTACTAGGAGCTTCATTTTGCATATTTATCATCATGCCGGTAGTCATAAAATTCGGATTAAGCTTTGCAGGAGGCAATATCAATCCGATGTTCGGCATTTCAAACATAATAAATTTAACACTTATGATGGCAGTGGCGTTCGGGATAATGTTTCAGACGCCGCTTGCGACTGTGGCACTTATTAAATCAGGGATAATATCATACGAAGCAATAAGCAATTTACGTCCTTATATAATTGTAATAATTCTAATTCTTGCGGCAATTTTCACACCGCCGGATGTGGTAAGCCAACTAATGCTTGGAATTCCGACATATTTACTTTTTGAAGCAGGATTGTTGTTTGCAAAAATAAACACTAAAAAGGAAAAAATTAATGAGTGACAAATACATAGATATAAATTTTGCAAAACTTGATATAGAACGGCAAAAACGCCGCGGAGCTTCGGAAGCCGTTTTTTGCGAGTGCAAAACAGATGAACAGTTAATAAAAATTTTCACAGAATTCAAAAACAATGGTCAAAATGTAATCGGGACACGAGCTTCAAAAGAACAAGCAGAAAATTTAAAAAAGACTTTTGAGGAAATAGAATACAACGAGCAGGGTCGTGTTGTAACTTTAATTCAAAAACCTGTTGAAAAGATTGGCGAAATCGCAATATGCACAGGCGGCACCGGAGATATTCCAATTGCTGAGGAAGCCGCTGAAACAGCAGAATTTTACGGTAGCAATGTAAAAAAATACTATGATATCGGAGTTGCAGGAATTCACAGACTCTTTGACAAAATTGATGAAATAAGAAATGCTAATGTAATTATCGCAGCAGCAGGGATGGAGGGTGCATTAGGCGGAATTATCACCGGACTTGTTGATGTTCCAGTTATTGCAGTTCCAACATCAGTCGGCTACGGAAGTTCTATGAAAGGGCTTTCGGCACTTTTAACAATGCTTAATTCCTGTGCAGAAGGTATGACAGTCGTAAATATTGATAACGGGTTTAATGCGGGCTACAGTGCAGCACAAATAAATAAATTGATAGTGAAAGGGAAATAAATGAATTTATATTTTGAATGCAAATCAGGAATTTCAGGCGATATGTCTGTCGGCGCGCTTTTGGATTTAGGGGCAAGCCGAGAAAAACTTGATACAGCTTTAACATCTATGAATTTAGATAATGAATTTAAATATAACATTACAAAAAAATCAATAAATGGAATTATGGCAACAGATTTTGACGTAATTTTGCCGGAACATCACCACCATCACGAACATTCTGAAGGGCATCATCATGAACACAGAAACCTTGATGATGTCAACCAAATTATTGATAAAGCTGATATAAGCGAAAATGCAAAAAATCTTGCCAAAAAGATTTTCAAAATTGTTGCGGAAGCTGAAGCAAAAGTTCACGGAAAAGATATACAAGATGTACATTTTCACGAAGTTGGCGCAATAGATTCAATTGTGGATATTGTAAGTTTTGCGGTATTATTTAATGATTTATCACCGGAAAAGATTTATATATCAACTCTTTCTGACGGACAGGGATTTGTAATGTGCCAGCATGGAAAAATTCCGGTGCCTGTTCCTGCCGTTTGTGAAATAGTTTCAAAATATAAACTGCCTTTAAAAATAACAGACAACAACGGAGAAATGGTTACACCAACAGGAGCAGCGATTGCTGCGGCTATTTTTACTGGAGAGAAACTGCCTGATGAATTTGTTATTGAAAAAACAGGCTACGGTGCAGGGAAAAGACCTTATGAAAATCCGATTTTAAGAGTTATGAGTATAACATAAAAAAGCTGACAGAGGTTGGCAAAGATGATAAAAAAGGAGAAAAATTATGCATTTAGGAAACGGTATTATTTGTCCCGTTACAGGGATTCCAATGTTAGCAGTTGCAGCTGTTACAGCATTTTATGCTTACAAAAAAGTTAAAAAAGATTTTTCAAAAGATAATATTTTACCTGTTGTAGCTTTGACCGGACTTGTATTTGCATTACAAATGATAAATTTTGCTATCCCGTCAACAGGTTCTAGCGGTCATATTGTGGGCGGTGTTTTACTCGCCGCATTGTTAGGCCCTTATGCTGCATTTTTAGCAATGTGTGCAATTCTGCTTGTTCAGGCAGTCTTTTTTGCTGACGGAGGTTTGCTTGCGCTCGGCTGCAATATGTTCAACATGGGATTTTTAGCATGTTTTGTTGCTTACCCGCTTATTTTCAGACCTCTTGAAAAAATTAACAAACCATTTTTAGGCTCGTTTTTAGCATCTGTTGCAGCGCTTCAGCTTGGCGCTTTTGCGGTTGTAATTGAAGGTGCATTATCAGGTTCAATAACCGTTGCAAGCATTGCAAATTTCACAGGACTAATGCAGGCAATACATCTGCCGATTGGAATTGTCGAAGGTGCTGTAACGGGCGGAATAGCCGTTTTAGCCAAATTTGCAGACACTAAAAAATTGTCCTACGCATTTGGCGGCATTTCTATCTTACTTGCAGGAATAATTTCTCAATATGCATCTCAAAAACCTGACGGACTTGAATGGTCATTATTAAATATTTCTGATTCTGTGGTTGCACAGACTCAATGGCAGCTTTTCAATATCGCAGAAGCATTGCAGACAAAAACTGCAATTCTTAATCAAATATCACCGATTGCAGCCAATATTGCAGGGCTTCTTATTGTTTGTGCTGCAATGTATTTTGTATGTTTAATCATCAACCGCAAAATGGTAAAAGAGAATGCAAAATAAATTTGAAAAACTCAAAAATTATTTAACAGAACTGAATGAGCAGGGCTTATGCCTTGCTTTTTCAGGCGGAATTGACAGCACGCTTTTGCTTTATCTGTGCAGAGATATGAATGTTTTGGCAATAACTTTCAAAACAGACTTTCAAACTGATGAAGAAATTAATGAGGCCAAAACTCTTTGTAAAAAATACAATGTAAAACAATTAATAATCCAAACAGATATTCTTCAAAACCCGCAGATTAATAACAATCCAAAAGACAGATGCTACCACTGCAAAAAAATGCTTTTTGAAACAGCTTTAGAAAAAATGCAGCAAAAAGGGATTAAATTTCTTATTGACGGAACAAACTTTGATGACTTACATACTTACCGCCCTGGCAGAAAAGCTCTTGAAGAACTCAATGTAATTTCTCCTTTTGCAAAATTTGAAATTACAAAACAGGAAATAAGAAATTATGCAAAAGAATGCGGCATTGAAATTTTTGATAAACCTTCTACTCCCTGTCTTGCAACACGATTGCCATATAACACAAAAATTACAAAAGAAAATCTAAAGATAATCGAAAAAGGCGAATTGATTTTAAAAAACAACGGATTTACAAACTGCCGGCTCAGGCTCTATAATGATACAGCGCGAATTGAAATTCCTCAACAACAATTCAATGAACTCATTGAGAAAAAAGACGATTTAATTTCTAGTTTTAAAAAATTAGGTTTAAAATATCTCACCCTTGATATTGAAGGTTTGAGAAGCGGAAGCATGGATATATAAAAATCAATCATAAACCCGATTTCATAAAACACGCATAAATATATACTTATAAAGAAGTAAAATATGAGGGTATTATTATGAAATGGATTATTCTTTTATTGCTGATTGCTGCAGGTGCATTCATTTATTTTAATGTAGACCTTAACAAAGTCAACAGTACTGTGAATGAAGAAGCGACAAATGCACTGAAACAGGAAAAAACAATTAAAGTATTTTTTGACGCGGATCAACAGAACAAAGATGAAACGCAGCAAACAATTAATGAACACTTTTAAAAACTAAAAGACCGGTTTAATACCGGCCTTTTTATTCATTCCAACCTATCCTAAATAATTTCCTATCTTTCCTATGATTTTCCTGCGACTATGCAATAAAATTAGTTCCAAACCTGCTTGCACCGTGAAAAAACGACTGCCTCATCATGTCAACCAGAGTTTTCTTAATTATAAGTTTTTTATTCAAATCTACAGAATTAACTGCGTCTGATGTTTGTTTATAAGTATCACAAACTATACTGGAAAATAACAGTGTATTTGCCATTTTTAAACCTCTCTTTTTTCTTTATTTAGCTCTCGTACTTATATAAAAAATTTCTATAAAAAAATATTGACTTTTTATATTCAATTTATATAAAATCTGTTACAAAAGTTAACAATTGCCAAAGATTTTCATTAATTTAGCCGTTAATTAACAGTAAATAAGAAAGGAGAAAAATTAATGGCAGACCAGATTAGTTTAGGCACATCAACGAGGAATGTTGATCTTGAAAGATGGAAAAAGCTTACAGCAAAAGAAATTATAAAAGAAGAAGGCCGCGGACAGGAAATCCCTGCTGAAATATTAACCTGGGCTCAACAGATGGCTGCGTTTGCTAAAATCCCTGACGATATAACTTATGAACAGGTAGACGGCGATGTTGGTCTTGATGCTTTAGACAAATTAGGTTTGAGCCCTGAAGAAATGGCAGAATTCAGACCGGAAGCAGCAAACGCAGAAGCACCAACAGCGACAGAAGAACCTGACGCAGTGCAAGATCCGGCACTTGTCGCACAAAACAACCCTGAAGCTGCTGATGAAAACATTTTCATGAATCCAACTCCTGGTATGGCTGCTGACATGCCAACACAAGAACCAGAAGAATCAACAGAGGGTACTGCAGAAACCGATACAGCACAAACATTGGCTGACCCTGCATTAACAACAGATCCGGAAGAAATTAGAAAACGTAAGCGGAAGTTGGGATTAGAATAGAGATTTAACAGCTGACGCGATGTCATCTGATTTGTAAATATAATTACCGGCAACCAAAGAATTTGCGCCAAATGAGGTGCAAATTCTTGCTGTTTCAGCGTTAATGCCTCCATCAACCTGAATTATCAAATCCTTATGGGCTTTTTCTTTTATAAGAGGAATTTTTTCTGCGCAATCTGCCATAAATTTCTGCCCGCCAAAACCGGGTTCAACTGTCATTACAAGAACTAAATTCAAATCATTCAGATAAGGTAAAACAACATCATAAGGAGTTTTAGGCTTGATAGACATGCCAACCTTAACATTATAAGATTTTATCAGTTTTATTAGTTCAGTAACGTCTTTCGCTGCCTCATAATGGAATGTTAAAATATCAGCCCCTGCATTTGCAAAAGGCTCTATGTATTTTTCAGGATTTTCAATCATCAAATGCACATCAAGGCATAGTTTTGTAATTTTTCTTATTGAAGCAACAACAGGCACACCTATTGTAATATTAGGGACAAAATGCCCGTCCATAACGTCTATATGAAGCCATTGTGCACCGGCGTCTTCTACACGTTTTATATCATGTTCAAGGTTTGCAAAATCAGCTGATAAAATTGATGGTGAAACAATATTTGTCATTATATTACCCCGAAAATTCTGCATGCTTCATAAGCAGCATGCTGTTCAGCTTCTTTTTTTGTTTTGCCTGAACCTGATGCTATAACTTTGCCGTTGTAAGAAACTTCCACCTCAAATGTTTTTTTATGCGCAGGCCCTGTTTCGTTTACAAGAGTATAAACAGGAATTTCCTTATTCACCGACTGTGTGTATTCCTGAAGCATTGCTTTTGCGTTATATTTTTCAAAATTTTTATCAACTTCTTCTATATACGGCATCAAAACTTTTTCTAAAAACGGAATAAGTTCATTTAACTTATTATCAAGATAAAAAGCTCCTAAAACTGCCTCAAATGCGCAGGCGCAAACGGATTCTATATGCGTAACACCCTGTTTTGCCTCATGCGGAGCAGCTATAATCAAATCACATAAATTTATATCATGCGCAATTTTAGACAAAGTACTGTCTGAAACCACTATAGAACGAATTTTTGATAAATCGCCCTCGGCATAATCCGGGAAACGATTAAATAGAATTGTTGATGCCACAAGTTTTAACACCGCATCCCCCAAAAATTCAAGACGCTCATAATTGTCGGTATACGGCAAGTCTTTTTCCTTGGTATAAGAAGGATGAGTCAAAGCCCGTGTAAAAAAATCGGGATTATCAATTTTTATACCAAAAATCTCTTCCAGTTCTTTCATTTAGAACAAACCTTTTATATAGTTTACAATATCATGTGAAAATACAAAATATTTACAGAAATAATACATAACAGGAATTGTAAATATGAAACTGTCTGATCTGTCAAGAAATCCGCCATGTCCGGGCAAAGAATTACCGGAATCTTTAACACCTGCATCACGTTTAATCAACGATTCGCACAAATCGCCAATTTGAGCGAATATCGTACATATTAAACCTGTCAATACCGGTATATACCATGAGATTTCCACAAAGAAAAAGTTAATAAACAGCCCTATAATGCAAGCTCCGATAACAGCAGATATTGCACCTCCGATTGAACCTTCAATTGTTTTATTCGGACTGATTACAGGAGCGAGTTTGTGTTTTCCGAACCTTGTTCCGGCATAATAGCAGCCAATGTCAGTCATCATTATAGCCACAAACATCATTACAACAAATCCTAATCCGTCACTATACTGCGGAGATTGAATATCTCTCAGCAACTGCAAATGCAGAGGGAAATAACCACAGTACACAAAACCGAGAATTGTTGTTGCAACATTTGCAATATATGGCTGACGGCCTCTGAACAGCACCCACATAAAAGCCGCAAAAGTACACAAAGTCAAGGCAAGTGCAACATACTGAGTACTGTCAAAATAAGTTATTATTGCAAGCAAAGCTTCTGCTGCAAGAATTATTTTAAGGCTCGGATAAAAACCTTTATGCTCAAGAATTTTTACATACTCTTTTGACGCAAAATAGATTACAAAAGCTAACAATATCAATAAGGCAACACCGCCGAGCATAATACAGCCCATGGCAATTGTTCCCATAATAAAACCTGTAAGCATCCTTGTTGCGTTTTTATTCAAGCCTTTTGTTTCTTCCATTATACAGTCATAACCTCTTTTTCTTTATCTGATACGGCTTTATCAATTATGCCTGTATACTTATCAGTTAATTTTTGAATTTTATCCTGATTATCCTTCACAGTATCTTCCGGAAGGTTTTCACTTTTTTCTATTTTTTTCAAATCATCTGACATATCGCGGCGGATATTTCTGATTGCAACCTTGCTTTCTTCACCGATTTTTTTAACTTCTTTTGCAGTTTCGCGTCTTCTTTCTTCAGTTAAAGGCGGGAAGGCAAGTCTTATACATATGCCGTCGCTGTTTGGAGTTATACCAATTTCTGCCTTAATAATAGCTTTTTCAATTTCTTTTAAAATTGATTTATCATAAGGTGTTATAACAAGTGTAGTTCCGTCCTGTACAGTAACCTGCGACATTTGTCTTAGAGGAGTCGGAGCTCCATAGTAATCTACAAGAACTTTATCTAAAATCATAGGATTAGCTCTGCCGGATCTTATTGAACCGAACTCTCTGTGAAGCTGTGCAATTGCTTTTTCCATTTTTTCTTCGCCTAATAAAAATAATTCATCTAATGACTCAGACATTTTTTTCTCCTTATTATTTATTTTATTAATTAATATACGTTCCTATCTCTTTACCTTTTAAAATATCAACAATAGCATCTTTTGCATCAAAATCAAATACCACAATAGGTATATTATTTTGCTTACACAAAGCACAGGCTGATGTATCCATCACTTTTAAACCTTTGACAATAATATCGTCATAAGTAATTTTATCTAATTTTTTCGCATCAGGGTTTGTTTTCGGGTCGTCCGTATAAACTCCGTCAACACCGTTTTTAGCCATTAGCATAGCTTCAGCATTAATTTCAGAAGCTCTTAATGCGGCTGCTGTATCTGTTGTAAAGAATGGATTTCCTGTTCCAGCAGCAAAAATAACAACTCTGCCTTTTTCAAGATGTCTTATTGCGCGGTACCTTATATAAGGTTCTGCAACCTGGTTGATTGTAATCGCGCTTTGCACACGGCATGGAATATTCATTTGATTTAAAGCGCTTTGCAAAGCAATAGCATTCATAACAGTTGCAAGCATTCCTACATAATCGCCGGATGCCTGATCCATACCAAGCTTTGCGCTATTTTTCATTCCTCTAAAAATATTTCCGCCGCCGACAACAACAGCAATTTCAGCTCCAAGTTCACGTGCTTTTTGAATTTCCCCGGCTATCATCTTAACAGGTTTTTGATCAATCCCAAACTGCTGTTCGCCTAATAATGCCTCTCCGCTTATTTTAAGTAATATTCTTTTATATCTCATGCCTTAGGATACCTCTTTTCCCTTATACTAGCGTAAAATAAGTGTATTGTAAAGAGATTAATTACACAATTTTTGAGTATTGTATTAAGTTTTGTTAACTTAATAAATACCCTCCAAAGTCGCACTATATAATGCTTTTCAAAATTAATATATATTTTTTAAATAAAAAATAGCACTTTTTTAAATCAAATTGTTTTTATTTAAATATAAGCGAACTATTTAAAGAAAAGGAGAATATATGGCACGAGTATTAATTTCTATGCCCGAAGAATTTTTGCACAGAATTGATCAGGTAGCAGACGGAGAAAACCGATCACGCAGTGAATTAATTCGAGAGGCGCTGCGAACCTATATTTACAAGCAAAAAGTTCGCCAGTCAACAACTTCGGTAAAAAATGCCGAACTTTTGGAATCACTTTTAGAATAAAAAAACCGCCAAGGCGGTTTTTTTATTTATGTAAATTTGTCTTCATAAATTAGCAAAAAAATAATTGATGTTTTTTTATAAATAGTGTATTATTATTGAATAAGGTATGTGTGTATGAAAGAAAATAAATATATCCTTCCGCAAAAATCTAATCTGCACCAAATCAAAACTGAAGATATAAATGCAGAACTTCCACAGTTAAAAAATATTACAGAATCAAAGGCTGTTGCTATTGCTAAGTGGCTTATGGCCTGGATTGATAGTGACAAAAACATTAAGGCGAACTTTCTTTTGCCGTCAAAGCCTGAATTGGCATACCTTCTTGGTGTAAGCATAGGAACAATTCAGAATGCACTGCGATATATTGAAGACCTTGGATATGTTGAATCTAAACAGTGCATAGGAACACTCGTACGCGACAGAAACAACAAAGAAAATTCATTAAGAAAACTTACCTCAAAACGTGAAATTGCGATTTCATCAATAAAAAAATATATCATAGAAAATAATTTTCAAGCAGGACAGCTTCTGCCTTCATCAAGGCATATTGCAATGCATATTTCAAGTTCTGCAAATACTACAAGACTTGCCCTTGAATACCTTTCAACAATCGGCATACTCGAACATAAGTTCAAGAATTCTAATGAAAACGGCTGGTTAGTTAAATCTACAGACTTTACACTTGATGATACTGTAGAAGAAAATGTGTCACTTGTAAAAAAAGTTGAAAAAGATTTAAAAGATTATATAACTGCGAAGTTGAAAGTCGGTGACAGGCTGCCTGCCCATGAAGCACTATCAAAAGAATTATCGGTAAGTATAAAAACTATTCATGATGCTCTGAAAACACTTATTGATGAAGGAATTCTGCTTGCAAGACGCGGACGTTACGGAACAACTGTTGTAAAAATGCCGGATGATAAGAATATTCCAATAAAAAAAGAAACATCAATATTTGCACCGGCTGTTGATACTGCGTTTTACTACTATGAAAAGACACAAAATCATATCAAAAAACTTATTGCAGAAAATTATGAAATTGGAGCAAAATTGCCATCAATCATTGAGCTTTCAAAACAGTTAGATTTAAGTCCGAACACAATAAGAAAAGCCTTCCATAATCTTGCAAAAGAAGGCTATCTTGCATTTTCACGCGGACGTTACGGCGGAACATTTGTTATAGACATTCCAGAAACCGATGAACAAACCTTCAAATGGCTTGCGGTTAATCCAAAATACGCAGAAGTTTATAACAAAAACTAAGGGCATAATTTTTCCCAGTCAGGTTCATCGTCTTGATCACCGGGTTCTGTTATATGAACGCCGTGTTCAAGCATTACTTGCAGCGTCCATTTAAGCTGTGTTTTATAGTTTTCTCTTGCTTTTTCCGGCGTTTTTGCACAAAAAAGAAAGCTCGGAATTTCTTTTATTTCAATATAATGGTAAGGATTGCCGTCAAAATCCAAATCCTCACCTTCTACTATAGTCCAATTCAAATTGAGGTAGTAGTCTAAATCTTTTGTACTCATTTATCCATCCAGAGAATTGTCGTTCAAAGGCTGATTTATCATTATTCCTTCTCCGCCTATAACGTCGGCTTCGCTGCCTTCTATATAAAGGTAAACCGGTTTTGTTGTATTTTGTTTGGCGGTTTTTATAATCTGATAAATTCTTTTATACAAACTGTCAGTTCCTCCGCCGTTTTCAAAATCACCGCTCAAGTTAATAATAACTTTATCAGCAGATTCATTAATAGAAATAAGCCTTGTTCCGGCAGGGATTTCGGAATAAACACCTTTTGCTCTTTCATCAGTTTTCGGGCCTGCAATCAATGATTGAATTGCAAATTTTATTTTAGAACCGTCTACATCTTTGTCATATTCCCTGTTAACTGCTTTATAAACCTCTTCCTTATTCGCATTCTGTCCGATAAAGAAAACGTTTACATAAACCTTTTCAACAGGTTTTTCAACCGGTTCTTTTTCTTCAGGCGGGATTTGTGTTTCAGGAACAGGTGTCAAAGGCCCTGAAATATTTTCGTCATTATGGTAAAACATTCTCAAACCCAAAACACAGCATACAGCAACCATTATAACGCCTGTTATTAATAAAAATACTCTCTCGTTGTTACGCATAATTTTTATTCCTTATCTTTTAAAACGGTAACTTGTCCATCTATATCAATTTTACCGTTTGAAATTTTTACATTTTGAATATTAAATCTTGCATTTTTATTTTCCAGTATTTTAGCAGAAAAATCAAGTGGGTTAATATAATTCAATATTTTAGAAAAACTATGCACATCCAAAGCAAGACTATCACTAACAAGATTTGTATTTGCCAGAATAATTTCGCCATTATGAATACATAAATCAGCGCTTATCACAATTTCTTGAGGCTTTCTGACAAACGGAAGAGCATATTTCATTATATAATACATTTTACCGTTTTTAAGTTTTACCGATGTTGAAACAATTTGAAATAAATTCAAAGTACCGCCTATTGTATTTATATCACTGAGCATACGTTTATAATCAGATGAATTCATAGTACTGTTCAAATCGTCTTCTGTTATAACAACGTTTACCCGAACCGGAATATCTTCTTTTACTATAACCTTACCATTTTTATCCTGAACAACGTAGTTGAAATCACAAAGAGTTTTAGTATTGAAATAGGAAATATAAATACCGTCAACTACAACGTCTTTACCGGTAATTTCAAGCGACTTAAACCTTCCGGCTTTCAAATCTCTTGTGCTGAATGATTTTAAATTAACATCAATTTTTCCGGATGTAATTTCTTTTTTTATTGCTTTTTTAGTAAGGCTTTCACCAATTTTTGAAGCGATGAAATTCTGTCCAGTTATTTTGCTGAAAAACCTTGAAAAACCTGACGTCAAATCATAAGGCGCAACACAACTTTGAATATCACAGGACGCAAATCCTGTTTGACCGATAATCAAAAATAATAACGTTAATAAAACCTTTTTCATTATATGAACACTTTCTTCAATTTAATCTTATCATTATCTGCCTCTCCAACTGCGCAGATTTCTTTTTCATTATAAATCAAAATAACAATACTGCCATGCTCAAAATTTTTATTTTTTAGCGGCATGCCATGCTTTATTTTTTCAAGTTCGCCGCTATTTACATAATATTTTGGATATTCGAGCCTATCAGCCGGATTAATCAATTCATCAGCGACGTTCAAATTGTCTTGGAGTTCAATAGAATCTTCAACCCGAAAACTTCCGGCTTTTGTTCTGACAAGTTTTATAGGATATCCGCCGCAGCCTAGTTTTTCACCTAAATCATTTGCAATTGAGCGGATATAGGTACCTTTTGAACAACTAACAAGAATTTGCGCCTGCTGTAATTTCTCATCAAAACTTTTCAGTTCAATTGCGTATATTTTAACCTTTCTTGGCTGAATTTCAACTTTTTCACCTTTTCGCGCATATTCATAAAGTTTTTTGCCTTTAACCTTTATTGCAGAATACACTGGCGGCATCTGAGAGATTTCTCCTTCAAAATCTTTCAAAGCAGCTGCAGCATCAGAGGCGGTTATTTTTTTGTCAGAAGTAAAAATTTTTTCACCCTCGAGATCATAAGTTGTTGTTGCTGCGCCAAACTGAACCGTTGCAAGATATTCTTTGTCATCAGCCAAATATTCAATAAGTCTTGTCGCTTTCCCTAGACAAATCGGCAAGACACCTTCGGCAAAAGGATCAAGAGTTCCGGTATGTCCGATTTGTTTTATTTTTGTAATACGACGAAGCTTTGCCACAACATCATGAGATGTAATGCCTTTTGGTTTATAAATATTCAAAAATCCAAACATAAAGATTAAAGTTCCCCGCGAGAAATCTTGTCAATAATTTCGCTGACTCTGGAACCCTTTTCCAGAGAATCTGTATAAACAAATTTCAACTCCGGAGTTAATCTGAGTCTTATGCGTTTGCCGACTTCATAACGGATTTTCGGGGTGCTTTTTTCTATAATTTCTTTTGTTTTTTCGACCTGTTCATCAGAACCCAGAACACTGTATATAACTTTTGCAAAAGAATTATCATGAGAAACTTCAACATCTACAACAGACACAACGCCTGCCAGACCTCTTACTTCTTTGCGTAAAATATCTGAGATATCTCTCATTAATTCTTTTCTGACACGTTCATTTCTTAGAGTCATAATTTTCTCCTTAGTAAAAAAATTATAGCATGAAATAACAAAAATAAAATAGAACAGCTTGTTAAAACTATTGACAAATTTTACAAATACATAAATAATACAATATATAATAGAAAACTGGAGGTGTAAAATGATTGAAAAAGAAGCTATAAGTGCCCCCCCCCCGAAAGCGCGTACACGATAGAAATTGATGCAGCTAAGCTGCTAGATGGAAGGCCGGATGTCAAGAGGTCAGGAGGTCAAGCCAGTTTAAGAAATGTCATGCTGAACTTGTTTCAGCATCTCTTCATTAGATGCAAAGATGTCAAGAGGCAAAGATGCGAAGCTGTTATCAAAAATAAATTTTGTTGCAATTTTACAAAAACAGCTATAAATGAAAATAGCCCCTGCCCTCCGGTCTTCTGTTCTTCTGACCTCACCCACCCCTTTACTTCCCCTCCCCTCAAGGGAGGGGAAAAAGAAAGCTCACCCCTGCCCTCTCCCATAGGCGAGGGTGCTACGCACGTAGCCATAGACAATTCACGTTATTTCTTATCTTGTCATTGCGAGTGTGCTGCGCAATTCTGTCAAGACAAAGAAAGTTTATGCAAAACCCAGGTGTCGGGTGCAGCGGCTACGCTGCCTCGTAATGACAAATTCTCTTCACTCTTCACCCTTCACTCTTCACTTATAGAGAAAGCTGCGTTTACTCTGGCTGAAGTCCTAATCACACTCGGCATAATCGGTGTGGTTGTCGCTATGACCATGCCTTCGCTAATAGAACAGCACCGTAAATCAGAATACATAACAAGATTAAAAAGATTCTATACAACAATGCAACAGGCAGTAATGCTATACAATTATCAGACAGGAGAAACTTCAGGAAACTGGGATAATCCTGGAAATTCATACGAAAGCACACGTCAATTTTGGGACAAACACTTTACTCCTTATTTTACAAGTGTTCTTAAAATAGAAAAACATCAAAGCTATGGAGAATACGCTGCAGAAGGAGCAAAAATTTATTTTACTGATGGCTCTTGCGTCATTATGAATAATACAAATCTTGCATACGATGTAAATTGTGATAAGGGTAAAAATAGTTATGGAACAGACATATACTCTTTTTCATTAGATAAAGGAAACTTTGGTCCATACAAATATATTTGGGATATAAATGGTACTATTAAGCCACCTGAAGGAGAAGAAGATTTTTCAAGAGATTTGAACGACAGAAAAAATGTTCAAAGACTGTGCAAAACAGAACCAATGTTTTGTGCTCAGCTTCTGTTAATGGATGGTTGGCAATATAAAAATGATTATCCGTTTAGAATTAGATAAATCAGATACAACCAAATATACAGATCTAAAGTGTATTAGACTAACATAAAATTACAGCTAGCAATTTCCTGATAATAATCCTTGGATAAAATAGTATACAATATTTATAAACTTTGTCGCTCAACTTCTTCTTTAGTTGAAACTTCTATAATGTCGCCGACTTCAATGTCGTTCCATTTGCTGAATGATATACCGCATTCAAAGCCTTGAGCGACCTCTTTCACATCATCCTTGAAACGTTTTAACTGATCAATTGCACCGCGGAACAGTTCTTTTCCGTCACGATAAAGAACCGCATCTTTACTTCTGACAATCTTGCCTTCTGTTACATAGCAGCCCGCAATTCTTGTTGTTTTACCGATTGTAAATACCTGGCGGACTTCTGCTTTACCGAGCTCAACCTCTTTAATTTCAGGTTCTAGAAGTGAAAGCATTGTTTTTTCAATATCTTCCAAAATCTGGTAAATAATATCGTATTTCTTAATTGTAACGCCTTCTTTTTCGGCAGCGGCAAGGGCATTTGCATCCTCTTTAACCGTAAAGCCCAAAATCAAAGCATTTGAAGCAGAAGCAAGCATTACATCAGCTTCAGAAATATCACCTACGCCTACGTGAATAATTTTTGTCTTAATTTCCTTTGAATCCAATTGGGCAATAGCCTGAGAAACAGCTTCCGCAGCACCGTTAGTATTTGCTTTAATAATCAAATTCAACTGCGGAATATCATCTTCGCCCGCAACAGCCTCACGTCTGACGTGAGCAGGAAGCATTGCATCAAGCCGTTTATTACGTTCTTTTTCTTTACGTTCTTCAACAATTGCTTTCATTTCTTTTTCGTTTTTAACAACTTCAAAGTAATCACCTGCCTGCGGGACTTCTGTTAATCCCAAAATTTCAACAGGTGTAGAAGGTTCAGCCTTTTGAATTCTTTCACCGCTGTCTGAAAGCAATGCTCTGACACGACCGCAAGCTGTTCCGACAACTATACAGTTACCAACGCGCAAAGTACCGTTTTGAACCAATAAAGTTGCAACAGGGCCTTTACCTTTATCAAGGTTTGCTTCAATTACAACACCTGACGCTTCTGCTTTCGGATTAGCTTTAAGATCCTGTAAATCAGCAACAAGCAGAATGTATTCAAGTAGCTCATCAATACCGGTGCCCTGCAAAGCTGAAACTTTTACGGTAATTGTATCACCGCCCCATTCTTCAGGAACAAGCCCGTGCTCCGTTAACTGCTGCAAAATCTTATCAGGATTAGCTCCAGGTTTATCAATCTTGTTAACTGCAACAATAATTGGCACTTCAGCGGCTTTCGCGTGGTTAATAGCTTCAATTGTCTGAGGCATAATACCGTCATCTGCGGCAACAACAAGAATAGCAATATCAGTTGCTTTTGCGCCGCGTGCTCTCATTTCTGTAAATGCTTCGTGACCCGGAGTGTCTACAAATACTATTTTCTTTTCCTGATTATTGTCTAAATAAACTGTATAAGCACCTATAGACTGAGTAATTCCTCCGACTTCAGTCGCAACAATCTTATGTTTTGATGCTCTGATACTGTCTAAAAGGGTCGTTTTACCGTGGTCAACGTGTCCCATAATACTTACAACAGGAGCACGTTTTTTCAATAATTTTTTATCAACTTCGGTAAGCTTTTTAACCTTTTCCTCTTTCTCGAGTTCTTCTTCCATATAAGCGTCTAAATCTTCATCAAGAACTTCAAGGTTATATTCTGCACAAACTTTTTTAATTACATCAACATCTATAAGTTGGTTAACAGTTGCCATAATCCCTTGAAACATCAAGAATTTAACAATTTCAGCCGGTGTTTTTTGAATTTTTTCAGCAAGTTCACTGATAGTCATGGCACGGTTTACAACAATCTGTTTAACTTCTTTTACTTCTTCTTCCTTGTGGACTTTTTTCTTATGTTTTTGTGCCGCAGCTTTTTCTAAAGAAATTCGTTCCTGTTCTTCTTTCTTGGAATTAAAATCTTTTCCCTTTTTCTTCCCGTCAGCCGAACGCCTTCTGCCCTGACCTTTATTTTCATAAATATCTTGAGATATAATAGTTCTTTGTATTGGTTTTCTTTCTCCTGCAGGTCTTTCAAAAGGTTTTTTAGCAGGAGCATTACCATCTTTTTTAGCAGGGAAAGGTTTACCTTTTTCACCTCTCGGCGGTCTTTCAGGGCGTGAAGCTTGACGCTTTGCATCTGCATCAGTTTTATCTGCTGCCGGTTTTTGAGGTGCACGACGGACAATTTCTAATCTGCTCTGGGGTTTAGGTTTAACAACTTCTATTTTAGGAAGAGTTGTTTTTGGAGCTGCTTTTTTCTCCTCTTTTACTTCTTCCTTAACTTCAGGTTCAGAATCAGCTGTTTTAGCCTTTTTAACAACAAATGCTTTTGGCTTTTTGGCTTCTTTAACTCCGCCAGATGCAATAAATTCTTTTAAACGTTTTACCTGGTCTAGCGTCACCGTACTTGAATGAGTTTTGCCTGTTACAGAAATTTGCGCGAATTTTTCTATAACTTCTTTACTCGTCAGTCCGAGTTCTTTTGCTAATTCATTTATTCTAATTGTATCAAAACTCATTTAGTAATTTTCCTTTCAAATCTTCCGGCACAGAAGCTTTTAGGGCTTTTGAAATTTTATTTTTTTTATAAGCAGCTTCTATACAAGAATTATTATAGCAGAGATATACAGATCTGCCAAATATTTTATTGCTAGGGTTTATAATGATTGTGCCGTGCGTGTTTTCCTTAGTTATCTTTATTAATTCTTCCCTGTTTTTAATTTTTCCGCACCCGACACACTTTCTATCTGCCACTAATTTACCTCAGCTAATTTTTCCAGTTTCAGCTTCTGGTCGTGTTCCATAAGCAGATTGATTAATTCATCTAAATCACCGTCAATTACGGTATTTACGTTAAGATTATGATTTATACGATGGTCTGTAAGACGTCCCTGCGGGAAATTATAAGTTCTGATACGTTCGCTTCTATCGCCTGTGCCTACTTGAGAACGGCGAAGATCCGTAATTTCCTGCATCTGTTTTTGAACTTCCATATCGTAAAGTTTAGCTTTAAGAATTTGGAGTGCGCGCTCTTTGTTTTGAAGCTGAGAACGTTCTTCTGTACAGAAAATCATTATTCCTGTAGGCTTGTGGAAAACCCTTGCAGCAGTTTCAACTTTGTTAACGTTTTGTCCGCCTGCACCGCCTGAACGTGCGGTTGTAATTTCAACATCGTTCATATTAAGTTCTACTTCAACGTCGTCAACTTCCGGCATTACAGCAACCGTTGCAGTAGAAGTATGAACACGTCCTTGCGATTCCGTTGCTGGAACTCTTTGAACCCTATGAACTCCTGATTCATATTTCAATTGCGAGTATACGGCATCACCTTTTATTGAAATAATAATTTCTGATACACCGCCTGCTTCACATTCGGTTTTACTCAAAACCTGCGTCTGCCAACCTTTTTTATCGGCATAGCGCATATACATTCTTGCTAAATCGCCGGCAAAAATGTTTGCTTCGTCACCGCCTGCTCCGCCTCTGATTTCGAGCATAATGTCTTTATCGTCCATCGGATCGCGCGGAAGTAATAAAACTTTCATTCTCTGTTCATACTCCGGCAGTTTAGCTTCATTGCTTTCAATTTCGGCTTTAAGAAAACTTTTCATTTCTTCGTCTTTTTCTTCATGAAGCATTTGTTTTGCTTCTTCAATAGCGTCAACTGCCTTTTTCCAGTCATAGTAAAGGTTAACTGTTTCCTCCATAGATTTTCGCTGTTTTGAAAGGTCGCGAAATTTTTTATAATCGTGGATTACAGCCGGATCCGACAGGGTAGTACCTAATTCATTATATTTCTTCTCAATCTGAAGAATCTTGTCTAACATATCTTTCATAACTTAAGTATATCAAGAAAATATTTTTTTTCAAATAAACAAAACAGCTTCAAGAAATATAAATTTACGGTAAGCAGTCCCAATATGTTTTGGCTTCATCATCCGGGCACTTATTTGCAAGGGCAAAAGCAGTACACCCATACCCATTTTTTACATCTGTAGAATTACGGGAACAATATCTCTCCTGTGCAGAGAAATTCCAATAACCTGTAACCTTATCCATACCGAGCGGAAATAACTGCCTTTTTTGAGTATCTATTGCAAAATAAAAGATATCATGCCCTAAAGCATTAGGTTTTTTATAAGGACCGTTTGTATCAATACTTACCCACATTCCTGCACAATTATACAGCCCGCCGACAGCTGTGCCATCAGCAGCCATCAAATTCGGTTTTTGAGGACACCCAACATCAGCATCTTGTTTTTTGCTATATGATTTAATATTACCTACGCCATTAGAGCTATAAATTTTATCCATAGCAAACTTATCTTTTTCTGTCATATTTTTAACTACATTATATCTTTCCCACAATTTTGTATAAAATTCAGAATTACCACCAACTACACCACCTCCTGTTATATCAGATATCAAATCAGGTTCGGCAAATACCATTGCTTGCATTATTGAAGAATAAGTCTTTTTGAATGCAGTTTCTAAAGCCTTATGTTGATATTTTGCAATAACTGTTGGCAAAGTCATTGCCGCCACAACACCGATTATGCCGAGGGTGATAAGAACTTCCGCCAAGGTAAACGCGGCTCGTTTTTTAAGTGAAGGGTGAAGAGAGTTTGTCATTACGAGGCAGCGTGCCGCTGCACCCGACACATGAAGATTAACCAAAATTCTCAAGATACTTCTTAATACATTAGTGCCATAGTATCCTAGTATCTTTAAATAGCTTGCCTTCTTGACCTCTTGACCTCCGATTAGCCGAGAAGTGCCCCCCCCCCGAAATTACAATCTTTAAACTCTTTAAACCTTTTTAACATTATTGCTCTCCTTTTCTTATTGTAAATTACTGGTATTATTATAAACAATATAGATTTATAATTCAACTTATTAACAATATTGTGTTATATTGAAATTTCATATATAATTATTTACATATAATAAGGAGATTTATAAATGTTAGAATACTTTTTAGGTTCATATATAGTCACAATCGCCGGGCTTATCGGAGCATATTTCTGGGGCGAGCACGTTCACGGCGGAACAGGTTGGACATGCGTGTTTATTGCAATGGTACTCGGAATTCTTGAAGTCAGCCTGTCTTTTGATAACGCAGTTGTCAATGCTATGAAACTTGAAAAAATGAGCCATAAGTGGAGAATGAGATTTTTAACTTGGGGTATTTTAATCGCTGTATTCGGTATGAGATTTTTATTCCCGATACTTGTAGTTTCAATATTCGCAAAGTTAAGTATGTTGGATGTCGCTAATATTGCACTTACAAACGCTGATAAATATGCTTATTATCTGCATCAAACTCACGCTCCTATTGTAACTTTCGGCGGAATGTTTTTGATTATGCTTTTCTTAAACTACTTTTTCAACCACGAAAAAGAAGTTCACTGGATAAAACCAATAGAACAATGGCTTTCACATTTCGACCATATAAAAGGTATTGAAGTGATTATTTCACTTTTAATGCTTCTTGCAACTCAAAACGTTGTACCGGCAGAACAAAAAATACATGTTATGATTGCCGGCATTTCAGGGATTATAACTTATCTTGCGATAGACGGATTTACTCATTATCTTGAAAAACATGAAGAAATGCGACTCGCAAGCTGTGCTGCTAAAGGTGCAGGATGTACCGGCTTGATAAGCTTTATTTATCTTGAATTAATCGATGCATCGTTCTCTTTAGACGGTGTTCTAGGAGCTTTTGCGTTGAGTAAAGATATTATTATCATTTCAATCGGTCTTGCAATAGGTGCAATGTTTGTAAGATCATTGACAATTATGCTTGTCGAAAAGAAAACCTTAAAACAATTTTTGTATCTTGAACACGGAGCACATTGGGCAATAGGTGCTTTAGCGTGCTTAATGCTTGTATCAACCGTAAAAGAAATTCCTGAAGTGGTAACAGGCGGAATAGGCTTAGGCTTTATTGTTTTAGCGTTTATTTCATCTATTATGCACAACAAAAAAATGGAAAGGCTGCTTGCTGATAAGGGAACTGAAAATGCTTAGGCTGCCGCTTGTTTCTTTCATTGTAACATCTTACAACTATGAAAAATATATCAGGAAAACGCTTGAAAGCATTAAGGGACAAACCTATAAAAATTTTGAAATTATAGTTGTTGATGATTGTTCCATCGATAATTCTTGCAAAATTATTGAAGATTTTATTTCGGATAATCAGGATTTAAGAATAACACTTATAAAGCATGAAAAAAATTCCGGACAGCTTGCCGCTATGATAACAGGTCTGAAAGCTGCGCAAGGGCAGTTTGTAAGTTTTATAGACAGCGATGATGTTTTATGCAAAGATTATGCAGCTTCGCATATACGTGTTCATCTTGAAACATCAGTGGCATTTACTTCATGCAGAATTGCAGAAATCGGAGAAGATGACGAAGTACACACACTTAATTCTATTTCTTCACCGTCTGATAACGAATATGAGATTCTGAAACGAGTTCAGAATGACGTTGAAGGGATTGAAGTTTTATGCGATCTACCGATTAAGTATAAAGTTTTGAAACACAAACGCTTTGGAGGCTGGTACTGGTCGCCGAACAGCTCTGCAATGTTTAGAAAAGCGTCTATTGAATTAATAGCCGACTATGCAAATACTGATAAATGGAAAATCTGTCCTGATAAATTTCTGTTTAATTTTGCGCACTTAATCGGCGGCTCTGCAATAATTTACAGCCCTCTTGTCGGATACAGACGCCACAAAAACAACGCAGGCAATTGTTCTCTTGTAACCGGTGACAAAAGACTGCACAGTGATTATATTACGAAAATTAATATTGAAAATAATCTAAAAATCCGCCCTGAAACAATAAAGTTTTTATGGAAAGAAAAACAAAAACTAGGAAAAAGAAATACCGTCAAGTTAATCTCAACGGTAATTCTTTCATATCTATTCTGACAAATTAATCAGAATTTCCAACTGTTAAGATATTCTTCCTGTTCGGGAGTCAATGTATCAATTTCAATACCCATTGATTTAAGTTTGAGTTCTGCGATTTTTACATCAACTTCATGCGGAAGTGTATAAAGTTTATTTTCTAATTTTCCTTTATTTTTAACAAGGAATTCAATACCCAGAGCCTGATTTGCAAAGCTCATATCCATAACACTTGCCGGATGTCCTTCAGCATTAACGAGGTTAACCAGACGCCCCTGAGCAAACACGTAAACAGATTTTCCATTGTCAAGTTTGTATTCTTCAAGATTTGGTCTGATTTCTTTTATTGAAACAACATGTTCTTTCAAGCCTGCTACATTAATTTCCCAGTCAAAATGTCCTGAATTTGCGAGGAACACTCCGTCTTTCATTGCCAAAATATGCTGAACATCAATAACATGCTTATCACCGGTAACTGTTAAGAATATATCACCTTCTTTTGCAGCTTCAGCAATCGGCATAACCCTGTAACCTTCCATAGCAGCTTCAAGAGCTTTAAGAGGATCAACTTCGCATACAATAACATTAGCTCCGAGAGCTTTTGCACGAAGCGCACAGCCTCTGCCGCACCAACCGTAACCTGATACAACAACTGTTTTACCGGCTATTAAAATATTTGCACCTCTGATAATACCGTCCATAGAACTTTGTCCGGTACCGTAACGGTTGTCATATAAATGTTTTGTCAAACTTGTATTAACACCGACTGCAGGAAATCTCAAAAGACCTTGAGCTTCCAAAGCCTGCAATCTTATAATACCTGTTGTTGTTTCTTCTGTTGAACCGATAATTTTTTCAGCCATCTCAGGGCACTGTTCATGTATAGTTGAAACAATATCACATCCGTCATCAATAATAATATCAGGATTATGTTTTAAGGCTTGCTGAATATGGGCTTTATATTGTTCAACAGATTCTCCTGCAACAGCAAATGTCGGAATACCATAGTGTTTTACAAGAGCAGCTGCTACATCATCCTGAGTAGATAACGGATTTGAAGCAACAAGAATTGCATCGGCACCGCCTGACTTCATAACAACGCATAATGCTGCAGTTTCTTTTGTGACATGAACACAGGCAGAAAGTTTCAGCCCCTTAAACGGCTGCTCTTTAATAAATCTTTCCTGAATTTGTTTTAAAACAGGCATATCTTTAAACGCCCATTCAATCTGATTTTTACCTTGATCTGCCAGATTTATATCTTTTATATCACATTTTATGTCCATAACTTGCATTTTTCTTCTCCTTTTCTAGCAAGATTATAGCAAGGAAATAATAAATATTATAATCATTTGTAAAAATTTCTTAATATAATAATACATCATGTCAAAAAAATTTCTTTAGTTGAGTTATAAATTTAGAAGTAAGGAGTGTTTATAGTGAAAGTTAACCTTAATTTAAATCAACCCAAAACAGGTAACAAAATTAATTTTGAAGGATATAAACCTGTAAAATCCCAATACGGCGATAAAGAATATGAATTTAACTATGTTTACGATAACGATAAGTATGACTGTTATCTGGAAATTTTCAGTGTTGATAGAGATACAAACGGCAACTATTTTATAACAGGAACACGTAAATATAATCCGATAAATCCCGATAATGTTACAGAAGGCGAAGACGGAATAAAATTGGAAAGCGGGAAAGCAACAAAAGTTGACCTTGCTAGCGAATTCGGCATAGGTTATGATGAAGCATTTGCATATCACTATAAATTATATCCTAAAGGAACACGAACAAAGGCAAAATGGGAGATAGAAGCCGGTAACATTATTAACGATGCATATAAAAATTCATGGGAAATATATAATGTTGTGACAGACAGAGCTTCAACCAATTCAAAAGGCGGAGCTATGAAGCTTATTATTCCTGATATTAATAATGTTATGTGGGTTTATGATGATAAAAATAATATTGTTAAAAACCCCTATATAAATCAAGTAAAAGGAGCTTCAAAAACTTTTGCCAACAAAATCGGCGGTTCACTTGCCGGCATTGAAAAAGATATCGACGATGGGAAACTTGACAATTTTACAAGAATAATTACACTCCCGTTATTTACTGATGACAGTCTTACAGCGCATGCCTACTGGAATAAAAACTGTATGCAGATGGTGCAATCTCTCGGAAATATAAATAATTATGCCTCATTACAGAAAAAACTTTTTGCTAAAGGTATAAATCTTGTATCTGACGGTGCATATGTTAATGAAGGTCTTGAAGGTATTCACTTTAAACATATTTTACAATGGGGCACACAATCACCTTATATGAATTGGTTTAAAATTTCCGACCTTCAATCAGGGCCTTTGAGCCTTGGTGTATTCGGCAAACAAACAAAACATGTAACTCACAGGATCGTTAACTCAAAATATACATTTGAACAAAATCCAGACGGTACTGTGAAAATAAGACGAAATCATTTGTATACATCAAAAGAACCAACATATATACAAATTTATGACAACAGAATTAAAAATGCCGAAAAAATGTCTAATGAAGAGTTAATTCGTGCCTATAATAGGATTAATACCGATCACATAGACATAAATACACATAATGATACTGTTGTTCCTTACAGCTTCAGAATAAATCCGGAAACTTACAAGAAAAATGTCGAAACACTAGTAGAATATAACAAAAAAGTCCGTCCAGAAGAAAGAATTAGATTATACAGCGGTTTGGGAACAAGAATTGTATCTCACTTTGAATACTTCGGACTTGACGGGAAGCATGAAAGCGGCTTTGAAACCTGGGATGCCAACCCTGATATTGCGAAATTAAACTATGTATATTCACATACTGATACCCAGAAACTTAAAAATATCTTAGACCCTAAAAAACGTGCCGAAGCTGCGAATATCTTACATCAAAATAATATGCAGGTTCAAGACTATGCAATATCTTCAGCTAAGTTCTGGACAAAGAAAACAAATGACATATTAAACCTTTACGTTGCTCAAAATTTAAAAGATATTAAAAACAAAAATACTGACGAAATAATGAAAAAAATTACATCCTTATCTGATGGAAAAACATTCCCGAAAAATATGGATGTAAATAAAGATATCATTGCTAATGTACTCAACGATACATATTTACTTCATGGAACCGAGTCAACAGACTCTTATGACGATTTAATCACACGCGGGCTTATGGATTTGCCCCTTGATTCAGTTGAAGTTGGAGATGATATATCTGCAGTATTAGCATCGCCTTTTATGTCAAAACGTGCAATTAAAGACGATCAAATCGGCGTTAGCCGCTTTGACATGTATAAAAACGGGAACAAACACGTACTTCCGCAGTTTAAGCATGCTTATGACTTAACTGACAGAATGTATAACAATGAGATGAAAACTTTTGCAAAAGAAGTTCTTCAAAATCTTGAAACAAGAATGGAAAAAGAGGATGGTAACAAACTTCGTGACAAAAACGGAAATCCTACTGATTACGGCAAATATGTAATTCCTCTTTTGACTGCGGAAATTGCTAAATTTGCGATAATTAAATCTGTTTCGCCTGATGCAAAATTTACCTATAACAAAAACACAGGAGAAATAACATACGATTATAAAACGTTAAAAAATACATCCCTGACAGGTATGGGCATAATTGCCGTAAGCCCTGAAGATGAAGCTATTTCTCTAGTTTCAAAAATCAGACATAGAATTAAAAGAATTAACGACTCAGATAAAAGTGACTTTACAAATGCCTTATGGCAGTCAATAAAGGGGACTGATTCTACCAGTTTCAAACTTGCCGAAATGATTATTGACAGGACTCAGGCAGGCTTGGATTGGAGAATAGATGCAACAAAAGATATAGGTGATATTGGATCTGTAAGAAACAAAAAAACAGATTTTGAATATACGTGGAATAATATTATAAAATTCTGGTCAAAATTTACTGATGCAGTAAAAGAATATCATCCGGACGCTTATATAGCAGCAGAAGTTACAGATGAGGGTGAAATTTTCTCTGCCGGCTATGGAGAAAAATCTGGTACAAGATTTTCAAATTCTAAAGAAGCTGTAAAAAAATTGATAAATGAAGCAGGATTTACAACCCTTGCAAATTACAGCTACTTTGCCTCTGATTTGACAAGAATTTTCGGAAAAGAATTTGAATTTGACGGTAAACATTCTCCAGAAAAAGGCACTGAACACGGAGAAGCAGTTTATAAACAGCTTGTTAACTTCATAACCTCAGGCCCGTTGGAATCTCTTTTATATACCTACACTTTTGCAGGCAACCATGATAAAGCGCGTGCGTTGGATGGTTTTGCAATGGATATGGATATGGTATATGCTGACTTAACCAAAACAAGTAATTACCATTACCGTGAAAGAGCATACAAAATTTTAGAAGCAAAAGGCTACGGCGATAAAATTGACAGCGAAGCTGTTAATAACTACGATTTTAACCGTGTAAGCAATCTTACAGTAGCCAAATGTGAATCTATTGCTAGCGGTATGGGCAAAGCCTCACACGAAATCAAAATTAATAAAGACAGAAGCGACTACATATATGGAATGATGCTGCAAGCTTTATCAAACATTGCTAAAGGGAACTTTAAAGACAAAGTATTTGAAGCTGATGGATTTGGAGCAAAAGACTACAATATAGCTCTGGATTTGGTTCTTGCTGAAATGGATTATCTAGAGCCTGACAAATCAAAACGTCTTACAAACGATGAAAAATCTAGACTTAAAAACAGAACTCTTGAAAATATCATTAACCCTGCAATGTCAAAACTTTTAGGACAAACTAAATTTTTAGTGGCACTTGTAGGAAACCCGACATTATTTGCAGGGGATGAATACGGTTCAACAGGTTTTGAAACAACTACTAAAAATATGCACCTTCAAAACAGAAATATAATCCATGAAGAATGGGCTGATAAAAAAGAGTTTGTAAAAAGGTTTAAAGATTATATTGATTATCAATACAATCTTCGCACCCGAAAAGAATTAGAGCCTCTCAACAGCGGAACTCCTTATGTTTTGAAACCTCAAGATGCTAAAATTAATACTGAAGGCGGCAGACAGACTAAAGTGTCAGCACTGCTCAGACAAAGTCCAGACGGGCGAATGACTGTTTCAGTATTTAATACTTCCGGTCTTACACACAAATATGATGAATACTACAGACCTGGCGAAATTGAATTAGATAATATTGATCTTAATGCTTCCGGTGAAAATATTGGTCTGCCAGGCGGTCTTAAACCAGGGTTAAAATTCAGAAATGCCGATACAAATGATGGAACAATCTATTATGTTAACGGAAACAATCAGATAACAGGCCCTGATCATAAATCCATAAAATTTAAAGATTCAACTTTAATTCTTTATCATGATCCGAGCTTTACCGGCAGAAAAGTAATGTACAACCCTCAATACAACTTCACTTCTTCAAATGCATATAAACAAAAATCAGAAGTTGTAACAGGTTCAAAACTCGCATTAGTAAGTAAATAAAAAGAATGGGACTTATATCGCAGGTAAACTGCGATATAAGTCCCTAGCTTTACTCTTGACAAAAAACACAAAATAGAAAATAATAAATACATTGTATAAAAATTTAATAGGAGTTTTGTTATGGAAAAAGATAAGAAGCTGAGAATTGCCCCCCCCCCGAAAGCGCGTACACGATAGAAATTAATGCAGCTAAGCTGCTTGATGGAAGGCCGGAGGGCAAGAGGTCAGGATGTCAAGCCAGTTTAAGAAATGTCATGCTGAACTTGTTTCAGCATCTCTTCATTAGATGCAAAGATGTCAAGAGGCAAAGATGCGAAGCTGTTATCAAAAATAAATTTTGTTGCAATTTTACAAAAACAGCTATAAATGAAAATAGCCCCTGCCCTCCGGTCTTCTGTTCCTCTGACCTCACCCATCCCTTTACTTCCCCTCCCCTCAAGGGAGGGGAAAGTGAAACCTCAACTCTGCCCTCTCCCATAGGAGAGGGTGCTACGCTGCCTCATAATTACAATTTTAATTTGAAATGTACTTATCGTCCTAATGTCTTATCGTCTTGCCGACTCAAAAATAAATTCTCTTCACCCTTCACTCTTCACCCTTCACCTAAAAAACGAATTGCATTTACCTTGGCAGAGGGTGCTACGCACGTAGCCCACTTTCACAATATCCGTCGAGTTGCATTCACTTTGGCAGAGGTTTTAATAACCCTCGGCATAATAGGTGTTGTCGCTGCGATGACTATACCAACTCTTATTCATAAATTTCAAAACAAAGCACTTGAAACTCAATATAAAAAAGCAGTATCTATAGTGTCACAAGTTATTTTAAAAGCAAAGGCTGACTACGGATTAGATAAGTTTGCTGAATATTGTACATATTACCCGTATGAGAACGGGAGCGGCAAGCCATACGACCATGCTGAAGAATGTTATCAAATTCTTTTTGAAAGCTTGCTCAATGTACAAGGACAAAAAAATCCTTATACTAAAAATGAAAAATTTATTAATAGGCACAATGACACAATAAGGACTTACAACAACAAACAAACTGTAACAGACAGCGACCTTGCAGGGATAGGATATACTGTTTTTACTACTTATGTGATGCCAGACGGAAGTTATATTAACTTTAACATAGTTGAATTAAGACTTTATATCGGAATAGATACAAATGGTGCTAAAAAACCGAACAAACTCGGACACGACATATTTATTTTCAACGTGGACAAAAACAACGATGCTCTGTCTTTTTATACTACAAAACCGCAAAATCTAACCGATGAAGAATTAGAAAATTATGAAGAAGGATTAAATAAAGAACGCGCAGGAAATCCGTGTAATTTAACTTCAAGCCAAAAAGGCAACGGCATTGGATGTTCGTACTATGCACTGAGAAATGAATGCCCTTATGACAGCTCAAAAAGATATTTTGAATGCCTGCCGTAATGGAAAAAAATTAAACTTCTCTATACAGCAAACCTGAAATGCACCAAATCGCCGTCTTGAACAACATAGTCTTTACCTTCAAGACGTGTTACACCCTTTTCTTTGCAGGCTGCGTATGAACCGTATTTTGCAAAGTCCTCATATGGTGTAATTTCAGCTCTGATAAAACCTTTTTCAAAATCTGTATGAATAACACCTGCAGCCTGAGGAGCTTTAGCACCTGCAGGAATTGTCCAGGCATGAACTTCTTTTTCGCCTGCTGTTATAAAAGTACGCAAATTTAAAAGTTTATAAACAGATTTAATCATTCTGTCTATTCCGCTGTCTTCAACACCCAATTCTTTTAAATACTCTTTAGCTTCATCAGCTCCAAGTTCAGCAAGCTCTTCTTCAATCTTTGCAGATATAAGAACAACTTCGGCATTATGCTTAGACGCATAATCTTTAACCTGATTTGTATAATTATTTCCGTCTTTAAGATCATATTCAGAAACATTGCATACATAAATAACCGGTTTAGTCGACATCAGATTAAGCTGTTTAACAACAGGAATTTCATCTTCATTAAAATGGTCTTTAACGTTAATAAAAGTACCTTCTGATAACAGGTCAGTTAATTTTGTCAAAACACCGTCTTCCAAAACAGCAGCTTTGTCGCCGCCTTTTGCCTGTTTGGAAATTCTTGCCTGGCGTTTTTCAACTGAAGCCATATCAGCAAGCGCAAGTTCTGTATTAATAACTTCGATATCGTCAAGCGGGTTTACTTTTCCGGCGACGTGGATAGTGTTGGGGTCATCAAAACATCTCACAACCTGAATTATTGCATCAACTTCTCTGATATTATGCAAAAACTGGTTGCCAAGACCTTCACCTTTGCTTGCACCTTTCACCAAACCTGCAATATCAACAAATTCAATTGCTGTCGGAATTATTACATCTGTTTTGCAAAGTTTTGCAAGTATAGCAAGTCTTTCATCCGGCACATTAACAACTCCGACATTGGGTTCAATCGTACAAAACGGATAGTTTGCACTCTGCGCATTTTTTGCACTTGTTAAAGCATTAAATAAAGTTGATTTGCCGACATTTGGCAGTCCCACTATTCCTGTTCTAAGCATATTTATATTTCCTTATTATCATTTTTTACGCCACATCTTCATTATCAGGGCCTATCACCTGTATGCCAAATTTTGTTCTGAACAGGTGTTTTACTGTATCCCCCTGAATTTCATACATCATTTTGTTAAACAAATCATAAGCCTCGCGCTTATATTCGATTAACGGGTCTTTCTGCCCGTAAGCACGAAGTCCTATCCCTTCACGAAGCATATCAATATTATGAAGGTGGTCAATCCATTTGTTATCAACAACACGAAGCAGGATATCTTTTTCAAGATTTCTTATAACATTGTTATCACTAAACGGTTCCTGAAGTTCAGCCTCCGGAGCATACTGCGCTATAACCTGATTATAGAAATTTATAACCTCTTCTTCATGCTGCCTGTAGGCATTGATTGCAAGAGTTTTCAACTTATCGTAAATTGGTTCAAATCTCAAATTCTGCACATCTGACACCTGGACACCGGATAATTGAGGAATAATAGAATGAAGTTCTTTAATCATAGTCTGCAAGTCTTCATAAACATATTCTTCCGGATGAAGATCCGGTGCTATGTAGCTTCTCAAAAGTCTGTCAATTTCTTTTTCTATCATATAGTAGATATCTTCTGACAGATCTTTTCCGGCAAGAACTTTACGGCGCTGTGCGTAGAATTTTTCTCTCTGAATATTCATAACATCGTCGTATTCAAGAACTGATTTTCTTATATCAAAGTGGTAAGTTTCAACTTTTTTCTGAGCCGATTGAATTTGTTTTGTAATAAGAGTATTTTCAATAGCCATATTTTCTTCGACATTAAGCATATCCATTAATGCCATCATTTTCTCGCCGCCGAAAATCCTCATCAGATTGTCTTCCATAGATAGGAAAAATCTTGTAGAACCAGGGTCTCCCTGACGGGCTGCACGACCTCTAAGCTGGTTATCAATACGTCTTGATTCATGGCGTTCCGTACCGATTACGTGAAGTCCGCCTGCTGCCACAACTTTTGCGTGTTCTGCTTCTGTTATAGCCCTTGCCTGTTTTAGCGCAGCTTCTTTTTCTTCTTCATAATTCGGGCTGTCAGGAGTTATTCCTTTATTGTCAAGCATATCTTTTGCAAGAAATTCCGCGTTGCCGCCTAATAAAATATCTGTTCCTCGTCCTGCCATATTGGTTGCAATTGTTACCGCACCCACACGTCCTGCCTGTGCAATAATGTATGCTTCTTTTTCATGGTGTTTTGCATTCAGCACATGATGAGGAATTTTGCGCTGTTTTAGCAATGCCGATACATATTCTGATTTTTCAATACTGATTGTACCAACCAGAACAGGTCTGCCTGCTTCATGCATCTTTATAATATCTTCAACAACAGCATTGAATTTAGCACGTTCTGTTTTATAGATAACATCGGGATAGTTAATTCTTATGTCAGGTTTGTTTGTCGGAATTGTTGTAACCTCAAGGTTATAAATCTTGCCAAACTCTGCTTCTTCAGTCATTGCAGTACCTGTCATGCCTGATAATTTCGGATACAATCTAAACAGGTTTTGGAATGTAATACTGGCCAGTGTTTGGGTTTCATCCTGAATTTTTACACCTTCTTTTGCCTCAATTGCCTGATGAAGTCCGTCAGACCAACGTCTGCCTTCCATTAGACGGCCGGTAAACTCATCGACAATCATAACTTCACCGTTTTTGACAACATAATCCGTATCTTTTACGAACAATTCCTTTGCCTTTAAAGCTTGAAGAAGGTGATGAGCATACTGGGTATTGATATCAAAAAGATCTTTAACACCTATAATTTCCTGAGCTCTGTCAATACCGTCTTCTGTCAAAATAATATTTTTATTTTTTTCATCGACTTCGTAGTCTTTAACCTTTTCAAGCTGCGGAGCAACTTTTGCCATAAGTTTATAAGTTTCTGCGGATTTTTCAAGACGTCCGCTAATGATTAAAGGTGTTCTTGCCTCATCAATCAAAATACTGTCGACTTCATCAATAATCGCATAGTTATAAGGTCTTTGAACAAGCATATCTAGACTTGCAGCCATATTATCGCGCAGATAATCAAAACCGAATTCATTGTTGGTGCCATACGTAATATCACAATCATAAGCAGCTTTTTTAGCGGCAAAATCATCTGCAGTACGCCCGCCTGATAAAATTACGCCAACTGTAAGCCCTAAAAATTTATAAATCTTACCCATCCATTCGCTGTCGCGTTTTGCAAGGTAATCGTTTACGGTAATTACGTGAACACCTTTGCCTGTCAAAGCGTTCAGATAAGCCGGCAATGTTGCAACAAGAGTTTTACCTTCACCTGTTCTCATTTCAGCAATATGGCCGTTATGAAGAAAATATCCGCCAATAAGCTGAACATCAAAATGGCGCATATTTAAAACGCGTTTTCCTGCTTCTCGGACAGTTGCAAAAGCTTCTGGAAGAATTTTATCAAGAGCTTCTTTTTCAAGCTTTCTGTCTGTTTTGAAATCTGATGATGTCGGACGTTTTGCTAAAATTGCTTTAAACTCGTCAGTTTTAGCCCTCAGTTCAGCATCAGTCATCTGCTCAAACTGCGGTTCTAGAGCATTAATATGGTCAATAATCCCCATTATATTTTTAATTTTTTTCTCGTTAGGATCGCCCAACAACTTTAATAAAAAGCTAATCATTATAAAATTTTCCTCTCCGTCTGGTAATATATTTATAATACTAACACGGACAAGAAAAAATTGATAATCCCTTAAGGAAATATTTATATTTTTGTTATCTGAAGGCTATTGGGCGTTAGGCTATTTGAAATGCCTAAAGTACACGAATAGCCCCCCCACCGCAAGCGCATACACGATAGAAATTGATGCTGCTAAGCTGCTAGATGGAAGGCCAGAGGTCAAGAGGTCAGGAAGTCAAGCTATTTACGTCATTCTGAACTTGTTTCAGGATGACATTTATTCTCTGAAACGAACTTATCGTCCTAACGTCCTAACGTCTTAGCGACTAATAAACTCTCTTCACTTAAACAGACTTATTCACTTCATATAACATTTACTACGTACTGAACATTGTGAATACTTTTTCAACGTTTTTGCTGATAAGGTTCTTAACCGTATCATATTCTGTTGTCAAAGCAGATAATTCTGTATCAATATTTTTCATTTTCAAATCAAGAGTTTCTTCTTTATAGTTTAATTTAGATTTTGTAATTTCATATTCCATTTCAGCCTGAGCGATTGCTTCTTCATCAGTAACCTCAGCGACATACCCATTCAGTGTATAAGCACCTTGATAGAAGTATCCATCTGTATTTAAACTTGATATAAACAACTGACCGTTTTTCAATGCCTGCATCAAATATTCAGGATCGCTCACCATATCGCGTTTTGTAGCATCGGTCGTTGCACCGTTCAAACAAATCTGGTTGTATAACTGGTTGTAGAAATCAGTTGTTAGCAAATCTGTTTCAGTTACCGCACCTCCTTCTTCGATAAGGAAGTAGTAATTCAAATCATCCGTAACATATTTAGAACTTCCTGCAGAAGATTCAATATTAAACAGAGTGCTTTCAGCACCGTCAATTGCTATTGCAAAAGATGTTAAATAGCTTTTTAACAGGTTTGTCAAACTTATAGTTTCGCCGACATCAGAATGAACTACACCATTATAATTGTGTGCCTGATTAATCGAATTTGTAATCTTGTTATAGGTAGTACCACCGCTAACTGTAGTTGCGTCCGAAATATAATGTTGGTTTGTAAAGTCAAGTGCAGTAGTAAGTGCATTATTTGATTCTGTGTCAACATTTAAGCCTTTGCTGCCATCTCCGGTATAACCTTGCCCCAATGCAGCAGCCAATTTTGTTAATATCTCAGTCTTCACCTCCATATTACTTGAGCCGACTTTTGTTATAGTATATTTACCTGATAGCAAATCACCTATAGAAAGTTCTTTTATCTGATCTTCTGTCAGGGCAGTTCCGTTATTGGCAATAATAAATTTACCATTGTCAGCAGTAGTATCAGGAGATGTTGTATAACAAAAATTCATCCCACTAAGCGCAGCATATACACTATATTTCAAATTCCCATCTTCATCTTTGGAACTTAACTCACTTATCAATCCTGTAGTAGTCAATGCGTTTGCAATTGTTTTATCAAGAATTTCTCCGCCTATACCGGCTTGTGTATACTCCTGTCCTTTAACAGAATCTGCTGTAGTAGCTGCAAGGTCACCACTGCTTACCAATGCGTTCAAAAATGCATCACGAGAACCGTCAGATTTCCAAACCTGTGAAACTGTCCCATCAGGATTTTGTACATCAATATTTTTCCCTGATTGAGTAAACAATGCAGCTCCTGTTGGATCTCCGTTTTCATCTATAATACCTGCGTTATAAGCTGCATTAAACATTGAATCTGTAAGAACAATTTTACCTTGAGCATCGGTTATGAGATATGGGTTGTAATCGTTCAGAGCAGAAGGTGTCATTAATAAATCATAGGACAGATCATAAACTTCATCCATATCAGTATCCCAGACAAGTTTTGTTGCGTTCATTGAGTTTTGATATTTAGTTGCGGCAGACTGCAAATCACGGGTAACAGAAAGCTTGTCCTGTGCAATCTGCATAGATTGAAATTCACAGTTCATCTTTCGTGATGTTATGGCTAAAAATCTTGCTTGTGATGCCGCCAATCCCATTTTTTTTAATCCTTTCGACTTTGCTTAGTAACAACATGTCTGTTATTCGTATTGACGGCATTTCAATCCAAAAACTTTAAGCGTTCGGCACAAAAATGTTACATTTGTTAACAATAATTTTATCCTCTTTGAAAAAGTTATTTCAAATCAATCAGCAAATCATACATTTTATCTATTTTTTCTTTGACTTCAGAAAACTGATCTTTCAAATCAATAAAACTATGTATCGTAACAAATTTTTCTTCAATTTCTTCTATAATTTCTCTGTGTTTTTTCTCAAGCTGCTCAGGGGTTACAAACAGCCTTTGTTGAACAAAAAACATTAGAACAACAATTATTATCGGAGAATATTCAAGTATTTTTTCCATAATATCCTTTCCTTAAAGAGTTATCGGCCAGTAAAAATCAACAAGGTAAGATGCTGCATCCATCGGGTGTGAAAGAAATTTCAATTCTTTTGACTGCTTTATCTGCTGATAGGTCGGAATATCAATACGCGACGAGCCCTCTCTGTAACGTAAATTATATATATTATAAAGAAGTTTTTCACATTTTTTGTCGACAAACAGACAAATCTCGCCGTCAGCTGAGCGAACTTTTGCATTGAATGCGGCTATTCTGTTTTTTATAGGCGGATTAAAAGCCTTAATTTGAATTTCTGCATCATAGCCGTATTGTAGGAGTTTTTTCTTGATTATTACGTAATTTGTGTATTCGCTTGTGCAGCTTCTGTTATCGCCTGAGGCATCGCCGTTAACTATAATTTTGCCTTTATGGTTGGGATATCTTCTGCAAAATTCCTCACAGGCCTTTGCGGTCGTAGTATTTTCCATTGCGATTTCATCAAAATAAAAAACCTTATCGTCTGTTTTGTGTGCAAAAACCCAACACATCGGATCGACGTTAAAGTCGCAGGAAATATGCAGATCCATATCAGGCTGATAAGTTATGTCTTTAATATTTGCGTCTGTAAAATCTTTTATTACAAGCCCGTTATTGTATTCACCATTTTGCGCAAGAACAAAAATATTGTAATACTGTTCATCATAAAGTTTTTTCAATTCATCGCAAAAACCTTCGGGCAGGTAAATATTCTGAGTTGTCGGAGCTGTAATAAGCCTGTAATTTGGTGCAGGATTTTCAATAAAAGTTTTATAAATCCATCCTCTTTGCATTTCGGGGTTAGTATGACCAAAAATCCGATAGGTAAAATTTTTCCAAATTTTCTTAACTCTTTGGCGCATACGTCCGAGAAGCATTTTAAAAGTATCATAAGGAATATCTGACATTTCTTCTATTTCAACAAAACCGAGGTTTAAAGATTTTAGCTTATTAGGTTCATCAAAATGCCTGAAAAGGATTTCCGAGCCGTTTTTAAATGTGAGTTTTTGTAAAGTTGACGACCATTCAAAATCTTTTCCGTCCACAAAACCGAAATTTTCCAGATGTTCAAAGTATGTTTGTAAAGTCGTATCTCTGACAAGTGTGTAAGTTTGTGCGCCGACTAAACCGCGAACTCCCGGAAACTTTAATGCAAGCAAAATCCCCAGAAGCGAACCTGCAAAAGTTTTCCCTGAACCGTAACCTCCCTGATAAACCGCTATATCGAGCGTATAATCATGCGGGATTTCCAAAAACTCCCGCTGAGCTTTTAATAATTTGTATAACATAATTCCCTAATCTTTAATTAAAACGTGATTTCCGTTAATGGTAACCCATTTGCCTTCTGATGAACTGCCTGAATTTTTGCTTGAAGAAGATTTACTGCTAGATTTTTCAGAACTTTCTTTTTGCTGTGAATTTTGGGCACTTTGTCTGCGGTCAGGAATTCCGTAAGTTCTCATCTGTTCCATTATTGCACCCTCGTTTTTTGTAAATTCATCAGAACTCATTGAGGCAATATCTTCGCGGGTAAAAAATTTCTTATATTGCGGATAATTGTCGTTTCCGATTAACCCTCCGGCTTCATCAAAAGTTCCTCTTCCAAAAGCCTCATACGGATTAGGGATATTTTCCTGCCGTAAAGTTCCTATTTTGTTATTTGCAAGACGGTTATCAATTTCTTGTTCGTAAACAGCGAATAAATCAGGCTCCATTTTGGCAATATCTTCTCTTGTAATATCAGCATCGGATATTTTATTAATAAATAACGGATGAGATTTTTTATATTCATCTACAGTCACAGACTGCATACAATCTCCCATATTATCAATACCGTGAGCCTGAATAGAACCAAAAGGAGTCGTTGACATAAACCTGTTCTGCGTACCGGGGGTAATATAAGTTGTTCCGACATTTGCCCTGAGTTTTGATATAGGATCATGCGGATCTCTGTAATTTGTAACGAGATCATCATAATTTTTATTCTTATCAACATAATCTCCGCTGATACCGTAAGCATTAAAAGTTGTTGTTTGCAGACCGTACTGAATACCAACAATCGTTGCCTCTGTCCCGCCTTCAGAATGTCCAATTGATTCTGTATTTTCAGAATTTAAACCATACTTATCTCTCATATTCTCAGCAAATTTTTGAGCTAATTTAATTTGTTTACTATCACCAGTCAGAGCCATTTTAGTATTTGCGCCCCAGTCTTTTGCACTAAACCTGTCCGTACCGACAAAACAAAGCGCATACTGCCCGTCTTTTTCATAAAGGACTCCTTTAAAATTACTCCGGCGATCATATTGATTGTCAACAACTTTCCAACCGTTTGATGTCGTTTCACCTCTGTTTTCTTTTCTTGACATTTTGTTTGCTTCCGAACATAAAATTTTGTATTCGTTTGCCATTGCATGTTTGTTCATGTTTACCTTCCTTTCTATTTTTTCACACTAAAATAAAACCGCTGTTTTCAGCGGTTTGTAAAAAATTATACTTCCAAGCTATTCTTAACTTTACTTATCCAGATCTATGATTATTCCAAAAATATCTCTATTATATTTAATATGAAATCCATTATATATGTCTATATCCTCATAATTTTGATATCCTAAATAAACATCAAATAACATATCTTCTGCATTCATACCTTCATAAAACGGGGATGGCTTTACTGATAAAATTACATCTTTTATTTTTCTGTCATAGTAATCATTTTGAAATACTGAACCCTTAAGGTCTTTTATTTCTCCATCACGGGTTAGTATAAATTCGTAAGCAGCGCCCCAGCCGCGAAGATGAAAGATTTTCGCATCTTCAAAGGCTTCTTTTAAGGCAAAACTATAATCCTCCAGATAACTCCAGAATACTGGATTAGTTTCCTTTGTCATTTCTACACCGCGCGGGGGAATATCTTCACCCAATGCGGGGATCTGAAACATTATTAACATTATTAGTAAAATCAATTTTTTAATAATCATACTTCGCTGCTATTCTTAATTATTTGTTCGTTATTATCATTAAGCTAAATGTTTTTTTATTATCTATAAAAGAACTTCCAACACTTATATTAATTTCATTATATCGTTCATAACCAAGATATACACTAAAACGCATCTCATCCATATTCATTCCTTCTCGAAATGGTAATGGCTTCACTGATAAAATTATATTTTTTACTTTCTCATCAAAATAATCATTTTGATATATATTTGTTTTAACATCTTTTATCTCGCCATTACGAGTTATTATATATTCACAATTTGATCCCCAGCCGCGGAGACGAAACATATGGCTTGCTTCAAGAGCGTCTTTTAGTAAAGAGGCATAATCTTCAAAGTAACCCCAGTATATTGGGTTTGTTTCTTTTGTTACTTCAATACCTGCACCAACAGGAGGAAATTCCTCACTAAAGCCAGGAATTTGAAATAGTATTAACATTAATATTAAAATCAATTTTTTCATAATCATACTTCTCTATTATGCTTAATTTTACTTGTCTAAATCTATAATTATTCCAAAAATATCCTTATTATATTTAATATGAAATCCGTTATATATATCAATATTCTCACGATTTTGATAACCTAAATAAACTCTAAACAGCATATCTTTTGCATTCATACCTTTGTAAAATGGAGAGGGCTTTACTGATAAAATTACATCTTTTACCTTACGGTCATAGTAATCGTTTTGGAATACTGAGCCCTTCAAATCTTTTATTTCACCGTCACGGGTTAATATAAACTCATAAGCAGCGCCCCAACCGCGCAAATGAAAAATTTTTGCATCTTCAAAAGCTTCTTTTAATGAAGAACTATAATCCTCCAAATAACTCCAAAATATTGGATTAGTTTCCTTGGTCATTTCTACCCCGCGCGGCGGAATATCCTCACTAAAGACAGGTATTTGAAAGAGTATTAACATTATTAGTAAAATTATTTTTTTCATAATAATATTCTACTAAAAAAGTCTTATTTGTATATAGACTTTTAGCTATTCTATCAGAAAAGTGCCGCATTTGCGGCACTATGATTTATTTTCTTCCAGTAAAAAATTGTTTGAATTTTCTACACCATACTGCTCAAGAACAAATTTGAAACATTCAAGCCAGTCAATTTTTTCTTCTATCTCCGGAACCTGTACAAACGAACTTACGATTTCAAAGAGCTCTTTCAATTTTGCTTTTCGTTCAAATGTTGCCTTACGATCGCCGTACCTGTAAACATAATCTGCATCCCTTATTTCATCGGTTATTTCAAGAAAACTTGTTTTTCCCCTGTCATTTACGCCGATAACTTCTGTTCCCAGTTTGAAATAAGAAATAATTTCAGCTGTCTTTTCAACCATTGGAACAATAATTTTCCGGTTTATTGCATCCAAAATCATATTCAAACGCGCTTCCTGCCCGTTCACTGAATAATTTAATTCCGTTGCCGTCCGCTCTGCCGACTGAATATTCCCTGCCATATTCTTGAAAATACCTGTTGCACTCTCTATAGTAGATTTAAAATAGTTTAAGAAATCCCATCCGACCATAGCCTTGTCAAACGATAACGGTGTAGGAGCTGCCGGCATTAAAGCTGCATCGTATTCTATAATTTTGCCGGGACGTACTTCCTGCCGGCCTTTAAAACAGCCTTTCGGCGCCAAATACGGAGGGTTCATCATCAGTGCAAGCGCGTCAATCTGTTTATTCATTATGGTTGATGCAAGATTATTCAAAATCAATGCTACCCGCAGCGGAGAAATCCCGCGTCTTGTATAAGGAGATTCAATTATATTTGCATGTATAAAGGGGTTCATTACAAAAGGATTGCTCTCAAATCTTATAATTTCACGTCTTGCCGCAATCACTATTAACCAGTTTTTCAATAATTTGCCGTTTGAAAGTTCAATATCTCCCCAGTATTCAAGAATTTCAACTTTTTTACCCTCAACGGCTCCGTCATTATCGTCGTTATTCGGATATTTTTTACCTGCCACCACTCCTTTCAATACTTCAAGTTTTTTATCGTCCAACAAATTGTTTGCCTTGTCTGAAAATAATTCATCTATAGTCGAATAAGTCCTGTAAATCTTCGCACATTTATCCCAGTTGTCGCGGTTGTACTTGTCAAACACAAAGTCTTCTGATTTTATGTGTTTAACTTTCGCATTGTCGTAAATTACTTTTTCATCAATTACAAATCCTTTTTTATCAGGATTTAAAATCTGCTCTTCTATTGTTTTAGGACGGCGCACGGACTTAATTTTTGTTTCCCAGCCGACAAAAAGAGTGCTCTCGCCGGTTTCTACAATACTGTCTATAACCTTTTCAATCTCATCTTCAATCTTCATATTTTCAAAAGTATTCACAAGCATTGCTTTTTGTTTGTTTGCAAAACCCTGAGTTTTTGGCGTAGTTCCGGATACATCAAACATTGCATCCGGATGAGAATAAAGATTTTGACTTATGTGTGATTTTAATGTCTGCGCAAGCTCATAGATATCTGGGAGTTCTATTTTGTTATCCCATCCGTTAACTTTCGGGATATCCGAGCTGTAGATGGCATCCCTGACAAGTTTTATGTCAGATAGCTGCGAACTTCTCTGTTCATTAAAACGATCATATTTTTCTGTTATATTCCCGAGTAAAAAACTTTCCTCTACTGGGGAAAGTTTCTGTGTTAAATCTTCAGTTTCTATTTTCATTTTTTATCCTTTCTATAAATTATTTATGGGATTTTTAATATTATCATCAGAGGCTCCAATAAATACCATATTGTCATGCTGAATTTAGTTCAGCATCTGCACGAGATTCTGAAACGAGTTCAGAATGACAGAAACCGGCAAAATGGTATTTTAAATCACCTTAAAGTTTTGTTAAACAGCGAATACACTTCAATATCCTGCAATTTACCTTTTCTTAAAGTTTCATTCTTTAGCAGTGCTTCTTTCTCAAAACCTGCCAGTTTCAAAAGCGTTTTTACACGAAAATTTTCCGGATACACCAATGCTTTTATTTTCACAAAATTGTATTTTTTAAAGCAGTATTCAAAAAATAACTTTGCACAATACTTTGTATAACCGCCCCAGAAACGCCTGTCAAAACATGTCGTAACTTCCGCACTATGGAGTCTTTCACTGCCGCCGGTTATGTTATCAAGATAAACTAATCCGCTGACTGTATCATTTTCTACAATCACAAAGAAAAACGGCTGCGTTTTTAAAACAAGATTATAAAAATATTCATATACTGACATGCCGTTTAAAGCATAATCATCGTCCAGAAACCCGGAATATTTTACATATAAAAACAAAGCCTGCTCAAAATACGCAGGTTTTGCAAAAGGTGATATAAATGTAGTCATTATTAAAAAACAGCTTTCTCAAATTTAATATAAGAATCATCAGCTATATACGCACTCAATTCACCTTGCAGAATTTTTTTTCTTACTGTATCCTGAACTCCCAAAAGTGCATCCGCTTGAATTCCGTTTATAAAAGTTTCGCATTTTGTATTTCTGTTAAAACAGCGGAATACAGAACATTTAGAAAAAATCCTGTCTTTAGGCACATCTTTAATATTTGTGTATTCCCTCTTTTTAGGTTTTTCCTTTGACTTTTTTAAATCGTCCATAAATTCTTTTTCTATCCGCATTTTAATTAATTCATCCAAAGATGTATTGTTTAAAAGCATTTCTTCTGCGTCAGTATTCTTCATAAGAATTTCTCCTTTTAACTAAATTTTGCTGTCATCAAGATTGGAAATTGTAATAATTTTTGCCTGTTTATATTCCTGCTCATCCGGATTTGATGTAAATCCCAAATATTTGCACAGGCTTTCAAGAGCTTTCAGTCCTGCAGATGTATCCCTGAGTTTCTTTTTACCGGTAAAACATCCTTCTTTATCAAGAATATCTTCTTCTTCAAGAGAAAATTCCGCAATTTGAAGCAGTTTTTGGATGACATAACCTTTATTTACCCTGAGAGATTCTATCTGTTTTTTTAGTTGATATTTAATTTCATGAATAATTGACTCTTTTGCCAGAAGTTCTGCTGCAGCAGCTTTTAAATCTTTGGCTCTGTATCCTGCTTGTTGGGCTGAAAGCTCTCCGTTAAGTGATTTTATATATTCCAAAACAAATTTTTTCTGTTGGTTAGTTAATTTTTTCATCGGTCTTTTAAATTTGTTCAATTATGTATTTTCGTTACAAATCTTCGTATAATTTGTGTTTTTTGAAAAAAAATTGTATAATAAACATGCTATTTATATTTCGGCTAGTGTAAATCTTAACAGGAGGGGAAAATGAATTTTAAACTTCCTGTTTTTTTTGTGCCGGCAAAGCCGGCTTCCATATTCGTTACGATTATGCAAAAATGCTTATGATATTAAGTTAAGATTTATATTGACCTATGCATTTCTGCATATCAAAACTTGCATTTACATGTACCTGCCTTACCTTCTGAACATCCTCACATACGGCACATCATCAATGCTCGGAGAAACCCTTGAGCGTAAATTCATCAGAGCTTCCTTATACATACTGTACCAGTAACTAAAACGAACATGCTCAGGGTTGCCTTTTAATTTCATACATGCTCCGTAAACAAGTATCGGCTCAGCGTAAGGCTCAGGGATTAACGAAGAGTCATCTTCATTTTCCATCAAAAGCTTTTCTTCGCCTTGTGAAGTAATTACACAATTTTTTGTATAATATAAAATTTCTAAAGTTTTGTCTTTGTTAAAAACAGGAAACAAAATCTTATCATTAAACAAACTATACGTATTTTGAGGCTGAGAGTTAACAAAAAATGTTTCAAAGTCTGCATAATATTCAAATTTCGCTCCATCAACTATTACTGTTTCTATTCGGCCATCTATTGTATTATCAATTTCACCTGTATTTGCAGGTAAAGTTACTGTTTTCCTGCGGATTAAAAAATTCCATCTGTCAGATCCGCACACATCAGTGTTGACAATATTTAAAATATTTTTCAATTTTTTATGGTCGTTTTTTGTGAGTTCTGAAAAAGCATTAACCTGCTTATAATTCAACTCTACAAGACATTTATTTATAAGTTCCAAATAATTCATAAATTCCCTTTCATAACTTTTAAGAAAAAACAGTCTAAAAAGACTGTTTTCCCTTAAAAGATTTTTGAATTTTGCTATTTTATAAGACCTTTTCTTAGTTGGTCCATAATCATACGTTCGTACTTAGCAAATTCTGCACCACTCATTTTGCCGATTTGTTCACGAGTAAAAACCAAATTCTTATTGCCGTCCGAGGCAGAATTTTGTGCATAGGCACGCAATTTTTGCTTGGCAGCTTCATTTTCGCTGTTTAATGTTTTTTCGTGTTCTTTTTCCCTCAAATATCTTTCTATTGCTGTATTTTCAATTTTTTCAACAAGAGCTGATATTTTAGAGATTTCATCCTCATCAAATGCGGCATTTGAATTTTTCAAATAATCAAAAACATCAGCCCTCCCGTCTTTGTCAAAAAACTCAGGGACAGCAGAAGCTGCAAGAGTATTTTGAGGCGGAACGGAAGCTTGTTGTGTCATAACAGGGTTCTGACTGTTCTGTTGACATAATGTGTACTTTTCAAACGCCTTTTTAGTTACATAATTCATTAAATTTTGTCCTTGTTCTTGCGTCATAGCACCTGTTTGTACAAGATTTTCGATTAACTGAATATCATTTAAAGCCATTTGTTTCACTGATTGAGCATCGTGTAGTGAAGGCTGTTTTGCTGATGCCGCAGTTTGACTGCCGGCAGAGGATAAAATATTTTCATTGTTATTTATAGTATTCATAATACCTCACTTTTCATATATTCCACCGCAAATTCAACCGCATCATCTATAAAAGATGATAAAAACATTGAAATTAACGGTTTTAAAGGAGCAAACACAGGAATATGGTCTACTATATACTTTATAGCCATATCCTTTTTCTCCTGTCCTTTTTGGCTTCCAAGAGCTTTCTCAGCCTTAACAACAGCAGTTTTTGCAAGCTCCTTAATAGTTTCTTTTAATTTATCAAACATAATTTACCTCATTTTTTTAAGAATGCATCTTCGAAACAATTATCGAAGATGCATTCGGGGTATAAGGAAGCAAGCAGCTGTTATGAACCGCTTGTTGGAGCAGTAACTATCATTTTAGCTAATGCATTCGGCTGAACAACTTTTGCTCCGTATAAATATAAGCCTCTGACTAAATCAGAAAAACTGCTTTGATCTCTAAGACTTTCGATTTTTGCCAGTTGAGATGCAAAAGTAATAGCCTCATTTGTACCTGCAAGAACATAGTATTTTCCTGAAACATCAGTTAAATTTGTGCTTACAAGTACATCCATGCCTGCAATTCTGCCGATTGCACCTTCTCTTAAAGTTTTATCAGCCACATTGTGAGCGCTGATAAATTCAGAACTTTGAAGCAGATAAGATTCAACTGTCGGGTTAATCACAACCCAGGGTCTTACACCTGCAGATACTGCATCCGAATTTTTCAAACACAGAGCAAGTTCTACAAATTTTGAATAAATTGTTGTTTTATCAAGAGTAACTGCCGCAGCTTCTGTTCCTACTGTATTAGCTTCAGTTACATCTTTGTGCAATGAAAGCAGATAAGCATCTTGAACTTCTTCAATCGCTTTTTTTGCATTTCTCAAATGAGCTTCCATAATATCAGTATTTGCCTGAACCTGCGCAACGTCATTAATTTTAAATGCAAAGAATTTTTTCTGGTCAATAACCAAATCCATTGAAGTTGGAGCCAATTCTTTGTATTCAAGTGTATCTGTGCCAAGAGTTGAAATTGTAACATCTGCTGGCTGAATAATTTTTACCTTATCGCCCTGATTTTTAATTTCACCTTCCCAGTTTCTGTTAACACATTGGAGCATAACACACTCTTTAGTGAGCATGTAATTTAACTTTTGGCTCCAAATTTCCGGAATAAATACGGAATAAGCTGTTTCTTCTGCCATTTTTCGTTTCCTTTCTTTTGTTAAACTAGTGTAAATATGAGTAGTGCAAATATTCAAAATTAATCATCATTATATATTTCTCTGAATTGAAGCCCGATAATAGCGCATGACTGGCCAGAATTTTCTCCTGACACACAAAGCTGAATTGAATAATTAGCTTCTGAAATTTCTGCTTTTTCAAGAGTATCTTTGTTAACAGGCCAAACAGGATAGTTCTCATTATCGTTTGCCCAGTGGCAGGGCAGACTGTCAGATGTAGTTTCATCTGCCCATATTAAATGTTCTGCATGGACTGAATAAATTCTTTCAGGGTCATCTTCAACCTCACTGTCATAATCTTTGTATACTGAGAAATTAAAATCATTGTCATTCTCGGTATCCAGAAGAAAATAAAATTCATCAATCATTTTTCTATGATGGGCATTAGATATCGCAAGAAACGGAGATTTCCACATGAATTCTATAACCTGCCCGTTAAATGTAGTGCCGAAATCTTCTCTGTAAATATTGCCTGAGCTGTCTGCAGTATAAACATTTCCGTTATACATACAGGCTGTCACAATATCCTGCGGAACCACACGCTTATACCAGGCTTTATTTACATAATCATTAATCCAGATTGTATGAAAATATTCATCATCTGCATAAGGGAAGAAATACCACATCTGGCTCTTTGCTTCATAGTGCAGACAAATTGTATTTTCAAGTTTTCCAAAAAGCGAAAATTCTTCCTTAATTTTCAAGGATATTTCGCTTCCAAGCTGAATTTGGTTTAATTCTCCGACCTGTTCCAGTGCAAAAATCCCGTTGCTTACAAAGTATTGTTTATTTTCAACATTTATTATCCCTTGAGATGCAACAGCTCCTTTATTAGCAAATAAAGTAATTGCAAAATCTTCAGGACTCGTTCCGGTCAAAAGATAAACACTGTCTTTTTTATAAATTGCAAGATAGTCTTTATACATTTTCAAAGCCGTAATAGAACCTGTGTCTGTATGGAATTCATTTATATATCCGGCGTCATTTTCAGTTGTAAAATCATCGTAAGTTCCAAGCGCAGAATAATAAATTGTAGCATCTTTTGCAATCCAGACTCTTCCTTTATATACTGCAAGAACACCGCCTGTTAAAACATTGTCGGACAAATCTTTTAAATTACAATCTACGACATCATAGCTGCTATTGTTTTTGATATAAAACAATCCGTCAGATTCTGTCATTATGAGTATCCCGTTCAAGAAATTTAAAAATACAGGTTTTATACCGGTTAAAGTTTTGGATACTAATGTTTTTTGAGCGCTAATTTCATCATAAATATAAATTTTTCCGGAAACAGTTGTAATAACAAGTTTGCTTTTATCATAAGCTGACATTTCTGCTAAACCTGTAATTTCTTCTTCTGCGTTAAGAAATATCGAATTGCCGTTTTGCCTTATAATGCCTCTGTTCTGGAATATTTCAATATTTTTAGAATCAGACCAGTAAATTTTTTTAGTATCAAGGCCGAGTTCAGTTTTTGTTAAAGACTGATTTATGCCGCCTGATAAATTATAGTAAGATACTTCCATAAGCTATACCCCTTTCAACATGTACCATTTGATTTTTGAACGAATAAAACTGCCGACCTCATCCTGCGCAACCCACGGGTAAGGCGGAAGATAAATAATATCAATTTTTCCTGCCGATGTTGTTTTCGGATTTTTCACCCCGAATTCATAATGAGTTAAAACAGTTTGCGGACTAACTGAAATATTATATTTTTTACAGAGTTTTGCACAAAATTCCACAGCGCTTTCAAACTGTTTTTTTAATATCGGATAATTGCCCGCAGAATTTCTGCTTTTAAAACCTGCCATTGCGCAAAAAGCAACACCAATACTACCTGTATTACCGCCTCCTGTATGAGCGGCATACTTTCCTACACGGCAAATCTCATTATCTTCGGGTTTAAATTTTCCGTTATGAATAAGACCACCCTTATCAATCAAAAAATGATAATGTTCTTTTTCATAGTCAGTCGGATAATATCCTCCTGCACTCCAGTGTATTATTATTCGCTTCATAAAATTCTTCTAACCAATCCCTTTTCATAAATTTGTAAATCATAACTGCATGTGTCCGGTTGTGGGCATTCAGCTTTAACACAGCCTTATCAATATGATTTCTTACTGTTCCGTACGATATATTTAATTTAGCGGCTATTTGTTTATCGGAGTACCCAAGTGCAACCAAAGATAATACTTTTTCTTCTCTTGGAGATAGTAGCATTCTTTATAATCCCTTTTCATTTCAAATTTTACATTCAGCGTACTAAAAAATATCCAAATTTCATTCATAATATTTCCGTTCAAAAAAAAAGAGGGCGGGTAATCCGCCCGGAGAGTAAGATAATTTTAAGGATTTAATTTTAGATCTTTATTTTCAGCTAGTCCGATTTTTAATGTTCTCAAGTTTGAATAACATCTTTTTTTCACACCGAACTCGTTATAATTAAGATAAAATTTCCCGGTATTTATCTTGTTATAATTAATTGAACGAATTTCATACAAAATATAATTTTTCAATTTTTTAAAAAAATTTTTTGCTTTTTTGTTAACTTTCCTGACAATAGAAATATTATCACTATCGTCAATTCTTGTAAGCTGTACAACGGTATGCCCGCACACAGGACATTTTGCAAGATAGTCAAGTTCGCACAGAACAAAATTTTCCTGCGGAACAAGACGATAAGACTTTGTCCTGTGCAGAGTACCGCAGCAGTGAATATATCCCATACTACTATCCCCTTGTGTGGTAAACAATTTTGCCATCTTTGGGCGTGAACCTTAACCACATTTTCAGTATAACGTATTTTAAAAATTATAAAAGTCCACGATTATATATGCATGAATTTATATCCATGCTTTCATGGGTAAAAATTTACTTAACACAAAGTTCACAGCACATCTGACAGGCGCCGAAAACCTTTGCGGCTTTCAGATTTTTTCTGAAACACCTGTAATGCGGAAGATTGAAAACCTGCTTTAACGGCATATCTTTTACATTGCCGATTTTTTGAGAAAGACACGGATAAACATCTCCCTGCGGATTTATCATCATATTGGAATACGGATACATGCAGGGTTTATAAATCTCTGACACAGGTTTATTCTCCGGAGTATTAAAAAATTCTTCAATTTTAGCAAGCGGATTGTTTGCATACTCAAATTTTGGAGAAAATCTTATTTTTACATTTGATTTTTTGCTTAAACTCATCAGTTCTTTATAAACTTCCTTAAAATGCTCCATATCAAAATATTTTTGTATAGGATAGTTTGCATTAAAGGCAGGAACAAAACTATCAAACAGAACAGAATTTTGCTTCAAATTATTGTTTCTCAAAAAAGAAATTGATAAAAAGTTAAACTTCTTTTCATCACACATTTTGTAAAGTTTGACTAAATCATCAAGGTTATTTTCAAGAACAATTGTTTTAATATCAACCATCGGACGTTTTTTACGGGAATTCATATTATCAAAATTGTTCATAATCTTATCCCAGATACCGTCTTTTGCCCTGTTTAAATCATGGTTTTTGCCATAGCCGTCAAGGGAAACTGATAAAAGCATCATTTTGCTTTTTATAAAAGCGTCGATAATTTCATCGTTAATCAAAATACCGTTAGAAACTACGTTAAGTTTCCCGAATGTTTTTTTAGATGTTTTCATCAGAATATCAATAAAATCTTTTCTTATTAAAGGTTCTCCGCCGACAAGCGTGACAAATGAATACCACGGAATTTGATCAATTATCTTAAACCACTCATCAGTAGTTAGTTCATCTTTTTTTCTGTCATCCCCTACATAACAATAGGGGCATTGAAGATTGCACCTGTAAGTCAATTCAAAAAAGTAACGCAAAGGAATTGGAGCAATCCCGCTTCTGCTGCAGTATGCAGGCAGTGCATATAAATTCCTTCCGATATCAAATAAATTTGACAAATTTACCATACTAACCGCCGATTAAAATTAAACTGACCCAAATTACTAAAATACCTGAAATTATACCTATCAAAGACTGGTGCCAATCGCCGTATTCCTTTGCAAGAGGTAATAATGTATCAAACGAAATGTATATCATAATACCTGCAACAGCAGCCATTAAAACTCCAATCAATGCCTGCGGAAGGAACAGGCCAAAGATAAACATTCCGACAAGTGCTCCTATGGGTTCGGTAATTCCTGACAATGCAGCATAAAGCATTGCATAACGTTTTTTGCCGGTCACATGATACATAGGCAGAGCAACAGCAATACCCTCCGGAATATTATGGATTGCAATCGCAATCCCCACAGAAAGCCCCAGTGTTATATTTTGAGTTGTAGTGAAAAATGTTGCAATACCTTCAGGGAAGTTATGAACACAAATTGCAATTGCCGTAAAAATACCGGCACGTTTAATCTTGTAATCACGTCTTGACGGTTCATCGGGGTGCAAAACATCATCTGTATCAATATGATCAGGTAAAAAATAGTCGATTAAAATTGCGACAATCAAACCTATTATAAACCCTGCATAAGCAAGCCACTGAGAGGTATTAGGAAAATTCACCGACAAGAGTTTCTCTGCCTCGGGAATCATATCCATAAAGGAAACAAAAATCATAACACCTGCAGAAAATCCTAACCCTACAGAAAGTGCCTTCAGATTATCTTTTTTTACAATAAAAGCAATAGCACCGCCTATTGCAGTAGACAAACCTGCAAACAGGGTAATTAATAAAGCGGGGACGACATTCTGCGGTAAATTCATAATTAAATATTTCCTTTCAGAGAAATTGTACCACAAACAGATATTAAATTTGAACATCTTTCATCATATCAATAAGTGTGCTTATTGTTGTGTCCATACTTACAATATCCGATGTCCTCTGCTGCAAAAATGCATTTATTTTAGGCATCATCTCAATTGCCGTATCAAGACGCGGATTTGTTCCGGGCTGATACATGCCGACATCAATTAAATCCTTATTTTCCCTATAAAGAGCCATAAGTGCGCGCATTTTTCCGGCAGCTTCCCTGTGCTCAGGCGTAACAATTGATGACATAAGCCTTGAAATACTTCCCAAAACATCAATGGCCGGATAATGGTTCATTTCAGCAACTTTTCTCGAAAGGAAAATGTGACCGTCAACAATACCTCTTACAATATCAACAATAGGGTCTGATATGTCATCGCCTTCCATCAAAACCGTATATAAAGCGGTGATTGACCCCTTAGGACTGTTTCCGGCACGTTCAAGAACTTTTTGCAGCCACGAAAAAATAGATGGGGGATAACCTTTCATTGTAGGCGGTTCCCCAAGTGACAAGCCGACTTCACGTCCCGCCATTGCACAACGGGTTACCGTATCAGTCATTAAAAAAACTTTTTTGCCCTGATCTCTAAAATATTCACAAACAGCAGTTGCAGTAAGCAAAGCTTTTTGACGAATAAGAGGCGGTTGATCGCCCGTCGAACATACAAGAACGGATTTTGCCATACCCTGCTCGCCAAGTGCATCTTCGACAAACTCTTTAACTTCACGTCCGCGTTCTCCAATCAGCGCAACTACGTTTACATCAGCATCGGAATTTCTTGCAATCATACCCAATAGCGTACTTTTACCGACACCGGAACCCGCGAACAATCCTAAACGCTGTCCGCAGCCCATTGTCATACAACTATCAATTGCCCTTACACCCGTTGAAAAAACTTCAGTAATAATAGGTCTTTCAAAAGGCCCGGGCGGCGGTCCTTCAACTGCACGCCATGTTGCGCCGGTCGTATCCAGAGGTTTTCCGTCAATTGGTTCTCCCATAGGGTTAATCAATCTGCCGAGAAGAAAATCTCCAACAGGAATAATAATAGGTTTACCGGTCGATGTCACAAGGCTGCCCTGACCTATACCTTCGCCGTCATAAAGAAGCAAAAGCTGAGCTGCTTCCCCTTTAAAAGCCTGAACTTCTGCCGGTTTTTTCCGTCCGTCTTTGGTTTCAATGTAACATAAATCCCCAACTTTAAGACCCGGCAGCTTAACTTCTACAGTCAGCCCCAAAAGTTTTGAAACGCTGCCTTTATAAGTAAATAATTCTGTTTCCTCAAGTTTATTTTTAACTCTGCTTTTAAGTTCGTCAAGCCGTGTTGTATCCAAACCTTCCATAGCATTCATTATACTGATTTTTATATATTTTTCAAATTGTTTACAATTATTGTAAGTGAATAAGTAAATAGGTGAATAAGTCATTACTGTACACTTCGCGCACGTAAAAATTTACTTTCCCTCTCCTCGGGAGAGGGATTAAGGGAGAGGGTTTATTTTTTTATGCGGGAACTATGCGTCCCCGCACCCCGCACCAAATATTCTTTTTCTTTTTTGCGATGAAAAGAAAAAGAATATTGGATAAGAAAAAGAAACACGCTGACCGTTTAATCTGCACTAAATTCAACCCGAGCGGATGAACTCGCTATATTTTTCGTCATTGTGGACTTGATCCGCAACCGCATTACCGCTCAAACAGCATCCGCTTTGCTGCTGTTTCATTAAGTGCAGATTATTGAATTTTTACGTGCGCTTTAGCGCACCGTAATGAACTTAACGTCCTATCGCCTTAACGTCTTATCGTCTTATTACAATATTTATTATGTTTTCTTAATCAAGTCTTGATTAGTAAAAGTTTTTGTGATTTGATAAAAATGGAATAGGGCAATTCCTCTTAGCCTTGTTCAAGGGAATGACAGCCAAAGCGGCGGCTGCGTTGGATGACATCCCGACGGTTACATAAAAATAAGGGAAATTTTAAAATGTTAAAAATCAGATTAAAAAGATTGGGTGCAAAGAAAAACCCGACATACAGAATTATCGTAATTAATTCAACTACAAAACGCGAAGGCAGACCGGTTCAGGAATTAGGCCACTACAATCCTAAAACTAAAGTTATGAAATTAGACAAAGTTTCTGCTTTGGAATGGGTAAAAAAAGGTGCACAGCCAACTGAAACCGTTGCTTACCTAATCAAAAACTGCAACGATGACGGTACATTAAATTACGTAAAAAAAGAAACTGTAAAATTATCTAAAAAAGCTCAGGCAAAAGCTGCTGCGGAAGCCGAAGCAAAAGCTAAGGCTGAAGAAGAAGCAAAAGCAGCTGAGGCAGCTGCTGCTAGCGAAGAAGCTCCTGCAGAAGAAACATCAGCTGAAGCGTAAGTTAAAAGTTTAAATTTTCAAAAAGTTAAATCCTGCGGATTAATCAATCCGCAGGATTTTTATCATTTATTAATAAAGTATTTAGAATGTATTATCAATTCCGGGGCCTTCAATTTCCTTCGAATAATTGTCTGCTGATGCTTCATCCATATCAGATGTATCTACTGTTTCATCTAACTGCGCGGTATCTGAGTTTCCTAATATGACCGTGTTATTTTTGCTTTCGTTATAGTCATCATAATCGAAATAAGAATTTGTGATTTCTACATGGTCATCATTATTATCGCCAGAAACATTAATAGTGCAGTTCTCAATATTTTCACCTTTGATTAAATCATCCTTCTTAGTTCCATGAACCTGAGCACCTTTTATATCATATAAAAGAGTTTCTGTATCATGATCCAAAGACTGCCACATTGTTAGTTCACGTGACTGTATTGCACCGTTATTTTGTTCAGGATATTCCACCTTGACGCCGCTTTTAAATTCAATTGTATAAATTCTTTCTCCATCTTGATTTTTTCTAACTTTAGCGGCCTTAACCTGATTCCAGTTAAATTCGACTCCACCCAAAATTTTTTTCATGTAAGGTTCACCCATATAAATCTCCTTTCTTAATATCAGTTATTTGTACCTGTCTTAATTGCAATTGCACATCTTACATCTTTATAAAAACATTTTAATATCATAAATTGCATAAAATATGATATTAAATTTCATATATTTTGTATATAACAGATATATCAGCTATTTACAAGGTTTACATTTCGTAATATCTTTATCGTTTATTTGAGATTTTATAGAAAAATACGTCATATTTCAGCAGTTTAATCTCGTTTTGATACTTAAAGTTATCTTTTAAAATAAATTAGAGGTTAAATATCATGAATATAAAAAAACAATTAGGGGCTAAAATAAAAAGGCTAAGATTAAAAAATGGATTAACACAAGAACAATTTGCCGAAAAAATTGATATAGCTCCGCGTACACTTAGCGGAATAGAAACTGGCGAAAACTTTTTGACAGCCGATACTCTTGAAAAAATTCTAGATGTATTAAATGTATCAAGCTCTGAATTGTTTGCAGTTGATCATATTAAACCGCAGGAAGATTTGGTTAATGAAATTATCTCAGATGTTCAAAACCTCAAGGACAGACAAAAAATAGAAACAATTTATAAAATTATAAAAGCAACAATCAATGAATAAGCATCCTTACTTATCTCTTACTTTTCGCAGATGACCAGTCGTTATCTTTACCTATTTGATTAAATTTGTAATTAAAATATATACCAGTTATACCAAGAATAATAATTCCGGTTATTGAAACAATATCATTTAATGTCATCTTTCATAACTCCTATATTTTTAATAATCTCCTTATTCATATTCATAATATTACTTATAAATAATATTTCAAAATATATACCAAATATAAGTAAAAAGACTTTTAAAATAGTATTAATATCAGTAATAACAATACCTACTATCCCGCCCGTTAAAAGTGCAACAACAGCGATTAAACTTGTTCGCAGACTTATCAAATTTTTATTTGATTCTTCTAAGTACTTCATAGATACATTATACACTTATTCATACGTGTGTCAATCAATGTTTTAATGTATCCTAATCATTGTATTTGCTTATTTCTGTGAAGTAACTTTCAAGTGCTAAATAACCTTTGTATATTTCATTTGAAATATTTGCATAGCTGTTTGCAACAATAAATTTTAATTCTTTTGTTCTTATTTCTAAAATCTCATCAGAATCTTTTTTCAAATTTTCATCAGCAGACATTGACCATTTTTGCAACAGTGCTAGCTCTTCATACATTTGCTTGACTGTTGTGTATTCAAGAGTATTAAAATCATATTTAGCCAGAAGTCGTTTCTCAGTATTTGTAATTCTCGGCATAACCGCCTGAAATTTAAATACCTTTTTGATAATAATATAATTATCAGCAAGTTTTCTGTGAGAATACGGAATAATATTCTTTGCTAAAAGCGCTGCATAAGAACGTGATGTAAAAACTTCATCATTTCTTGAAAAAGCACTTCTTGAAGTTAAGTCAAAATTTGATTTTTTTTCTATTAAATCTTCCGGCATTTCTACCCCCTGTTA